>JAYZVA010000050.1:0-34497 GCA_036156175.1 Myxococcota bacterium
TCCCGGTTGATTGGACGGCCAACGGCGTGGACTTCGCGCTGCATCCGAGCATCAATGCCGTGGCGAACAATCGCCGTCTTGCCCACCCATCGGTGTTGCCCATCTTGACCCTCCTCCGCGACCCCCGCCGCCCGTGCACCCATTCAAAGTAGACCGACCCAACCGCGATCGCAACGGACTGCGGCACTCCGCGTGCACAACGCACCGATCTCCTCCAACCGAGGGAGGTTCATTGAGCCGGCACGCATCGAGGCGGTCGCTCCCAACGGCGCATTGCCAATCGTGCGACACTCCGTCGATGAGAGTGTCCTTGCACATGCTCGCACTGGGATGGGTGGTCTTTGCCGTCACCGCTTGCGCCCATCGCACGGTCCCCAGGCTCATGAACAATCGACTCAGCCCGGACCTGCCGTACTGCGATGAGGTGCCCGACCCCGGCCCGTCGCAATTGGCCGACCTGGTCGACGAACTCGCCATTCCCGAACAGCACACCGGCGTCATGCTTCTCGAGCGTGGGGCGAGCGCGTTGATTGCGCGGGCCTGGTTGGTCGAGAACGCCGTGGACCAAATCGATGCTCAGTACTTTATTTTCTCGGCCGACACCGCCGGCATTGTTGCCACCGACGCCCTCTTGCTGGCGGCGGAACGCGGGGTCCGTGTCCGGCTCTTGGTGGACGACACCCTCGCCCACGGTGACCCCCACTTGCTTCATGCACTGAGCATGCATCCCAACGCCGAGGTCCGGATCTACAACCCGCTGCTCAACGTGGGCCAGACTGTTGGGCAAACGCTCAAGAACATCTTCGGCGACTTTGCTTCGGTAAACCAGCGGATGCACAACAAGTTGTTCATCGCCGATGGGCGGGTCGCGATCACGGGCGGACGGAACATGGGCAACGCGTACTTTGACCTCGCGCGCTCCAACAATTTCCGTGACAGAGACGTCTTGCTGATTGACGGGGAGGTGGCCGACGCGTCGGCAAGCTTTGCAGAGTTCTGGGAACACCCACTCGCACGGCCGGTCGAGGAGTTGCTGGACCCACCCACGCGCCACGATCCCGAAGCCGTGTGGGAGCGGATGCATCAGTTCGCCTGCAACCCCTCCAATTTCCTGCCCACCCTGCGCGCCCGGGTGAACGCCGTGCCAACCAGCCTGCGAACCCGAGTCGCCGATGGGCTGATGCACGCCCCATCGCGGGTCGAGTACGTATCGGACGCGCCCGGAAAAAACGCCACCGGGACCCTCGGGGGCGGTGGCGCATCAACCGATGCGTTGATCGCCTTGGTCAATCAAGCAAGCGAATCGATCGTGATCCAGACGCCGTATTTGGTGACCACGGAACGGGGCGAAGCCGTGTTTCGCGCCGCGGTGGAGCGCGGGGTTTCGGTTCGAATTCTCACCAACAGCTTGGCCGCCACCGACAGCCTCGTCGCATTCTCTGGGTACAAGCGGCGGCGAAACGGGCTGCTCAATGCCGGCGTCGAGCTGTACGAGAGCAAACCCCAAATGGCGGTGCAAGCCGAGCTGATGAATGGCCCGCTCGAGCCCCGGTACCGCGGTTCGATGGCGCTGCACGCCAAGAGCATGGTGATCGACCGGCGGATCGCCGTGGTGGGTTCGTTCAATCTTGATCCCCGAAGCGCCAACCTCAACACGGAGTCCGTCACCATCATCCACTCACCGGAGGTGGCCCATCGCCTGCTCGATCGGATGGAACAGGAGATGAGCGCCGACAATGCATGGCGGCGAACCGCGACCGAAAACCCCGACAAACACAGCCCCCTGCTTCGCCGATTCCGGGTGTTCTTGTCGGGCGTTGTTCCCGTCTCTGTGCTGTAGTGAAGCCACCCACCTTCGCAGGGGCTTCGCGGTCAATCCAACACCATGTCTGCGAGCGCTTCAGCGGTGATGCTCCATTGTTCCTCGGGACACCGCGTGGCCGCTCCATCTCCATCCTGAGTCCCGTAGGCTGCAAAACCCGCATGGTTTCCACCCTCGATCCGCACATAGAGGGTCGAGGGCGGCAAGTTCGCTTTGCGTTCTCGCCAAGTTTCCCAGTTGAGGACCCCATCTTCGGATGCCGTCACGGACATCACCGGGTGGTCGATCCCGGTGAGATCGACTCGTTTGGCGGGATAAGCAGCCAACAAGGCAAGGCCATCCAACGCGTCGAGCCGTTTTGAAAACCACGTGGCCGCCATCGCCCCTCCAAGGGAGTGGCCGGCGGCAAACCAGGGACCGAATTCATCGAAGGCTTCGATGGCGCGGTCCCCTTTTTTGGGGGCGAGAACCGCCAAGTCTGCGGGCATTCGAACCAACACCGACGCCACTCCAGACTCTGCAACGCGACGAAGCACCGGTGCGTACGCCTCGGGTTCCACCTTGCCGCCGGGATAAAACGCGATCGCGCCACCGGTTTCGGGGACCACCGGCACAAATGCCGTAAAGTCACCCCGATCGACCACCGTCACACGGTCATCGCTCTCCATCGCATCCCACGCGTCTTGACTCGCGGGGTACGACGAACACCCGGCGAGTGCCGCCATTGAAAGCCAGCGCATGATGCCCCCATCCCGTACGGCTCCGCCCCTATGCAGACGGCTGCGTCCATGCAAGGAACCGGGTGGACATCCGAAGTCCCGGGCGGGCATCATCAACCGGTTGACGGCTTGACGGACGATGCCCGGGCCAAGGCCGCCGCCCACAACCCCACCAGCAACAGACCGCCCGCTTCCCGCACCCGCTCCGACTGCCGGTCGGTCATGCCCCATTGGTGCAAATCGGGCGCAAGCGCCCCCGCCGACGACGCCACCCATGCCGACCAAGCCGCGCAGACCAGCGCTGCAGTGGCCACCGCCCCCGCAACGTCCCGCCTGAGAAGCCCGCGCTCCCACGCAATGCACAACCCGAAGGCGGTCGCGTACACCGCGAACCAGACCGCCCAGTCGGCGTCGTTGACCTGGACAGCCGCGCAGACCGCAAACAACCCTGCAGCAACCCGGTTGGCCGCGGTCATCGGGGGCACCACGGGGTCCGATTATCTTCGAGCATCCTCATCTTCGCAGTGTATCGGAGTGCCGGTAGGATTCAATTTCAAGGCCTTTGCCCCCCGCACGGGCCGCACGCACCGCATTGCGCCTCGGTTTGTCGTGGACCGCTACTGGGACTCGGATACGCTCTCTTCATTGAACGGGAGGAACCATGTCAGACACAACCGCAATGCCGTTTCGGATGCTCGGCCGCACCGGGCTGCAGGTGTCCGTGTTTTCGTACGGCTTTTGGGCCACATTCGGAGTCAAAGAAGGGCTCAAACACGGCGATGGGATTGACCGAGCGGTGGCGTGCCTAAGGGTGGCGCGTGCCGGGGGAGTCAATTTGTTCGACAACGCCGAGGTCTACGGTTCACCGCGGGGGGAAGCCGAGCGGATCATGGGCGAAGCCATCGCGCGGCTTCGCACGGAGGACCCGGACGCTTGGCGCCGGAGCGACATCCTGATCACGACCAAGATTTTTTGGGGAGGCGACGGTGTGAACGAGAAAGGCCTCTCGCGCAAACACATCATGGAAGGCGCCGACGCCGCCCTGAACCGACTGCAAGTCGACTATGCCGACCTCATTTTTTGCCACCGTCCCGACCCCCTGACGCCCACCGAGACGGTGGTTCGGGCGATGACCGACATCGTTCGGAATGGCATGGCCACCGCCTGGGGAACATCGGAGTGGTCGGCACAGCAAATCACGGAGGCCGTCTGGATCGCGCGAACCATGGGCCTCGAGCCCCCACAGTTTGAACAGCCGCAGTACCACCTGTTCCACCGGGCTCGCGTCGAATCCGAGTACCATCCGTTGTTCCAGCCGCCTTATTCGTTGGGAACCACGGTCTGGAGCCCCTTGATGAGCGGCATCTTGACCGGAAAGTACAACGATGCAATCCCGCCGGGATCCCGGATGACCCAACCGGGCTACGAATGGCTGCAGGCGCGTCTCGAGGCCCATCGCAACAACGGCATCATCGAGAAAGTCCGGCGACTGACCGATTTCGCGGAACGGGAACTTGGATGCTCGATGACCCAGCTCGCGCTCGCTTGGTGTGCTGTCAACCCGAACGTGTCGACCGTGCTTCTGGGGGCCACGAAACCCGAGCAACTGACCGAAAACTTGGGTGCCATTCCCGTTGCGCGGCGGCTCACTCCGCGCCATCTCGAGGCCATCGAAGCCATCGCCGAGTCCAAACCCGATGGCTACAGCGGCTACGGAGGAACTGGAATGAGGGAATTGGCAACGCTGTAGGACCTTCCTTCATTATCGGCAATCTTTGAAGGCGGCGTTTCGACCGAAAAGGCGGCCATTACCGCCCGGTACGAAAACTTCCTCTGGCGGGATCGGGACGGCATTGCTACGCTGAGTTCAGCGGTGTTGGCCCTTCCAGCCAACCGACCGCTCGAAAAAATTTAGGCGCACCATGAGCGAGGGATGTCGTCCGAATTCCGGGCCTCAAACCTCATCAGGACATTGACAAAACCTGTTCAATACCTTGTCAATTAGTGTTCAGTGTCGTACAGTCAATCAGCAGAACAATCTCTGCACGAGCCCAGCACGGTGTTGGGTTCCGATTATTGGAGGTCTAAATGGATAAATCACTAATGCTTGATCCCGGTGATTTCGTCGGAGTGAGTTTTTGGATTATTTCCGCTGCAATGGTTGCAGCGACATTCTTCTTTTACATGGAACGCGACCGTGCGGTTGGCAAGTGGAAGACATCGTTGTCTGTCGCATCGCTGGTGACCGGTATCGCAGCCATTCACTATTTTTATATGCGCGATGTGTGGGTCGCGACCGGCGAGAGCCCCACCGTATTCCGGTACGTTGACTGGCTCCTGACGGTGCCGCTGCAGATCATCGAATTCTACCTGATTCTCGCGGCCATCACGGCCGTCGCGTCGTCGCTGTTCTGGCGACTGATGACGGCGTCGATCGTGATGCTTGTTGCCGGTTACCTCGGCGAAGTCGCCGGCGCCGGTTCGAGTGCCCTGTGGCCTTGCTTCGCCGTCGGAATGGCAGGCTGGCTGTACATTGTGTACGAAATCTTCGCCGGTGAAGCCAGCAAGATCAGCGCCGAGAACGGAACTCCTGCATCGCAGAAGGCCTTCAACGCCTTGCGTCTGATTGTCACCGTTGGGTGGGTCATCTACCCGCTCGGCTACGTCTACGGATACGCCGGTGGCGGCGATGCCGACACCCTGAACCTCATCTACAACCTTGCTGACTTCGTCAACAAGATTGCATTTGGTGTGGTCATCTGGGCTGCAGCCACGTCCGATGATTCGGCCAAAGCTGCGTAGTTGAATGGAGTGCAGCCCCGCATGGGGCTGCACTTTTTTTTTGTCCACACGCCGTCAACGGGAGGGAAGATGCCGACAACCGATGTTGCTCACCCGCCCGTCGACACGACCGCCGGGCTCCGTTCCGGTCTGCGATGGTTGTCGTCCCGCTACCCCATCGCCGTGGGCGCATTGGTCGTCTATGTGCTGGCCTTCGGTCCTCCTTCAGTCTACGTCCAATCCTTGGCCGCTGCCCTCGGCATCGTGTTCTTCGGCTTGCCCCATGGGGCGGTCGATACGTTGGTTGCCCACAAGCTGAAGATGACGCTCAATCCGTTGAGGTTGTTCGCATTCTTGGCGGTGTATTTGGGGCTCGCTGGCCTGGCTGTGGCGTTTTGGCTGGCCGCGCCCACAGCAGCTCTGCTCACCTTTTTATTGATCTCTGCCTGGCACTTTGGGGGCGATTGGTCGCCGACCATCCTGGGCTTCGACCGATTCATCATCGGGGTTGCATTGTTGTGCAGCACCACCCTGCTTCATCAAGACGACGTCGCCATTGTCTTCGCATCGCTGATCTCAACGGCCGATGCGAACCTGTTGGCGTCTTCAATGTTTGCCGTCGCGTGCACCTTGCTGCCGGTTGCTGCCTGCTTGCCCTTCAAGCCCGAAATCCGGTCCACTGCCCCCCGAGTCCCCATCATTGCGACGTTGACCGCAGCACTGGCCCTGCCTCCGCTCCTGTTTTTCTTGGCGTATTTCTGCTGGTACCACAGCCCAAAGCACCTCGAGGAGTCCTTGTCGGGCATGCGGAACCTCCCCGTGCCCCGCGTGCTCCGCACCATCGTCGGCAACATGCTTGTGGCGGTTCCGGTCATGGCAACGGCGAGCCATTTCACCCATGTCGCCGAGCACTTGGTTCAGTCGGCATGGCTCCAATTCGGCTTCATCGGCTTGTTCGCCCTGACCGTTCCGCATTTGATCCTGGAAGAGATTCGAAAGGCGAATGACGCCTCGTCGACCGATCGCACAGCGACCGCGCCCTTGCCGTCGGCATGATGCCGCTTGGCGGGCTCAGTCCGGGCGTCGGATGAAGACCGATTTTCCGGCCACCTCGCGTCCTCGAACAAACGCTTCGTGCAGCACCTCGGCGCCATCGACCACCGAGAACGTGGGACGGGAGAAGCAGCGATTGGCATCAAATGCCACCACTTCACCGGTGAATCCAATTTCATCGGCCAGCCGGGCCGCAATGGTCTCCCCAAACCGCTGATTGTCGGCCAAACCAAACCCGCAACAGATGACCCCAATGGCGTCGGGGCGTGCTGCGCGGATGTCATCCATGTGCATGGGCCCCGAGTGGCAACCGGGGGTTCCATGGGCAGACACAAGTCCCGCGGCTTCGATTTGTTCGGGGACCCAATGTCCCGGCGAGTAGGGGGGATCGACCCACTCCAGCAACAGCACCCGCTTGGGCGATGCCGCATCCGCGATCGCGTCCCACCGACGCTTGTAGTCCGCCCATATGCGCTCCGCGTCGGGCACCCGGCCAACCGCGTCCGCCAACGAGAAGAAATCGTTGCGGATCCCTTCGAGGCTCTCCCCATTGAATGAAATGATCGTTGTGCCCGCGGGCAAGCTGCACTGCACCCCGCGCAGGCTCGCCTCGATGGTGGTGGGTGTGACCGCACACACGTCGCACAGCCCCTGCGTCAGGATCAGGTCCGGACGGATCGAATCCAGCAGCGCGCCATCCACTGTGTACAGCGACTGGCCGGCTTGAACCGCCGCTGCGACGCAGTCGTTGATTTCTTTCTGCGAGAGGCCGTGAGGAATGATGCTGCCGGTGGCATGCGGCAGTCCAAGAGCGGCCTCCGGCGTGTCGCATTCGTGCGAAATCGCGCACAACATGTCGGTCAAGCCCAGCTCACCGGCCAACTCCGTCGCCGAAGGCAACAAACTCACGATTTTCATAGCCACTGCTCCTCAGCAGAACTTGCCCCATTCTCGCGGGAACCACAAACACACTGTGCCGTGCATCACAGTGCTGCCCGCGAGCCCTCGACCCGCCGGGCCCTCCGGGTCAATGCCGGTATAGTGAATAGTTTTTGAGCAGGTTTTTGCTTGCAATTCCGAACTTCGGGCTGTAAAACTTGTTCAAGAAGTATTCAAAATATTATCACGCAGCGCGCTGGTGGCTGATTCCACCATAGCACACCGGCTCGCTCCGATCATCGGAAAGGGGAAGCACATGATCCGACCGCACGCATCTCACCTGCGACTCGTGGCCAACAAGACCGCCTCCCGAAGCTCGGCGGTTCCGCGCCCCGATATTGCCCCCATTAACGCCGTCCAGGCGGCCCTGCATCGCGTGAACAGCCTGATGCGCGACGCGGTGGATGAATCCATCGATGAACCGCTGCGCTCCATGGTGATCGGTCACCTCGAAACGGGCGGCAAACAGATCCGGGCGCGCACGGCCCTTGAAGCGGCCGCGGCCCTCGGTATCGAGCCGCAAGCGGTGGTGGAGGTGGCGGCAGCATGCGAATTTCTGCACAACGCAACACTGGTTCACGACGACCTTCAGGACGGTGACACCGTCCGGCGTGGCGAGCCCACCGTGTGGGTCCGTCACGGCATGGCCCAAGCAATCAACGTCGGCGATGTGATGCTCATGATGTCGTCGTTGGTGCTTCGCGAGAGCGAATGTTCGCCCGCAGTGCGCTGGGCGATCGCCGAGGCGATCTCGCGGCGCGCCGTGGACACCGCAGCGGGCCAGTCGCTCGAGTTGGCGCTCTTGAACAACGGGTGGCTCGATCGAACGCGGTACCTCCGTGCCGCCTGCGGAAAATCCGGACCGTTCTTCGCACTCCCCATCGAGGCCGCCGCCCTCTGCGCGGGGATCGACGCGACCCAAGCGCGCGCGATTGGCAACGCGACGCTCGGCTTGGGCGCGCTGTTTCAAGTGCGCGACGACATTCTTGACGTGTTCGGTGACAAGGGGCGCGGCGACGCTGGAAACGACCTCAAAGAGGGCAAAGTCAGCGCGCTCGTGGTCGGTCACCTCGAGGCGCGCCCCGCCGACCGTGAGGCCCTCATCGGCACGCTGCTGAAGGCCCGAGAACACACCACCGCCACCGAGATTCAGATGTGGACCCGTCGGTTCCGCGAGAGCGGCGGCCTGGAGCGGGCCTGCGGCATGGCCATCGCCCTGGCGCAAGACATCGCCCAAGCACCGGCGCTTGATGCGGAGCCAAACCTGCGCGAGCTCACGAGACGAACCGCCGAAACCATCCTCAACCCCCTCTCCACATTGGCGACCCAATGAACCCCGAATCCACTGAACAGCGAACCAAGACCGCCATCGTCATCGGCGCCGGCTTCGGCGGCCTCTGCACGGCCATCCGACTCCAGAGCATGGGGTTTCAGACCACCGTGGTCGAGGCCCTCGATAAACCAGGCGGTCGCGCCTACGTCCGGGAAGTCGACGGGTACAAGTTCGACATGGGCCCAACGGTCATCACCGTGCCCCACTTCCTCGAAGAGATCTTCTCGATTGAGCCCGGTGTGGACGGTCTCGAAAACGAAGACTTTCCGCCCGAGGTGCGGGCACCCGAGAGCCGAATCACGACTGGAATCAGCGGCGGTCCGAACACCTCTCGGTATTGCACCATCCGTCCGATCGCGCCGTTCTACCGAATCTACTTCGATGACGGCACACACTTCGACTACGACGGCGATCGCGAAAACACCCGCCGTCAAATCGCAGCGATCAACCCCGATGACCTTGACGGGTACGAGCGTTTTCACGCTGCAGCGCAAGCGATCTTCGACCGGGGCTTTCTCGAGCTTGGCTTTGAACGCTTCTTGACCGTGCAGAGCATGATGAAGGTGCTGCCCGACCTGTTGAAGCTGGACGCAGTGCGGAACCTGTTTCGGTTCTCCAGCCAGTACTTCAAGAGCGACAAACTGCGCCAAGTGTTCAGCTTTGAGACCCTGTTGGTTGGTGGAAACCCCATGAGCGTGCCGGCGATCTACGCCATGATCCATTTCGTCGAGAAAACCTGGGGCGTTCACTACTGCATGGGCGGCACCGGGGCATTGGTGCAGGGATTTGTGCGCAAGCTGGAAGAGCTTGGCGGCACCCTGCGCACCTCCGCACCGGTCGATGAGATTCTGGTCACGACCCGGGACGGCGGCGAAGCTGGCCGGTTCACAACGCGGGTGGCCCGCGGCGTTCGCCTGGAGACGGGCGAGACACTTCACGCCGATGTGGTCGTTTCCAATGCCGACTACGCAACCACCATGATGAAGATGCTGCCCCGTCGGGTGAGGCCGATGAGTCCCGACTGGGTGGTGAAGGCCAAACGCTACTCGATGAGCCTGCTGGTCATCTACTTTGGCTTCATGGACGATGCGGAAAACCCCCTCGATCTTCGCCACCACAACATCATCCTGGGACCGCGCTACGAGGCGCTCTTGGACGAAATCTTCAACAAAAAGACGCTTGGAAAGGACTTCAGTCAGTACCTCCATGTGCCCACGTTGACCGATCCCTCCATGGCACCTGCGGGCCATCACGCCGCCTACACGCTGGTCCCGGTTCCCCACAACGGCAGCGGAATCAACTGGGATGTGGAAGGCCCGAAGTTTGTCGACCGGGTCCTGACCATGCTCGACAAAGAGGGCTACATCCCCAACCTTGCCGAGCGCATCACGCACAAGAGCTGGGTCACGCCGGACTACTTCGCCACCACCCTTCGAAGCCACCTCGGAAACGGCTTTGGACTCGAGCCGGTTCTCACCCAGTCCGCCTGGTTTCGGCCCCACAACCGCGTCGCGGAAATCGACGGATTGTACTTGGTCGGCGCCAACACCCAACCGGGTGCGGGGACGCCCGCGGTCATGATGTCCGCCAAGATGACGGCGCGCTGCGTGGCCGATGACTTCCCCGAGACCGTCGCCGCTGCGCGAGCAGATGGCCGGTCGGGGGCATCAAAGCACCGCAAGGTCGGGTGAAATGCGAGACAGAACCCCCGCAATCGTCGCGGAGAGCCGGGATGTTCTGGCTCATCACGCACGAACGTTCAACCTTGCATCGGTGTTTCTGACGCCGGCGCAGCGCGACGATGCAGCCGTGGTGTATGCCTTCTGCCGGACCATCGATGACCTGGTCGACGAAGCCGCACACCCCCGCATTGGCCGCCAAGAGGTCGAGGCCATCCGTTCGATGGTGGAGGGGCGGACCGCTCCGACCCCCCTCGTCGAGGCCTTCTTGCGGGTGGCGGACCGAACCGGGTTCGCACTGCATGCTGCGACGGACCTCATGGACGGCGTGTTGTCGGACGTCGGCGATGTCACGGTGCAGGATGACGGCGAACTGATTCGCTACGGATACTCGGTCGCCGGCACCGTTGGGCTCATGATGTGCGGCGTGATCGGGGTGTCCGACGACTGGGCCCTGAGCCACGCCATCGATCTCGGCATCGCCATGCAGATCACGAACATCTGCCGCGACGTGGCGGAAGACGCCGGACGCGGGCGGGTCTATTTGCCGGCGGCACGGCTGCGGCTGGCGGGCGTGGAACCCGATGATCTGCGCGATGGCCGCGTGGACCCGGCCACGATTGCGCCCGTGGTCGAAGACCTGCTTCACCTTGCCGACGAGTACTACCGCAGCGGCGACCAGGGCATGAAGGCCATCCCGGCACGGCCCCGCCTGGCCATCTTCGCAGCATCCCGCGTGTACAGGGCCATCGGCGCCGAAATCCGTCGGAACCAATTCGACATCACATCCGGACGCGCGGTCGTGCCCCAGTGGCGAAAAATTGCGTGGGTCACCTCGGCCATCACTCAAGCCCTGATCTGCCCGATGGTCCCCAGCCAAGCCCACAACCCCGACCTGCACTCGCCGTTGAATGACTTCATGGTGCCCAACCGAGCGTGGGGCGACTCCGGCCAGCGAGTCGTGGTGGGGACGTGACCCCGTACGACGCCATTGTTGCTGGGGCCGGACTGGGAGGTCTCAGCTTTGCCTGGCATCTGCTGGAGACAGGATCGACCCATCGAATCTTGGTCATCGACCGATCGCTGACGCCCTCCAATGACAAGACGTGGTGCTTCTGGGGGCCAGCCGATGCCCCGTTTGCGTTCCTGGCCGCTCACTCTTGGCGCAACGCTGCGGTTCAATTTGAGGCCGCTTCTGTGTGCGACACCTTGGAGGACCTCCACTACCACTGCATCCACAGCGAGGCCTTTCAGCAACACGTGCTTGACCGCCTTCGGAAATCGCCGCAAGTCACGTTGCTCGAGGCCGACATCGTGGAAATCGGTGAGTCGCCGTCGGGCGCATTCGTGCAGACCAATCGCGGTCGCCACGCCGCCCCTTGGGTGATCCAGAGCGTCCAACCGAGCCGGAAAACAACGCAGAAAACGCTCCACTACCCCGTCCGTCAACACTTTGGAGGCATCGAAATTCAGACGCGAACGGACGTGTTTTCGCCCGACCGGTTCACGATGATGGACTTTCGCATACCCCAGCGAGACGGCGTATCCTTTGTGTACATCTTGCCCACGGCCCCCGATCGCGCATTGGTCGAACACACGGTGTTCTCAACCCGTCCGATGGCACCGGCCGACCACTTCGCAGCGACCCACGCCTACATCAACGAGCACCTCACCGACGACTACACGGTGCTGCGCACGGAAGCGGGCAACCTGCCGATGAACGACGCGCTGCCGCCGCAGCAGTCAAGCGAGCGGGTGTTCAACGTGGGAATCGTTGGGGGTCAAATCAAGCCCAGCACCGGCTATGCATTCGCCCGCATTCAGCGGCACACCCGGGCCCTTGCGCTCCGGTTCTCCGTCACGGGGCGACTGGAGCACATTCCGCCGAGGGGACAGCGATTCACGGCCTACGACCTGCTGTTGCTGCGCGTCCTCCACGATCATCCGACGCATGCGCTGATGATCTTTGAAGCCCTCTTCCGAAACAACCCGATGACCACTGTGTTGCGGTTCCTCGACGAAGACACGACCCTCGCCGAGGAGCTGCCCATGCTCATGAGGCTCCCAAAACGGCACTTGGTCGGCGGACTACCCACCCTGTTTACCCGATCTCACAGCGTGCAACACTGGCTGGACCAGTGGGGCGGATTGGCCGTGGGCTGCGGGCTGTTCATTGGATGGGTGGCGGCATTGGCCCTGGGTTTGTCCGGCCAACATCCGGGGGCCGGCTCGCCGGTGGCAGACGGCCTGTGGATTGCCTTGTCGACGTTCCTGAGCACCGGCGTGTTCATGACCGCACACGAGGCCATGCACGGCCTGGTGCTGCCCCGCGATCCGCGCATCAATCGATGGGTGGGTCGGGTTTCCACCTGGGCGTATGCCGGCCTGGATTACAACGCACTCGAGGCCGCGCACCACCGCCATCACGCCACCCCGTCGACCGACGCGGACCCCGACTTCCACCGCGGAAACCCCCACCCGCTCCGCTGGTACGTCGACTTCATGATGCAGTATGTGACCTGGGGCCAACTGCTGCGCATGCACCTGTTGTTCTTGTTTTTGCACTTTGGATTGGCCATTCCGCTGCCCGAGTTGATGGCGTTCTGGGCCGTGCCCTTGGTGCTGAGCACGTTTCAGTTGTTCTTTGTGGGCACCTGGCTGCCGCACCGACCCGGAGTGTACATGGGCGACGGCCCCCTCAAGGCCCGAAGCCTGGACCTGCCGCCGCTGTGGTCGTTCTTCGCCTGCTTCCATTTTGGTTACCACTACGAGCACCATGCTCGACCGGACATGCCCTGGTGGCGGCTGTGGCGGCTTCGGGGACTCAAAGGGGCCGCGCTCAAGCGCGCCGGTCGCCCGGTCGGTCCTTGGGCGTTGCCTGCACAGGGCAAACCCAACGCGCTACCAAGCGCCGGGGGCAGTCGCGCGGTCTGATGCCGTCGCCGTGGACCCGATGCGAGATTCCGCGTACAGGTCTGGGTGAGCGTCGAAGTGCGCCATCAGGCTGCGGGTGAACACGCGCAGCGGAAACTGAAAGTCGCCATCGCAGTCCACCCGATCCACCACCCGGTCCGCCCCGAGCGCATCGAAGATGCGGTCGAACGACTTGCCGCATTCGGCGAACTTCGGGTACCGACGACTGCCCATCGCCAAGACACCGAATCGAAGCCCCGTCAGGTTCGGTCGTTTCTTGTGCAGGTGGTTGTGAAACGCCGTCGCGTTGTGCGGCGGATGGCCGTTCCCCGTCGTCGAGACCACCACCATCAGCAGCTTTGCCTCGACCACACTGTCGTGGTCGAGGTCGGACATCCGCACCACGTCGTGGTCGATGCCTTCGCGCGTCAATTCCGCGCTCAGCTGGTGGGCGCACGCTCCGGCGTTGCCCATGACGGTTCCGTACACCACTGCGATTGGTTTCATGCGAGTCACCGTTCTGGGACCGCACGGTCCCCCCGTTGAGTTTTACCTCCGCTGCACAAGCCATGCACCAAAACCTGGCCGCTCGATCCAACTCACCGAAACCAACCGAGCGCTCACGCACCGGGAGATTTCGTGAGATAGTGGTCGGAGTCAACTCGCAGCCGCGCTGCTTACACCACCAGGAGCCGTACCGATGAGCCTTCACACAACCGGATGGATGATTGCACTCGCATTCCTCGGCTGCACGGATGATGACAAGACGGTCAGCGAGACCGGGGATGCCCAAGTCCAGGAGACGGGAACTGCGCCCGCCGAGGAAACGGGAACCGCGCCCGCCGAGGAAACGGGAGAACCCGAGCCCAGCGGCCCAACGATTTGGACCGGACCCCGAACGACCTTCACCAAAGACAACTTTGCCGATCCCACCGACCCCGCGAACCAAGACGCCATCACCGACGCGGTGGTGCTGACCCGCGGCGAGCGCGGGTCACTGATCAACGTTGTGGTCGAAAACTCCGCAAACAGCTCGAGTCCCGGCGGAACCGCGTGGGCCGTGGGCACCACCGAAGCGCTCGAGGAACTCCAGTTTCAGCCGCTGAAGCAAGCCGCCAACAATCAGATGCAAAACCTACCGGGAACGGCGTTGGTCCTGCATCTGATCGACGAAGACATCTACATCGATGTCACCTTCTTGAGTTGGACCCGTGGCAGCGGAGCCGGGGGTGGCTTCAGCTACGAACGCACGACGCAAGACTGAATGCGCGTTTTCACGACCAGTCCGCGACGAGTTGAATCGTGTCCCTGACCATCGGCATTGTGTTGGCCTTGGGGTGCGGGGTGGCGTGGGTTGCAGCGGACGGACTCCGAAAGCAGCTGGCTTCGCAGTTTGATGCCCTTGAGTTGGCCGTCTGCATTCACTGGCTTCAGCTGCCATTCCTCGCCGTGCTCCTGGCAGTGGTCATGGCGATGCCCGACAGCGAATGGACCGCCCCTTTTCGGTTTCACATGGAAGCCGGGTACTGGTTGCCCGCGTTGCCGACCATTGTCTGCAATGCCGTGGCCAACGCCATGTTTGTCCGTGCGCTGCAGCTGTCGGATTTGAGCCTCTCTGTCCCCTACCTCTCCCTGACGCCCGTCATGGCGATGGCGACGGGGTGGGCCGTGGTCGG
The DNA here is from genome assembly GCA_036156175.1 of Myxococcota bacterium. GTDB lineage: Bacteria > Myxococcota_A > UBA796 > UBA796 > UBA796 > UBA796. The sequence continues at coordinate 14,916 of JAYZVA010000050.1, forward strand.
TGAAATTCCCACCACACTGGGCATGGTCGGGGTGTTCACGATCGGAGTGGGCGCCCTCGTCCTGAATCCCGGAAAGAGCGAGGGCGGGCGCTTCCGGCCGCTCCACACCTTGCTCAACGAGCGCGGCAGCATGGTCATGTTGGGGGTGGGTGCGTTGTGGAGCATTGCGGTTGCGTTCGACAAAGCCGCCGTGGCACAGAGCTCGCCGTTGACCCACGCCGCCGTGCTCGCGCTCACCGGCGGCGTCTTGCTGGAGTTGCTGCGTCGACGAACCCCGAGTCACGAGTTCATGGACCGATTTCAACGGGGTTGGATCGCCGTCACGGTGACCACGGGCGCGATCACGTTGGCCATGTTCACCCAGTTGGTGGCGTTTGAGTTCATCGAGGTCGCCTACGTCGAGGCCATCAAGCGTTCCATCGGTTTGGTGGGGTCGGTCTTGGTGGGGTGGCTCGTCTTCCGCGAATCCAACATCAAGCAGCGGCTCTTTGGGGTGTGCGTGATGGCGGTGGGCGTCTGCTTGATTCTGTTCGCCGCGTCCTGACGCCGCCCACGTCACCCGCGACCCGGGCCTACATGGAGCCGATCTGCACCGTGCGGTTCACTCGGCCCATCAAGTCCAAAAACGAGTCGAACACCTGCTCACTCAGAACGTTGAGTTGGTCGATGTGTTCGCGCGTGTCGCGGCGGATGACGTCCGGGTCAATCCGCCCGTTGGTGGCTTCGATTTCGGCTTTGTACACCGGGGTGTTCAGCCACCGCTCCACCAGGGGGCCGTCCACCTCCATGTGGAACTGAAACCCGTAGACGTTGTCGCCATAGCGAAAGGCTTGGTTCGCGCAGGTGGGACTGCTGGCAAGATGAACGGCTCCTTCGGGAAGGTCGTAGGTGTCGCTGTGCCACTCGAAGATGCGTCGGGTGTCTTGGAGGTGCCCCATCACCGGGTCTGCCTTTCCCGCATCGGTCAACGTGATGTCGTACCAACCAATTTCTTTCTCCGGGTTCTTGCGGACCGGTGCGCCCAGGCTCTTCGCAATCAGCTGCGCACCAAGGCAAATCCCCAGCACGGGCGCACCCTGCGCCATCATCCGCCGGATCATGCGAACCTCGGTGTCGAGGTGGGGGTACTCGGTGGTCATGTCGACGTTCATGGGGCCACCGAGCACGATCAAGCCGTCGTATTTCTCCGTGTCGATGTCCAGCGTCGACGCCGGTTCACGTCCGAAATTGATGTAGCGTACGCGGTAGCCACCCCGCCGCAGAAGGGGATCGAGCGTGCCCAAGATCTCGTACGGCACGTGCTGAAACACCAGAACTTTCTTCACGACAGGCAGCTTACCCAAGCCCATTTTTGAGCGCAATCGTTGATTGAGTGCCGGGTGCGCGCGCGCCCTCGACGGGCCGCCTTCAGCCGGTGAAGGCTTGCTCCCAGACGTACTCGCCCGGTCGCGTGTTGGACCCGCGGTCGAAGCCAATCACGTCGAGCAGCTTTTGCAGGTCGTGCAGCATCTCCAGAGACCCGCAGATCATGATGCGATCGGTCTCGCGATCAAACTCGGGGATCCCCAGGTCCTTGAAGAACTTGCCGTTTTCGATCAGGGTCGTGATGCGGCCTTCGTACTTGTACGGTTCCCGGGTCACGCTGCCGTAGTGCACCAGTTTTGCGGTGGCCTCTTCCCCCACCAAGGGGCAGGACTTCGCTTCGGCGATCCGATCGATGCCGTAGGTGAGGTCGTCGACCTGCCGACAGGTGTGGGTCAGGTACACCTCGTCGTACTTCTCGAAGATCTCGTCGTCGCGAATGAGCGAGGCAAACGGCGCGATGCCCGTGCCCGTCGACAGCATGAACAAACGCTTCCCGTTGGGCTTGAGGCCCCGCAGGGTGAGCGTTCCCACCGGTCGCGCGCTCATGATGATGTCGTCGCCGACCTTCACGTGGCGCAGCCGCGATGTGAGCTCGCCGTCTTCGATGATGATCGAGTAGAACTCAATTTCCTCGTCCCAGTACGCGCTGGCAATGGAGTAGGCTCGCATGATGTGGCGATCCTCGAGCTGCAAGCCCATCATGATGAATTGACCGCTGACGAACCGCAAGCCTTCCGGCCGGGCGACGCGCAGCCGGAAGTAGCTGTCGGTGTAGTGCTCGACATGGGTGATCTTGACGGTAAAAGCCGGAGAAGCCACGGAAACCCCCTCACTGAGGACTGAATTGGCGCCGAGTCTAACGAATGTCGCTGCAAATTACGAATTTGCCCCGCCCGCGGTGCACCGGCGATTGGGTTGGAGATGGGGCCACCACCGTTCCCAGTGGTTGAGAATCCTCCAGGATGCATCGACCCCCTTCGGCCCACCAGACCGGTGGACCCTCAGCACAACCGTTCACCGAAGGTTCGATGGGAGCGTGGGGTCATCCATTCTCCGCGATGCACCGCGTTGGGGTCGGATTTTCTGATGACCCGTCCTCGCTCTTTGGGCGTGAATCCGATACGGCGCCCTCCCTTCATTCAATCCATCCCGCAGGTGTGAACGCACCATTCTTGGAGATCGCGATGCGCCCCATTCTGTTGACACTGCTCACCTTGACCACCGCCTGCAGCGGCGACAAAGACGACACGGGCGCGACCGCCTTCACCCCAACCGCTGGAGAGTGGCGATGGGATGGCAGCGAGTACCAGACCGATACCTGCAATGCCGAAGCCACGCTTCCCACGGCCACGCTCGATGCCACGTTGTGGGATCTCACCCTGACCGAGGACGGATTCGAACTGGACAACGCAGCATGGACCGCCGACCCAATCCGCTGCACCTTGGAGGGCACCGCTGCCAGCTGCACCACCGAGTTGATCACCGCGGCCCAATGGCCCGACGAATCCAACGGTGATGGGGAGCCGGATGCGACGTACACCACAACGGGCACCATCGACGCGACGTTCAGCAACTCCGAGGAATCGGCCATCGAACTGGCGAGCACGATGACGTGTGAAGGCGCCGACTGCGATGCGCATGCGGCCGCCGCGGGGCGGGTGACGCCCTGCGAAACTTCCCTGACGGGGCAGTTCATCCTCGCGAACTGACGACGTCGGCGGTCGCGGACCCGCTTTCCCCTGGCGGGCGGGACCAATGGCGGCCCGACCAGCGAAAACCATGCAAGCGAACGCTGGGCGTCGCCCCACGGGCCGACCCCGTGCGCTGTGCAATAATCGTCCCCTCACGCGGAGGGTCGATGACGAACTTGCAGAGACGGTGGCGGCACCGAGGCCTCGTGGTGCTTGCGTGCGCCGGATGGATTGGCGGATGCGATGAATACGAGTTTCCAGAGGACGCCACCATGATCGCGGTGGGGGACAGCATCCTGAGTTGGCACAAGGAGGACGGCGACTCCATCCCGGAAGTCGCCGGACGGGAGCTGGGCGCCGTCATGGGCAACGCTTCGGAACCCGGCGCGCCCTTGTTGGGCGACGACGATTGGACGATTCCCAACCAGTACCGAACGGGACCGTGGTCATGGGTCGTCATCAATGGGGGAGCCAACGACTTGATGGACGAATGCGACTGCCGCAACTGCGGGTCGGTGATGGATCGAATTCTCTCGGCCGACGGGACTGCCGGCGAACTGCGGCGGTTGGCGGATCGGGCGGTGTCGGAAGGCGCTCGGGTGGCGGTCGTCGGCTACATGAACCTGTTGCCGGACTCCGAGGAATCCCCCCGCTGCAACGACGAATTGGACACCTTGCACGAGCGGCAACGGGCAATGACCGACGCCATGCCGAACGCCGTCTACGTGAGCGCTGCGGAGGTCATGGATGGCACCGATGCGCGCATGTACGACGACGACAAGCTCCACCCATCGGTGCGCGGCAGCCGTGGCGTCGGCCTTCTGCTTGCCGAGACCATGGCCGAAGCGGAAGCACAGATGGAGGCGGATTCCGAGTGACCACGCCGGCGGCGTTCAAGGCTGCAGTCGGTGCTCCATCCACCCCAGGTACGGGTGACTTTCGGCCATGGCGTCATCCCACGACACGCCGGCCATCACCCGAAGGGCGCGGATGACCCCCGCATGCGTCACCACAACGGTTCGCTCGTCCGGCGGCTCGTCCAATGCCCACCGTCGAATGCGGGCCGCAAAAACGGGCAACGATTCGCCACTGGGCGGTGATGCGCGCTTCCAGTCATCGCACCACGCACGCCACCGAGCCCCATCGAGCCGATCGATGTCGTCGTACGCCATCCCTTCCCATTCGCCAAAACTCATCTCACGCAGGCGCGGCGACAACGCGACGGGAACGCCCCAAGCGCCGGCGATGCCGTGGGCCAGATTCGCACACCGCGGTTGGTCCGAGCTGAGGACCCGAAGCGGAACGAACGGCGCCGTGTCCACCGCTGAGCGAACGGCCTCGTCGAGATCCATGGTCAACGGGACCGCCGTCTGCCCCACGCACCGGCCCGACCGATCGATGGGAGGGTGGCGAAGGGTCCACACAATCACGGCGCCGCCAACACCATGAGCACCGCCAGCTCGCCCACCTGTTGAAGGGCCCCCAGGAAGTCGCCGGTGAGCCCACCGACTCGGCGATGCACGTACACCCCGAACACCACGCCCACAACCGCGAGCGATGCAACGCACTGGACCAGCACCGAGGGCGTGATGCCGCCCCCAAGTCCCAGCGCGCACAGCACGACCACCCACACCAGCGCAATCGCGGCCTGTGGTCGCCCAGAACGGGCCACGTCGCGCGACTTGGACTGCGGATCGTCGCGGCGCACGTACGGTTGAATCCCCAACTGAATGACCGGCAGCGCGCGGGACAGCGACTGGCCCAGAATGAACCCAACGGGGGCCATCGTGCCGAGCTCAACCAGCACGCTGACCTTGAGCATGAGCGCCAGGATGAGCGCCAGAGCGCCAAATGCGCCAATGCGGCTGTCTTTCAAAATTCGAAGCACGTTGTCCGGATCGTAGGCACCGCCGAGGGCATCAATGGAGTCCGACAAGCCGTCCTCATGAAACCCACCGGTGACCACCACCCCGACCAAGACGGCCACAATCACCCGAGTGGGATCGGAGTACCCATCCAGGCCCCACCAAACCAGTGCCTGAAGCCCCCCCAGCACCGCACCAACAAACGGAAACCAGATGGAAATCCATTGCCACGTCTTTGGCGGATACGGAAACCCGCCCACCGGAATCCGCGTGAGGAACGTCCAGGAGGCGCGAAACGCATGGAGCCAAGCGGGCATCAGTCGGGCCGGTCGGGAACGGACGCCTCTTCAAAGGTCGCCATCTCGTTGTGAAGCGCCACCGCTGCCGCAACCAACGGGAGCGCGGTCAGCGCCCCGCTCGCTTCGCCGAGCCTCAGCCCCGCGTCAACCAACGTCGCCGCGCCCAGCTCTTCGAGGATGGCGGCGTGACCCGGCTCTGCCGACCGGTGGCCAAACCACAGGAAGTCTCGAACGCGGGGGTCGTGCTTCACGGCCAACAATGCCGCGCTGCTCACAATGAACCCATCGACCAGCACCGCCATCCCCCGCTCGGCGGCCCGACCGATGGCCCCAACCGTGGCGGCAATTTCCCGGCCACCAAGCGCGCCCAAGACCGCCATGGGCGCGACCGCTTGTTCCGTCCGGTCCAGGGCCTGCTGAACCTTCGCCCGCTTTGCGTCCAGGGCATCGCCCGTCACGCCGGTCCCCGGTCCCACCATCGCAGCGGCATCCAGCCCGAGCAATCGGGCTCCGATCGCCGACGCTGGGGTGGTGTTTCCGATGCCCATCTCGCCAAAGAGCACGAGCTTCGTGTCGGCCGGCAGCGCATCCACCGCATCGGCGCCCGCCGCAAGGGCCCCCTGCAACGCGGTCGCGTCCATGGCGTCGCCGTCAACCAAGTTGCCGACCGTGCCACCCACCTCGACCCGCCGCCAGTGCACGCCGGGCGCGACCGTTGGGGCTGGGTAGGGTTCTGCGCCCACATCCACCACGTGCAGGGGAATCCCGTGCAATCGGGCAAGGACCGAGGCGGCCGCTCCGCCGGTTGCGAGATTGATGACCATCATCGGCGTCACCTCGCGGGGATACGCGCTCACGCCGAGGTGCGAAACCGGGTGATCCGAGGCAAACACGATGGCTGCGCAAGGCCCCGCCGAAGGCCGTTCGGTTTGCTGCACGTCCGCCAACCACACCGCCACAGCCTCGAGTGCGCCCAAGGCCCCCGTGGGCTTGGTCAGCACCGACTGCCGCTTCAATGCCGCGTTCCGAAACCGCGGATCCCGGTCTGGAATCAACCAAGTCATGAACACCTCGATTGCGGGCCTCCGCCCGCCTGCGTCGGCCTTATTCGCCCGCTCGTCGATTGGTCAAGCCACGCAAAGGGTCGCGGCCAACGCGTCCGGTCAATGCGCCCTATCCGTACAGCGCCGATGCGCCCGGGCCAAGGGGGAAACCGGCGAACAGCCACACCAGCAGCATGATCGTCCACCCGATCAAAAAGGCAATGGAGTACGGCAGCATCGCGGCCAGAATCGTGCCGATGCCGGCCTTCCGGTCGTATTTCTGGGCAAACACGATGATGATGGGCAGGTACGGCATCAGCGGCGAGATGATGTTGGTGATGGAGTCGCCCACACGGTAGGCCGCTTGCGTCGCCTCTGGACTGAGTCCCATCTGCATCAACATGGGCACAAAGATCGGCGCCATGAACGCCCACTTGGCGGATGCAGAGCCCACCAGAAAGTTCATGATCGACGCCACGAACAAAAACGCGATCATCAGCATGCCGCCTTCGAGCCCGATCGATTTCAAGATGCCCGCACCCTTGACCGCCGTGATGGCGCCCAGGTTGGACCAGTTGAAGTACGCCACAAACTGGCCGGCAATGAAGGCAAGGACCACGTACGCGCCCATGGATGCCATGGTGTCGCTCATCATCTTGGCGACATCTTTGTCGGAAGTCACCGACCGGGTCAGCACGCCATAGATGATGCCCGGCACAATGAACCCGATGGTGACCAAAATTTCAATGGCCGAGAAGAACGAGCCCAACGCGTTCACGGCCGGCTCGCCCTCGGCGACCGCGTCGTGCAGGGGGGCGCCGGGGATGAATCCAAGCAACAACAGCCCCACGCCGAGCACCACCCCCACCGCTGCGGCAATGCCGAACGCACGGGCTTCATCCGATGACGGGGTCGTCCCCCCTTCGTGCTGAGAGCCGTCTCCCTGAGCGGGGTCCCAGTCGCCCAGCATCGGCTCGACAATGCGCGTGGTGACCAGCGTACCCAGGCCCGTGATCAAGGCGGTTGATGCCACCATGAAGTAATAGTTGCAGGCCGCATTGACGGTGTAAGTCGGGTCCAACGATTGGGCCGCCTGCTCCGTGAGGGCCGACAACATCGGATCCAGTCCCGTGATCAGCAGGTTGGCGCTGAACCCCCCGGAAACCCCCGCGTAGGCCGCGGCGAGCCCCGCCAGAGGATGGCGGCCAACGCTGGCGAACAACAACGCGCCCAGGGGAGTCAGCACAACGTAGCCGGCATCGGCGGCCATCGAACTCATCACGCCCGCAAAGACCACCGTGGCGGTCAGGAGCGAGGCCGGCACGCGCGTGACCAAGACCTTCAATCCCATCGAGATGAAGCCGGTTCGTTCCGCCACCCCAATTCCGATCATCACCGTGAGCACCGGTCCCAGCGGCGCAAACTCAATGAAGTTGTCGACCGCGGACATGAGCATCCAGCGCAGCCCTTCGGCCGACAGCAGGCTCTTCACGGACATCTCGACCACATCACCGGTGCGCTGCACGACCTCTGCGTTCGCGCCAGCGAAGATGCCCGACAAGATCACAACCAGCGCAGCCATGATTGCAAACAGGGTCAACGGGTCGGGAAGGCGTTGCCCCCAGCGCTCAACCGCGCTGAACGCCCGGACCAGGGTGGATGGATTGGGTTGTTTCATGGGGGAGCCTCGCAGTTGGGTTCGTCCGAACCCGATTGAGCGAGCTTATAACGTGACGGATCCCGGCTTCGTCCGATCGCGCCCACCCAAATCAACGGGCGACCATCCAGCCCGAATCCGCTCGGTGTGGGGCCATCACCGATGTTAGGTCACGCTCTGGAAACAATGCGACGCCACCGCTTGGCGTGGGTAAGCCGGCCGCCATAGGTCGCGATTTTTGCGGACCCGGTCATGACCCAATCCACGCCTCCAGACTCCGACGGCACGCCCACCGGATTGAACACCGCCGCCGAGGAATGGTGGAAACGGGGGGTGATTTACCAGGTTTACCCGCGATCGTTTCAGGACCAGAGCGGCGATGGCGTGGGCGATCTCTCGGGCATCACCGCACGCCTCGACTACCTCCAACAGCTGGGTGTCAGCGCGGTGTGGGTGGCCCCCTTCTTTCGCTCACCCATGCGCGACTTTGGCTACGACGTCGAGGACCACCGCGCGGTCGACCCCATCTTCGGCGGCCTGGACGACTTTGATGAGTTGGTGGCCGAAGCCCATCGCCGTGGAATTCGAATCATGATCGACCTGGTGTTGAGCCATGTGGCGGACACACACCCATGGTTCCGGTCCGCCCGGTCCCGGCGCGGCGCCGAATGGGAAGACTGCTTTGTGTGGGCCGAACCCGCAGCCAATGGCGGCCCCCCCAACAACTGGCTGTCCATCTTTGGGGGCTCTGCGTGGACCTTCGAGCCCAACCGAGGCCAGTATTTTCTCCACAACTTTCTCATCAGCCAGCCGGATCTCAACTTTCACGATCCCCGCGTCCAAGCCGAGGCATTGGCCATCGCGCGGTGGTGGCTCGACCGGGGCGTGGATGGCTTCCGACTCGACACTGTCAACTTTTACTTCCACGACCGACAACTCCGCGACAACCCCACGGCGGAGCGCCCCGACACCCAAGTGGTTCGCGCCGACAATCCCTACAGCCTTCAAAGCCATCTGTACGACAAAAACCGTCCACAGGTGTGCGATTTCCTGAGCGACTTGGGCGACCTGCTGGCCGAATACCCCGGCACCATCGCCCTGGGCGAGGTCGGTGCCACAGCCGACCGCGCACTCGATCTCATGGCGCAGTACCAACAACCCGGTCGACTGCAGCTGTGCTACACCTTCGACTGGCTGGCGGCACCCTTCACCGCCGATGCGTTCCGGGAAATCATTGCACGCGACGCGCTCGAAGCGCCCGGAGTGTGGCGCTGCGTCGCGTTTTCCAATCACGACGTGCAGCGCACGGCCACCCGATTCGCCCAAGCGGGCGCCCCAACGGATGCCATTGCTCCCCTCGCCATGGCCGTGTTGTTGTCGTTGCGCGGCACCCCCTGCATCTACCAAGGGGAAGAACTGGGCCTGACCGAAGCGGACATCGCCTTCGACGACCTCGTGGACCCGTACGGAAAGGCGTTCTGGCCAGAATTCAAGGGCCGTGACGGCTGCCGCACCCCGATGCCGTGGTCTCACTCGGACCCCCAAGCCGGCTTCACCACCGGCACGGAAGCACCGTGGCTGCCGATTCCCCCGGAACACCGCGAGCAGGCAGTGGATCGCCAGGTCGATCACGCGCGCAGCGTCCTGCACCAAACCCGGTCGCTGATCGCTTTGCACCGCGGCCATCCCGCATTTGGCCAAGACGAGCTCACCGTCTTCCCGAGCCCAGAGGCCCTCTTGGTCTTCGAGCGCGGTCGCGGCGAAACGGCCGTCTTGTGCGCGTTCAACCTCAGTGAGAAACCGGTGGACTACGCCCCACCCGGCCGCTGGGCCGACGCCGCTTTCCTTGAAAAGGGAGGCCGCATTTCCCGCGAGCGGATGGACGGGACTTGGCAAATGGAAGGGTGGTCCTGGCTCATTGCCGCATCGCATCAAGCTCGCATGGTCTAAACTGCAGCATCGCGGGGGGGCCGTGGAACCCAACGCCGGCCCTGGCGCCGGCACACTGACGAGCGCTCGCCCATGACCAATGCCCTGACCTTGCACCCGATCGACGCGTCGATCATCGTCATCTACTTCACCGCAGTGCTGGCGATTGGCCTGTGGATCGGACGCAACACCAAGGGCGGCGAAGACCTGTTCTTGGCCGGTCGAAGCCTGGGATGGATCGCCATCGGGTTCTCGCTGTTCGCATCCAACATCTCGTCCACCACCCTGATCGGTCTGGTGGGGAGCGCCTACGACGGTGGGCTGTACATCTCGAACTACGAATGGATGGCAACCGTTGTCTTGGTCTTCTTTGTGCTGTTCTTTGTGCCCATCTTTCTTCGCAGCCGAATTTCCACCATTCCCGAGTTTCTGGAGCGTCGATTTGGAGCGGGCAGCCGGACCTATTTTTCTGGGCTGACGATCGTCACCAACATTCTGGTCGATACGGCGGGGTCGCTGTATGCCGGTGCGGTGGTGCTGCAGTTGTTCTTTCCGGAATTGGACATGTGGACCACGTGCATCGCCCTCGCGTTGATTGCGGGCGTCTACACCGCTGCCGGAGGACTTGCCGCGGTGGTCTACACTGATGTGATCCAGGCGGTGGTGTTGTTGCTCGGCTCGTGTCTGATGACCTACTTCGTGTTTGCCCACCCCGCGATCGACTTCTCGTGGGCTGCGCTGACAGACGGCATTGGCGACCCCGCCAAGTTCTCGGTGGTGAGTCCCGAGCATCGACCGCTCAATGATCCGAAGCTGCCGTGGTTGGGCACCCTCATCGGCGTGCCGATTCTGGGCTTTTACTTTTGGGTCACCAATCAATTCATCGTGCAACGGGTGCTCGGCGCGCGAAGCGTTGACGACGCCCGGTGGGGCGCACTGCTCGGGGGCCTGCTCAAACTTCCCGTGTTGTTCATCATGGTGCTTCCTGGACTCGCGTTCTCCATCATCTGGGCCCAAGACAACCCCGGGGTCATGCTGGAGGCCGACAAAGTCTTTCCCCACATGGTGACCTCGTTGCTTCCCGTGGGCGTCATTGGGCTCGTGCTTGCCGGGTTGATCGCCGCCATCATGAGCAGCATTGACTCGACCCTCAACAGCGCCTCGGCGCTGATCACACTGGACTTCATCAAGCCCCGCCGCCCCAACCTGACCGAAGCCGAGACGCTCAAGCTTGGTCGCATCTCGATGGCCATCATCATGGTGGTGAGCGCATTGTGGGCCCCGCAAATTGCGCAATTCGACGGGCTGTTCAAATACATCCAAGAAATGCTCGCCTACATGGTGCCACCGGTCACCGTGTTGTTCTTGCTTGGCGTTTTCTGGAAGGGCGGAACGGCCCAGGGGGCGTTGGCGACGCTGATCGGAGGGCACGCGGTCGCCGTTGGGCTGTTCATGGGCGAGAAGGGACTGCTGACGGGCGGCGAGCGGTGGTGGGACGCCCCGATTCATTTCACCTTGGTCGCCGGCATCGTGTTTGGCGCCTCGCTGATCATCTACGTCGCGACGGCGGCGTGGGGAGACGCAAAGTCCGACGACGAGATTGCCGAACTCATGGTTCAACCGGCCCCACCCGCCCAACCCGGGCTGAAGGACTACCGCATTCAGTCCGCGCTGCTGTTGGCCCTCACCGCCGCCGTCGTGGCGATGTTCTGGTAGCGCCATGATCGTGTCTCTGGGCGAGTCGCTCATCGATCGAATCCACCCACTGGGTGGCGGTGAAGCGGAAGCGCGCATCGGCGGGTCGCCGTACAACGTGGCCATCGCCCTCGCCCGACTCGGGGTCCCCGCGGGGTACCTCTGCCCGCTGTCAACCGATGCATACGGCGATCGGCTGCACGACGGCTTGGTGCAGCACGGGGTCCGCGTGTGCGTGTCCGATCGCGTCGACGCGCCCACGGCCATCGCCGAGGTGCGCACCGATGACCGGGGCCATCCCGCCTACACCTTCCACCGCGAAGGCACGGCCGACCGATGCCTCAATCTGCGCCCCCCCGTCGACGCGCTCCCGGTTGGCACAAAGGCCGTTCATTTCGGTTCGTTGACCCTCGCCCAAGCCGATGATTGGCCCCACTGGCGTGCGGCGATTCAGTCCGCCAAAGCGGCGGGCGCATTCGTGGCCCTCGACCCCAACCTGCGTCCGCCCCTCATCGATGACATGAGCGCCTACTGTGAGCGCCTGGATGAGGCCGTCGCGATGGCCGACTGGGTCAAGGCAAGCGATGAAGACCTCGCCGTTCTGCACCCCGGAATCGATCCGGTGGACGCCATTCAACGGTGGCGTGGAGGGGGACGGACGGTTGTTCTCACCGAAGGCGCTCGGGGTGCCCAGCTTTGGACCGCCGCCGGACACCATGCCGTCCGACCCGTCGCCCAAGTCGGAACCGTGGTCGACACCGTTGGCGCCGGTGACACCTTTCAGGCCGCCGTCTTGGCCTGGTTGTGGCACGCGGATGCGCTTCGCACCCCCGTCACGCCCGCAATGGTGGACGACTTGTTGGCGTTTGCGACCCGAGCCGCGGCGCTGAATTGCGCGCGTCCGGGATGCCAGCCGCCCACCCGCGAGGCCGTCATTCAACTCGGTTGAGGCATCACTCCTCGTCGGCGTCGGCCCGCGGACTCAACAGCGCCCGCTCCATTGCCAGCCGGTGCTTTTTCGCCTGCACCGACGCCCAGATTCCCACCGGGATGGCGTAGCACCCCACGCCCGTACCGCACGCGATGTTGGTGGCGCGCCGGCTTTCCCGCCATTCATTGAATGCTTCCGCCGCGTCGGGGTACCCGCACCGCTGCAGCTCCGTGGCAATCCATGCTCGATTCTCCAACCCACGCACGTCCATCATCTGTTCGTTGATGGTCAGGGTCGTCATTGTGGAGTGCACCCGGTCGATGTCTCCCCAGTGGCAATCTTCATTGACCGGTTCGCCCACCGCCTGCACTGCCCGGACCGGCGACTGAACGGGCGTCTCCGCAATGGCAGCAGGACCAATCGTGAGGTCATCCACCGGGACACTTCGGTAGGCCACCGCCACCGGCTCTTGACTCACCTGGCTGCAGGATCGTTCAACCTCGGCATTGGCGACGCCCAGGATGAACCTGCCCTTCGCATCCAGCGTTCCGCACCGCTGCTCGGTGATCACCGCGGTGAGAACCTCCTGAACGGCGTACATGGTGGCGCGCTCGGCCTCGGTGGCTTGGGTCAGCATGGCGGTGCATTCGGGTGTGGGCACCATCGCAAGCCGCTCAAGAGTGTGGTGCACCGGCGTGTCGAACCGCACCGTGCGCACCATGCGCGTGGACGCCGTTGTCGGCGCAAAAAACCCGAGTCGAACGCCCGCTTCGAGGTGGCTGACCACCTCGGAGGAGGTGTAAGGGTCGCGGCCGGCCTCCATCGCAAAGCACTCGCGGATCATCAGGCTGTGGCCCGACCCATCGTCTTTGAAGATCCGTCCGACCTGAAACACGCCGGACAGCTCGGGGGTGGCCGTCCATCCGGCTTTGTCGAGCAATCCAGCCAGCAAAGGGATGTCGTCGGCGTTCACCGCCGGAGCGGCGTTCATCAACCGCTTCTGTGCTTTTTTGGGTCCAGCGACGGCCGCATGCGCCGCAACCAGCCCGACCAGCACCATCCATTTCTGCATCGCCATCGGACGACGGTAGCATCGAAATTTAGTGAGCAGCAAGTCCACCCCCAAGGGTCTGCAGGGGATCCAACGACAGACGCCCGCTGCCCATTCATTTTGATTGCTGCAATGAGGCCCATCGGTGTACTCTGACGCCAATCGAAGACGGCCCGGAGCGACCATGACGACGCCCAAACGACCGTGGAGCAAGAAGGGCGGTCCGGAGGGCCCCTTCGACGCGATTGTGATCGGCTCCGGCATGGGGGGAATGACCGCTGCAGCCATGCTGGCACAGGTCGGTCAGCGGGTCTTGGTGCTGGAGCAGCACTACGTCCCGGGCGGATTCACCCACGCATTCAAGCGCGGTCCCTACGAGTGGGACGTTGGCGTTCACGCCATCGGCGAAGTGGGGCCACAGTCCATGATGGGCCGCCTGCTGAGCACCCTCACCGACGGTCGCCTTGAGTGGGCCAGCCTCGGCGGCGTGTACGACGAGTTCCACTACCCCGGGTTGCGGATCGACTTCCCCGACAACGCCGCGGAGTTTCGGGCCAACCTGATTGCGGCCTTTCCCGAAGAGGAACGGGCCATCGACGCCTACCTGGATGAAGTGCGGCGAGTCGGGCGCGCCATGAAGGGGTACCTGAAGTCGCGGGCCATGCCCCCCACCTGGTGGGGCAAAGCGGTGGGCAACCGGATGAGCAAGGGCGCGCAAGAGGCCTTCGAGGTCACCGCGCAGGACGTGCTGGATCGGATCACCCCCAATCGGAAGCTTCAGAAAGTGCTGACCGGACAGTGGGGCTACCACGGCTCCCCTCCAAGCCGGGCGGCCTTCGCGGTCCAAGCCTTGGTGAGCCGTCACTTCATGCACGGCGCGTTTTACCCGGTGGGCGGCGCCAAGCGGATCGCCATCGAACTGCTGCGCAAGGTGGCCGATGCGGGCGGGTGGACGCGAATCTGCGCCGACGTCGACGAGATCTTGATCGATCGCAAGCGCGCCGTCGGCGTGCGCCTCACCACCGGCGAAGAGATTCGGGCCACCACGGTCGTCTCGGGTGCGGGAATCGTGTCCACGGCAACGCGGTTGCTTCCCGAGTCGGCCCAAGGGCCCTGGGTCGACGAAGTCGGTGCATTGTCTCCGGCACCGGCGCATGTGTGCCTGTATTTGGGATTCAAAGGCGACATCCGTGCCGCGGGTGCGGGCTCCGCCAACAAGTGGTTCTACGACGTCTGGGACACCGATGCCGGCGTCTGGAACGTCAACGCCACCGACCCGGTTCCCGAGTGCCCCGTCATCTACACCAGCTTCCCGAGCCTGAAGAACCCGCATCACGACGCGGGCAAAGCGCAGCACCACACCGGCGAAGCGGTGACGTTTGTCCCGTATGAGGTGTTCGAGCCCTGGCGCACCCAGCCCGCTCGGCGCCGCGATGCCGAATACGCGGCATTCAAGTCCCGCATCACCGATCAACTGCTGGCCCAGCTGTTTCGACGCATGCCCAAGCTCAAGCCAATGCTCGACTTTGCCGAGCTCGGCACGCCCGTCTCCACCGAGCATTTCTGCAGACCCATGAAGGGGTCCATCTACGGCATCGAGCCCACCGTGGAGCGGTATGCGTGCGATCACCTGCGGGCCCACAGCCCCATCAAGGGCTTGTATTTTGCCGGCTGCGAAGTGGGGGCGGTTGGGGTCATGGGGGCCATGGCGGGCGGCATGCTGGCCGCCGCCGCGGTCCAACCGCGTGCCGTGGGTTCGCTGCTTGCAGACGCAAGCAAGCGGCCGCAGTTTTAGGCGGAACGCCGCGAGTGCCGGTGGTGGCGGAGGGTGCCGTCGATTACACCCGCACCCCCAAATCGCGCCGTTGAGGAACGACCATGATCGCATCCACCCCACCCGCTGTCGACGCGGCCATTCGCAGCAAGCTCATGACCATCCTCGGTCACCAACAAGCCGCGATGCAAAGCGAAGCCGTTGTGACGCTCGCAACCCGCATCGACCGACTGGATCGCGCCATCGATGCGCTGGTTCGAAACAGCGACCGGGCGGCTGACGCCCTCCGGGCCGACTTTGGATGCAGGCCCCATGCCATCAGCAAGTTGGTCGACGTTGCCGCAAGCATCGAACCGCTCAAGTACGCCCGCCGCCACGTTGAGCGCTGGATGAGCCCCGAACGACACACGCCCATGTTTCCGCTCAACCTGATGGGCGCGAGCGCACGGGTCGAGTACCAGCCCCTCGGGATTGTGGGGATCATGGCACCCTGGAACTTCCCGATGCACACCGTGTTTTCGCCCCTGTCGGGTGTGTTGGCCGCGGGCAACCGCGCCATGATCAAGCCGTCCGAGTACACGCCAGCGACCGCAGCGTTGATGGCCGAGATGATCGCAGAGGCGTTCGATCCCACCGAGATTGCTGTGACCTGCGGAGACACTGAAACGGGCAGGGCCTTCGCATCATTGCCCCTCGATCACCTCATGTTCACGGGCTCCGCCGCGGTGGCACGCGAGGTGATGCGGGCGGCGGCCGAAAACTTGGTGCCCGTCACGCTGGAGTTGGGTGGGAAATCGCCGGTGGTGTTGTCCACCACGGCACCGCTGCGCCGCGCTCTGGACCGAATCATGGTGGGCAAAACCATCAACGCGGGGCAGGTCTGCATGGGCCCCGACTACTTGTTTGTGCACGAAGATGCGTTGGACGACACGCTTGCCGAAGCGCATCGCTCGGCGGCGACGATGTTCCCCACGATGCTGGAGAACCCCGAATACTCCGCCATCATCAGCGAACGCCACCATCGGCGGCTCCTCGGCTACATCGACGAAGCCAAGACCAGCGGCCACACCGTGTTGAGCATCAACCCCGCAGGCGAAGATTTCTCGAATCAAACCGGCGCCTGGAAGATTCCCCCGACCTTGATTGTGAACCCCAGTGATGACCTGCGGGTGATGCAAGAAGAGATCTTTGGCCCCGTGCTGCCCGTCAAGACCTACCGGAGCTTCGACGAGGTGATCGCGTTCATCAACGGTCAGCCACACGCCTTGGCGGCATACTATTTTGGCCATGATGCCACCGAAGAACGACGATTCATCGCTGAAACCCGATCGGGGGGGGTGTGCATCAACGACGTCATTTTTCAAGTCACCCAAGAGTCTCTGCCGTTCGGCGGCGTGGGTCCCAGCGGGATGGGGGCGTACCATGGAATCCAAGGCTTCAAGACCATGAGCCATGCCAAGTCCGTCTACCGCCAGACGCGGGTGGACATCGCCAAACTTGGCGGCCTGGTGCCGCCCTTCAACCGCACAACGGATGCCGTGTTGAAGTTTCAGATCAAACGGTAGCCACGCGACCTTTGGGTTTCGACGCCCGTTGAAATAATTGTGATTCGGCAGCGTTGATCTCCGTCAACGCGACCGTTAGCCGAATTGCATCTGCTTGCAGATGCTTGATCGTGAGCGCCCGCTCGAGAGAGTAAGGGCATGGGAAGCTGGTGGAAATCCAGCACGGCCCCCGCCACTGTGACCGGTGCAAACCGGGAGTCAGGAGACCGGCTCAGCGATCCAACACCCTGTCCTCGGAGGGAGGACGCGCGTGGTGAGCCGTTCCAATCGTGGTGCGCCCAGCCGTTGTGTGTCCTTCAATCACACGCTGCTACACCTCATCGCCATCGCTGCACTGACCCCCGCATGGGGTTCCGACGAGTCGCCATCGGAGACCGTCGTGGTGGAAGGTCGCGCCGCGTCATCGGCGGATCCGACGGAGACATCGGCCGCCCTGACCGTCATCCACCTCGACGAACGCCTGCCCATTTCCGGCGACGTGGCGGACGCACTGGAGACCACCACGGGGGTTCGCGTCCACCGCCTTGGGGGAATGGCCGGCTGGTCCACCATCAGCATCCGGGGTGCATCCGGCCGGCAGGTTGCGGTGTACCTCGATGGCATTCCCCTCAACCCCGATGGTGCCACAGCGCTCAACTTGAGTGAGTTGCCCGCCACGGCATTCGAGCGAATCGAGGTGTACCGGAGCAATCCACCCGCGCGCTTCGGCGCCGCCCCGATGGGTGGGGTGGTCAACCTGGTGACGCCCGCCGAACCCGCTGGGACCGGACTGTCGGCAACGGCCGGTCAGCACAACACCCACCGAGCCCACGCGTTTGGTGCCGGGACGACCAGCCTGGGGAGCACCAACATCGACGGCTGGACCACGGCCGAACACGTGGGAACGGAAGGCGACTTCTTGTTCTTCCAGAACCGCGCGACCGTGTTCAACCTGTTCGATGATTCGTTTGAGCGGCGCCAAAACAACGACAAACGGCAGCTCAACTGGCTCGGTCGGCTGCGAATGGACGCGGGCAACCACGGCGTATCGCTGATTCAGACTGTGCTGGATCGGGACGAAGGCATCCCCGGGCCGGCCAACGCCCAAAGCACCGGAACGCGGCTCGAGACCACGCGCCTGTTGACCGCGGTCGACGCCAAGACGCACGCAAGTTGGGGCCGCAGTCGGTTGACGGGGTGGCGCATCGGTACCCACGAACTGTGGGACAACCGGAGCGGTGAGGTGGGCGTCGGCACCCAGTGGGAAGACCAGACCACGACGATGGTGGGCGCACAGAGCACCACCGACATCGCCATCAGCAACCGCATCGTGACCATCGTGACGGGGACCATTCGCAACGACCGATTTGAGCGCGTGGACCGGCTTTCCGACCAAACGGATGCGCCGCGGACGCGCACGGTGTGGTCGGTCTCCCCCGGCGTGCAGACCCAGTGGCTGGATGACCGCGTCCAAGTGGATGGCACCGCGTTCGTTCAAGGCATCCGCACCGACGCCCGCGGCGCCTCATCCATGGCGGGGCTCTCCGGCGCGCTGCGCACCACCGAGAACGAGCTGCTGAGCGCGAAGCCGCGAGCGGGGATTCTTGTGCGGCTGGGTCGGGCCAGTGCGATCAAGGCCACCTGGGGTCAGGCCCTTCGCCCGCCCGACTTCACCGAGTTGTTTGGCAACCGAGGCAGCATCGTCGGCAACCCGGAGCTGTTGCCCGAATCCAGTGCAACCATCGATGTGGGGATTCGCACCGCGTGGACCCGCGACGATGGCGGGGTGGTGGCTGAAATTGCCGGATTCCAGACGCAGAGCACCAACAAGATCGTGTTCGTGCAGAACTCCCAGCGAACCGTGACCCCCATCAATGTTCAGGGCGCCCGGGTTCGCGGTCTCGAAGCCGCCCTCACGTTGAGCGCGTTCGACGCGGTGCATTCCCGCACCAGCGCCACGCGAACGTGGTCCGAGAACCAATCCGATGCCGCGGCCTACTCGGGCAACCAACTTCCGGGTGTGCCCAACCTCGAAGTTTGGCAGCAGACCTCGGTGGGCTGGCCGGACCGCGCGAGCATTGGCCACACCTACAGCTACACCGACGGCGAGTACTGGGACCAAACCAACTGGTACCAAGCCGCCCCGCGGCACCTCCACGCCGCGTTTGTGCGGGTCACGCCCATCGAACGCGGACCGGAGCTGGAATTTGAAACCCGCAACCTGACCAACCGCATGGTCGAGCAGGTCGATCGGGACCCCCTCAACCCTGATGACAACGCCGTGGTCGTCAAGGGAATCGATGACTTTCACGGCTATCCACTCCCTGGACGAACGTGGCTCGTGTCGCTTCGTTGGTCCGCCTAAACCATAGGAAACAACCATGAATCTGAAACTGACTTCCCTTCTGATGGTTTTGAGCATGCTCGCCGCATGCGGCAAATCCGATGACGACCACGACACCGGTCACGCCGACCACGATGCCGATGCCGATGCTGACGCCGATGCTGACGCTGACGCCGATGCTGACGCTGACGCCGATGCTGACGCCGATGCCGATGCCGATGCTGACGCTGACGCCGATGCAGACGCTGACGCCGATGCAGACGCTGACGCCGATGCCGATGCAGACGCCGATGCTGACGCTGACGCCGATGCAGACGCCGATGCCGATGCAGACGCCGATGCCGATGCAGACGCCGATGCCGATGCAGACGCCGATGCCGATGCAGACGCCGAT
>JAYZVA010000051.1:0-28643 GCA_036156175.1 Myxococcota bacterium
GGAGCGAAACTCCAGCTTTCCGATTTTGGTGACGCCCTCGACCAACTCCGCGACTTCGCCACCAAACATGCCGTCGATGTCGGTCTGAGTGACCAAGCAGTCTTCCATGGTGTCGTGCAACAAGCCGGTGGCGATGGTGTCGACGTCCATCTTCCACTCTGAGAGGATTCCGGCCACGGCCAGCGGGTGGGTCAGGTACGGTTCGCCGCTCTTGCGCATCTGTCCAGCGTGGGCCTTCGCACTGAACACGTAGGCCCGCATGATGACATCGATGTCGGCATCGGTCGCGTAGTTTCCGACTCTGTCGAGAATGTCATTGAGCCGCATGTGGACTCACCGCCTCCGTCTTGCGAACAGGGTAGCACCGAACGTTGCGCAATAGCGAGTGTCGCGCGGGTTTTTCCCGCGTCACGAGTCCCGAAATTTTTCCACGACGCGAGAGTGACGTTTTGTCCGAAGCAACTCTGCAATGATGATGGCTTGGAACTGGTCGTGAGCGGAGGCCAAGTCGTCGTTGATCACGATGCAATCAAAGGTCCCCGCGGCAGAAAGTTGCTCGTGGGCTTCGCGGAGTCGGCGGTCGATGACGCTGTGGTCATCGGTGCCCCGACCCGACAAGCGCCGGGCGAGCGTGTCCATGTCGGGCGGGAGAACAAAAATGCTGGTGTGCGGGATCCCACTCGAGCGCACTTGTTCGGCGCCTTGGGTGTCGATGTCCAGGAGGATGCTTTGACCGCGACCCAGGACCTCCTCGACGGGCCGACGCAAGGTGCCGTAGCAGTTTCCATAGACCTCGGCCCACTCCAAAAACTCGCCGTCATGAACGCGGTTCATGAACGATGTTCGGTCCAAGAACAGGTAGTCCTTGCCGTCGACTTCGCCGGTGCGGATGGGGCGCGTCGTCGCGCTGACGCTGAACTCAAGGCCGGGTACCGATGCCAGAGCCTCTTTGACGAGCGTGGTTTTGCCCGTGCCGCTGGCACCGGCCACAACAAACAGGGCGCCGTTCTCCGGTGGGGTCCAGGAAGTGGTGCGTAGGGTCATCGTGTCTCCCGACGGTGCCTTAACCGGACCGGCCAGTCTTGCAGACCGGTACCAAGGCACATTGAGAACAGATGTCGATCACGCGTTTTCCCCGGCACTGCCCATCGATGCCCAAGTGAGCCAAGACAAAATCAAATCGCGTCGGATCGTCGGGGTCGATGCGGCGGAGGTTCGCGGTGATTTCAACCGCGGTGCGCCAGCTCCCGTCGTTGCGTCGGGTGAGGCCAATCATGCGCGCCACTCGGTGAATGTGGGTGTCCAGTGGGATGACGAGCGCCCGCGGATCGAGCGGCCACAAACCCAAATCGGGATGGGATGTGCGGCACATCCAGCGGGCGGCCATGCACCACCGTTTGCATGCGGAGCCGGAGGAGGGGTGCGGGAGCAGGTAACGGTATCCGCGACTCAGCTGACGGAACGACCCTTCCGTTGACACCACGCTCAGCGTCCGAAGCTCATCGATCAGTGCGCCCAAGAGACGGCCGAAGGATGCGCCTTGCTCGGGGAGGCGCCGACCAATCCACTGGGCGATGGTTCCATGACGCGCTCGAAATCGGCCGATGGTCGATGCGAATCGTTCCAAGTCTGGTCCCCGGACCCACCGATAAAAGAGTGATTGAAGCCTCGGATCGCCGACCTCGGCGCATCGGTCCACCCATGACGCGGGCCCCCCTTCCGTCTCGCTGAGCGCAAAGATGCTTTCGAGAACCGGTGTGAACGATGCCACCCGCCCAAAGGCCAGTGAAGACGCGAGCAGCGCGGCGACTTCTTGGTCGTCAGCAGTGGTGTAGCGGTGGACGAAGTCGATGGGATCCGGACCCGCCGCGTACGTGGCGGCCAACTCGTCGAGTTGGGTCCGCAGCACGCGGGCTCGGGGACCAGAAAGCCGAACGGCAGCCGGCATTCTCACTCCACGTTGGCGGCTTGTTCTCGCATGCGTTCGAGCACACTTTTCATGTCGACAACCCGATTGGCGACATCGGTCTCGGCGGCCTTGGAGCCAATGGTGTTGATCTCGCGATTGAGCTCTTGAAGCAGAAAGTCCAGTTTTCGACCAACCGGTTCGGCCGCAGCCAGTGCTTCGGCAAATTGCGTGCAGTGACTGCTGATCCGCGCCAACTCTTCCGAGACGTCGGCTTTGTCGGCCAAGATGGCGGCTTCTTGCGCCAGTCGATTCTCGTCCACCTGATCCTTCAAAATGCGGGCCAGTCGGTCTTCTATGCGTGCGTGCAATCGGTTCACAATGCCGGCAGCGTGTGACGCGACTTCGGCCCGGAGCTCGGTGACCTTCAAGAGGTGGAGATCGAGGTCTTTCTGAAGCGCGCGGCCCTCTTTGGCGCGCATCCGCTCGAGTTCATCAGCGGCCAGTTCGAGGGCCGTCGCCACCAAGTCCCACTCGGCGATGGCGTCGGTTTCCGCCTCGGCGGCGACCAAGACTCCCGGCTGATCCAGCACCCAGGTGGTGGGGATCGTCTCCTCGCCCCGGGCCAGTCGCTTCGACACTTCGATGGCGGCTTGCAGGTAATGTTCTGCGAGCACCGGATCGGCGCGAACGGTCTGCTCGGAGCCGACCATCTGCCGTCGGACAAATACGTCGATTCGTCCGCGAGCAAATCGCTCTTTCAGCGCCGCCTGAATGCGCGATTCAATGGCGCCATAGGCGCGAGGCAGGCGGATCTGAACATCCCGGTAGCGGTTGTTGACGCTCTTCATTTCGACGACGACGGTGAGGTTGCCGTTGGACGCCTCTCCGCGTCCAAATCCAGTCATAGAGTTCATAGAGCACGCGTAACCGATGAGTCGCCGCCAATCAGCGGAAGTTTGGTCGGTTCGCCGTTCCGCCCCCGCTATTCGAGGCTGAAGGTCAGGAGCCGTTCGGCTTGCCCTCGACTCAGTCCAAGCGCCTCCGTTGGGGGACTGTCGGACCCGGTGAGCCAGCTCGCAGGGACCGGAATGCTGCGGACGTCCTTGGGGTACAGGTCCATGCGCGAGCCGCGTTCCATCCGAATCAACCCGTCGATCAGCGGATCGGTGATCAGGCGATGAATGGACTCGGGGCTCAACGCCGGGTGGTCGGGGCGCACCACCGTGAGGGTGTGTCCGGCGTACAGTCCGCTGCGGTCGACCCATGCTCGAATGGCCCCCCGCCCCCGGATGCGCTGCACCAAGACCTTGGGGTGGACGAACAGGTCCGGGTCTTTGGCGCGGTGCATCCGTTCCGGTGCGTAGTCCAGCCAGCGCGTGCGGTTTGCGACCAAGTCCCGCGCGTCGACGTAGGGGACACGGTGGGGGGCGGGCTCGGTGTGAAGCAACGCGCGTTTGCCGCCATGGTCTCCGTGACTGACCACTCCCGTGTCGACGGTGGCAAATTCCCCAAGCGGTGAGGACCGGGCTCGCACGTGGCGAATGATGTCCACATCGCCGGGTTCAAGCGATGGGTGAAGCGGCGCCGCCGGGAGATCGAGGATGTCGCTCGGCGCGATTCCGCTGGGCAATGGGCTGGGGCCAGCGCCCGTTTGCAAGGCGATGGTGACGACTCCCACCTGAGCCCCGGGAAACGGCGTGTCGTGGCTGAGGTGGGTGATGGCATGGCGCCGGAGCCACTGGACTCGAAGCGGCGTCGCGTAGGGTTGGTGCATGATGGATGCGGGAAGAACCAAGCCGACGCCACCGCCGTTGGCCACCCGCTCGACGGACCGGGCGGCGAACGGAACGGCCAGGTCGAATCGTCCCGACAACCAGGGCATGTCCTCGCGCAACCGGGCCCTCAAGGCTTTGTTTTGACGTTCGGGTGAGATGAAGGGCGGGTTGCCGACCAGCACGTCGCATTGAGCCGCGTGCGTCAGACCATCGGCGACGATGATGGTCGCGTCGGGCACGGCCACCCGGGCCACCGCGGCGGCCACGGGGTCCAGCTCAATTCCCCAAATTTCACAGGAACACTGTTCGCGCAGCGCCACGAGGAAGGCGCCCGGTCCGCAGGCAGGGTCGATGGCACGGCGGACCGTTCGGTTGGCGGCACGCAGCGCCAGTGCGACCGTGGAGCGGGCCATTTCCATGGGCGTATCGAAAGCGCCGCGTTGCTTTCGACCGGCCGAATCCGTCCCCGGCATGAGCTCGCCTTCGCGAACGGTCGCAATGGCCCTGGGGTGGGCGGGCGAGACGCGCGTGAGCGCGGCAGTCAGACCGATGTCGCGCGGCGCTTCAACGAGTTGGCATCGGGCGAGTGCTCCCGCTTCGCCCACAACGGCCCAAGGGTCGTTCGAAACAGCAGCGGCCGCCGCCGCTGCCGCCGCAACCGGGTCGCCTGTCCGATTGGCGGCGACCAACCACGCCTGGAGAGCATCGTGCATGGTCACGGTGTATCCGGACTTTGGCCCACCCGCGCCTCACCGATTTTTCTTTCGGTTCTTCTTCCGCGCCTTGCGATCAGCCCGCTTCTTTTTCGCAGCGGCGACGCGCTGTTCTTTGGTCATTGGGCTGGTTCCGCCCATGCCGCCCATGCCGCCCATGCCGCCCATGCCGCCCATGCCGCCCATGCCACCCATGCCACCCATGCCGCCATAAGGGTTCATCCCTGCACCATCGGCGCCCGCGTTCTGCATCTGGCGACGCTGAGCCCGGCCTCCGGGCATGCCCGGCATTCCCGCAAACATCCCGGAGTTGCCCAGGTTCCCCATCATCTGCCGCATTTCGTTGAAGCGCTGGTACAGGTCCTTCACTTCTTGAAGCGGTCGTCCCGAGCCGCGAGCGATTCGATCCATCCGGGAGTCGTTGACCAGGTCGGGCTGTTTGCGCTCCGACTTGGTCATCGATTGAATCATGGCCTCGACTTTCTTGAACTCCCGGTCGTCCAGTGCCTCGGGTGGAAGCTGCTTCATCATGTCGCCCATGCCCGGGAGCTTTTCCAAGATGGAGCGCATGCTGCCCATCTTTCGGATCATGTTGATCTGCTTCAGGAAGTCGTTGAACGAAAAGTTGCCGCTCAGCATCTTGGCGGCGTCTTTCTCCGCTGAGTCCTTGTCGACGACTTTTTCAAAGTCGTTCATCAGGCCAACCACGTCTCCGAATCCCAGGATTCGATCCGCCAGACCCTCGGGGCGGAACTCATCGAGCTTGTCGAGGCCTTCCCCCATGCCGAGGAACTTGATGGGCTTGCCGGTCACTTCCTTGATCGCCAACGCCGCACCGCCGCGGGCATCGCCATCCAGCTTGGTGAGCACGAATCCAGTGAAGCTGAGGCGCCGATCGAACTCGGCCGCGGTTCGGACGGCGTCCTGTCCAATCATGGCATCGCAGACGAACAAAATGTTGTCCGGCTTGACGGTCGCTTTGATCCGATCGAGCTCGGCCATGAGCGGCTCGTCCAGCGCCAACCGGCCAGCGGTGTCGATGATGACGGTGTCAAACCCCTCTGCGCGCGCTTGCGCCATCGCGGAGGTGGCCAGTTCAACGGGTTGCATGCCCGGTACGCTGAACACGGGAACGTCCAGGGTGCGTCCCAAGGTCAGCAACTGATCGATGGCAGCGGGGCGGTACACATCGGCCGCAACCATCAGGACCCGCTTTCCGTCCGCCTTCAGCCGATTGGCCAGCTTCCCCGCAGTGGTGGTTTTCCCCGAGCCCTGCAGCCCGACCATCATGATGCAGGATGGCGTGGCCTCCAAGGCCAAGCCCGTGTCGACTGGACCCATCAGGTTGATCAGTTCGTCATGGCAGATCTTGATGAAGTGATCCGATGGAGAGACTTTGCGGCCTTTCTTGACGCCATGGCCCGATGTGTTTGCCTTGAGCGAGACGACTTCACCGATGCTTCGCTCGCGAATGCGGTCGAGGAACGTGCGCACAACGCCGATCTCAACATCGGCCTCGAGCAGGCTGCGGCGCACATCGGCAATGGCATCGGCCACGTTGTCTTCGCTGAGGCGGGTCTTGCCTTGCAGCTTGAGGCGGGCGGATTTGAAACCGTCGGTCAGGGTCTCCAGCACAACTCTCTCCGTATCGAACGCCCGTTCATAACCAACATCACGGCTTTTTCGACCCGCGCGCCATCCAATCGAGGCTCGGGTCGAGTTGAAGTGCCGTATCCCAGGCATCCTGTGCGGCGGTTGGTTGGCCCAGTGCCGCCAGCGCATTGGCGCGTCCGCCGTGGTGAAGACCGGTCGCTGGAGAAAGTTCGCAGGCGCGCTCGTACGCGCGAAGGGCGCCCTTGGGATCGCCAGAGAGCTGCAGCGCGTCGCCGCGTCCGTGCCATGCCCAGGGCGCATCGGGCGTCAGTCGAACTGCCGCTGCAAAACAATGCAGCGCTTCGGCGTAGTCCCCCGACTCGAACGCCGCTTGGCCGAGTCGAATGTGATGGCTGGCTTGCAGGGCCGGATTGGACTGTTGAGTCGGCGAGCCGGGGCGGTCTTTGCGAGCGAGCTCGGTGAGCAACGACTCGGACGGGCGCCCCACAAGCTTGCCGATCCAGTTCGCCAAATGAAGGACTGCACGGTGTTGCCATGGTGGAGTGTGGTTCACGCTCCGGTCGTAATCCAAACGGCGCCGCGGCGGTGCGGATTGGCGGATTTATTGACGGTGCGGGTCGAACACAATTCCCCGGCTCAACGCACGGGGTGTTCGAACGGCGTGTCGTCATCGGGGGCGGCGCCCGGCACGGGATGAGCAAATGCATCGGTGGTCTGACGGGCTGCGGGCCCAGGGCGCGGTGCCCCCACATGGACGCCGTGGACCGATACCCGGGCGCTCAGTGCTTGCTTGAAGCCGCCCGCCAGTGCTCGGCGGGTCCACGGAAAAATGAGCGCGAAACCCACGGCGTCGGTCATCACTCCCGGTGTGATCAGCAGCACGCCCCCCAACAACACCATCACGCCTTCGACCAGCTTGTTTGCGGGGGTGACCCCGTTGACGGCGTCTTGCTGGATTTGGTGGAGCACGCTCAGGCCCTCCCGCTGCGCCATTCGGGCCCCGACGACTCCGGTCAAGACGACCAGCATCAAGGTCTCAACGCCACCGATGCGGTCGCCAATTTCAAACAGCAGAAAGAGTTCGGCAGTCGGCACAATGGTGAACAACAGCAACAGCTTCAACATGATTTCTCCTGTGCCTTTGCCCGCTCCCACAACTCATTGAGCGTTTCCGCATTGGTGGAACCGTCAAGCGCCACTCCGTCTTCCTGGGCCAGCCGCTCCAGCGTGGCGAATCGCGTCGCGAAGCGGTCATTGGCACGCCGCAAGGCCGCTTCTGGCGGCGCGTTGAGGTGGCGGGCCAGATTGGCCACGGACAACAACACGTCGCCCACTTCGTGCTCGATGGCGTGTTCGTCGCCGCCGGCCATGGCGGCGCGCAGTTCGGCGAGCTCTTCCTCCACCTTTCGCATGACGTCGTCAATCGCGGTCCAGTCAAAGCCGACCGAGGCGGCTTTTTCCGCCTGCCGATGGGCACGAAGCAAGGCGGGCAGGGTTTGGGGGACTCCGTCCAAGCGCGACGCTCCGGAGCGCTTCTTGCGCGCCTCCCACGCAACAATGCCCCCGGGGTTCTCGGTCTGGTCGTGTCCGAATACGTGGGGATGTCGGTCGATCATCTTGGCCACGATCCGTGTGCACACCGAGTCCAGCGTGAGCCGACCCTCGTCGGTGGCGATTTGCGCCAGCATCAAAATCACAAACAGCGCATCGCCCAGTTCGCCTTCCAGCCCGTCCGCGCCGGAGTCGTGTTCCATGGCATCGAGCAGCTCGTAGATCTCCTCAAGCAGGTACGGTCGCATGCTCCGCAGCGTCTGTTCCCGATCCCACGGACAACCGTCTGGGCCTCGCAGGCGGGCCACGAGATCAACAAGCTGCTGCATCGGGCGTTGAGATGAATCCATGGATGGTTACAATCGTGCGGTGAGGAGAGCGCGGTGACCGGTCCTGAGCAATTCGGCAAATACCAACTGCTCGAAAAAATCGCCACGGGCGGAATGGCAGAGGTGTATCGCGCTCGGGCGTTTGGAATGGCCGGTTTCGAAAAGATTTTGGTCATCAAGCGGGTGCTCGACCGCATGGCGGAGGACCAAGAGTTCGTCGAGATGT
Source organism: Myxococcota bacterium (assembly GCA_036156175.1). Classification (GTDB taxonomy): domain Bacteria; phylum Myxococcota_A; class UBA796; order UBA796; family UBA796; genus UBA796. Next base: position 8,118 of record JAYZVA010000051.1, read on the forward strand.
TCATCGATGAAGCGCGGATCGCGGTGCAGCTGCAGCACGTGAACATTGTGCAGGTGTTCGACCTGGGGAAAGAGGGCGGTCAGTACTACATGGCCATGGAATACGTGCACGGCATTGACCTCTCCCGGCTCTTGTCGCGGGCGCGGAACCTGGGCTCGTTTCCGATCCCACTGGCGTTGTTCATCGCGGCAGAGATGCTGAAAGCGCTTCAGTTCGCGCATCAGCAGGTGGATCAGAATGGCCGGCCGATGCAGATCGTGCACTGCGATGTCAGCCCGCAGAATGTGCTGATTTCCTACGCGGGCGAGGTCAAGATTCTCGACTTTGGCATCGCGCGGGCGGCATTCCAAGCGGACACGCAGCATCGCATCGTGCGCGGAAAGTATGCCTACAAGAGCCCGGAGCAGGTTGCGGGCAAGACCCTCGACGGCCGCTCGGACCTCTTCAGTCTTGGCATCGTGCTCTACGAGATGTTGACCGGTCGCCGACTGTTCAAAATGAAGAGCCGCGACGAGACTCTGGCGCGGGTCCGCCGAGCCGAGGTGCCGTCCCCTCGGGGATACCGTCCGGAAATTTCCGAGGAACTTGAGGCATTCTTGCTGAAGGTGTTGTCCCGCAACCGAGACGACCGTTTTGAGGACGGGCAGGAGATGTACGCGGCGTTGACGCGGCTGATGGTGCGCGAGGGACACCGGGCAACAAACAACGACCTCGCGGCGCACCTCAAAGAAGTGATCGAGGCGGCCGCTGCGGCGGCCCGCGGCCAGACCACTGCCCCGCCCTCGGCGGGCGGCCGTGTTCTGCCCCCCAGTGCGGTCGTTTGCATGGCCGTTGAGGCCGCGGCGCCCCCGCGTTCCCTTGCGGCCCCGCGGACGACATTGGCCGATTTGGGGGAGACGTGGTCCACCATGATTGGCGAGGCTGACGGTGAAATCTGGGAGCGTGGCGACGGCTCCTTGCTGGTCACATGGGTGGCCTCCGGTGGCTTTCGAGACGCCATCTCCCGCGCAGTGGGCGTCAGCCAAAAGCTGCATTGGGCGGCCACGGATGCGGGGTACCGACTCAGTGTCGGCATCGCGCCCGGCGTGGTGCGGATTCATCCCGACAACAAACGACCGTCACCGGGTTGGGAGTTGGCCGGCCCTTTTTACCTCGCTCGATGGTTGATGAACTTCTCGGCTCACCGGGGCTGCACGCTGCTGACGGAGGTCGCTGCCCGACACGTGGAGGGGCGCACGAAATTGTTGGGGCGGATTCCGATCCAAGGAAATCGATTCATCAACCTGTATGAAATGCCGTAACGGTTGCAATCGGCCGAGCGCTCAGACCGCATGATGGGGCAGGAGGGTTGAATGGACCCAAACGATTGGATTCAGTGGGGCACGGGTTTGGCGATGGGACTTGCGCTCGCCGCGACCTGCGGGCTCCGGGCGTTTTTGCCCTTTTTTGCGATCGGGTGCTTGGGGGCGACCGGTCAGATCGAACTGGCGCAGCCGTACGAGTGGATGCAGCGCCCCATTGCCCTGATTGGCTTGGGCGCGGCGGTGTTGTTGGAGATCGCCGGCGACAAATTTCCGCTGGTGGACCACCTGCTGGACTCGGCGGCGGTTGTGGTCAAGCCCATCGCGGCCATGGTGGCTTCGGCCAGCGTCATGACCGAAATGGACCCGATGGTCACGGCCGTCGTGGGGCTGTTGGTGGGAGGCACCCTGGCGGAGGGTGTCCACCTCGTGAAAGCCAAGGCGCGCCTGTGGAGCTCGGCGTTGACCGCTTCGCTCGCAAATCCGGTGTTGAGTCTGTTGGAGGATGCGGTCGCAGTGGTGGCGACGATCGCTGCGATTCTGGCGCCACTGTTGGCGGTGTGTTGCGCGATTCTCGCCGGTTTTGCTGGCGTGCGGTGGTGGCTGGTTCGACGAAAACAGGCGGCGTGATCGCCGATTCTTGTGGTACCTTCAGACCCAGTTCGACGGGACGTTGGAGGGACGATGACACGGTTTGTTTTGGCACTTGCGCTGTTGGGAGCAGTGGCCTGCGGTGACGATGAAAAAACGGACGATGAACCCGTAAGCACCGACGCGGACGCGGACGCGGACGATACGGGGTTCGAAGACGCCGATGGCGACGGGTATTCGGCCGACGTGGATTGCGACGACTCGGATGCCGCCATCCATCCCGATGCGACGGAAGTGTGCGACCGGGAAGACAACGACTGCGACGGCGTCATCGACGAAGGGGTTGCCGACACCTACTACATCGACTTCGACGGCGACTCGTATGGCAGCATCGACTTCATCATCGAATCCTGCGAACCGGTCATTGGTTTTGTGTCGAACATCTTGGACTGCAATGACCGGGACAGCGATTCCTACCCCGGGGCCGAAGAGGTGTGCGATGAGACCGACAACAACTGCGACGGGGTCGTCGACGAAGGGGTGACGACCACCTTCTACCTCGATGCGGATGCCGACCGGTACTGGGATGGTGTCTCGACGGTTGAGGCGTGCACGGAGCCGGAGGGGTATCAAGACGCTGTGGCACCGGGCATTGACTGCGACGACTCGGATGGCGCCACCCACCCGGGCGCGGCAGAACTCGAGCCAACGCCGACGGCATGCATGACCGACGCGGATGGGGACGGGTACGGCGATGCCACCCCGGCTGACGGGGTGGAGCCGGGTACCGATTGCGAAGACTCGTTGTTTGATGCAAACCCTGCTGGGACGGAGACGTGCAACGCGGTCGACGACGATTGCGACGGCGCGATCGATGAAGGGGTCTCGACGACCTACTTCTTGGACGGCGATGGCGACTCGTATTGGGACGGTTCGTCCACCGTTGAGGCGTGCGCGCTGCCGGAGGGATACATCGCCACAGCCCCCGCAGAGCTCGACTGCGATGATTCGTCGGCGGACATCCATCCCGGCGCGGCCGAGAGCGAAGCCGACCCCGCGCTGTGTCGGGCGGACGTCGATGGCGATGGGTTTGGTGACGCCGATCCGCCGGCCGGGGTTGCGCCCGGCACCGACTGCGCCGACGACGAGGCCGAAACGTTCCCCGGTGCCGCCGCTTCCGACAGCGGCGTTGAGTGCATGCGAGACGGCGACGGCGACGGATTTGGTGATGCCGGGGCAGCCAGCCCGATCGCACCCGGAACGGACTGCAACGATGATGCGTTCACCATCAACCCGGGCGGCACAGAAGTGTGCAACGGAGTGGATGAAGACTGCGACTCCATCGTCGATGATGGCGTGACCTCGACGTACTACCTGGATGCGGACGGCGACTCGTTCTGGGACGGTGCAACCGTCCTTGAGGGGTGCATTGCGCCCGCCAGTTACCTGCTGGCAACCACCGCCGTGGATTGCGACGACGGCGATGAAGACACCCATCCCGGCGCCGCGCCGTTCGACTCCTCAGTCGATTGCATGACGGATGCCGATGGCGATGGATACGGTTCGACGCTGCCGGCGGCAGGGGTGACGGCCGGCACGGACTGCAACGACGCGTCTGCCGAGGCTCATCTCGGACGAACGGAGACCTGCGACGAACTCGACAACGACTGCGATGGAGCCGTGGACGAAGGGCTCACGATCGAGGTGTACCGCGACGCGGACGGCGACGGGTTTGGCTCGGCGTCGGACCCCGTGGACCGATGCGCGCCGGACGCAGAGTATGTCGTGTCCAGTACCGACTGCGATGACGGCAATCCGTTGGCGTACCCGGGTGCACCGGAGCTGTGCGATGGCGTCGACAACGATTGCGACGACGCCATCGATGACGATGCCATCCCACTCACATACTTCCGGGATGTGGATGGCGATGGCTACGGCATCGACGGCGACACAGTGGAGACGTGCGGTGCACCAGCGGGCTACGTCATCGATGCCGGCGACTGCGATGACGCGGATGACGCGGTCAGTCCCGGTGCGACCGAGTATTGCGATGAGTTCGACTCGGATTGCGACGGGTACGAAGCGCCTTCTTGCTACGGTGCCGTGGACTACGAGTTCACGACCTGCGGCGCCGTGGGCGCAGAGGGTCCCACGGCGGATCAATGCATCGAGGAATACTCCGACACCGACATGGCGGGCATGGTGACCACCCTCGAGGGCATCCAAGAATGGGAAGTGCCCGTCGATGGCCAGTATGTGATCACGGCGTTGGGCGCGCAGGGCGCGTCGGCCCACACGCCCGACACCCTGTACGACGGCGGACTCGGAGCCGAGATCACCGGCACGTTTACCCTCGATGCGGGCACCATCTTGATGATTGCGGTCGGACAGCGTGGCCTGGGGGAAGCATCGGGTCAGAGCGGCGGCGGTGGTGGCGGAAGTTGGGTCGTCATGCTCGATGAAAGCGATTCAGGCGAAGCCATCGACACCCCCCTGGTCATTGCCGGCGGTGGCGGCGGAACCCGAGCGTCCGTGTCCCAGAGCGGATGCGACGCCACCGTTTCGGAGTACGGCACCACGGCTTCGGGTTCGGGCACAACGCACACGTGTGCGGAGCGGCCGGCAAGCTCGGTTGGGACGGGTGGCGAACGGTCGTCCACGTCCTGGGGCTCGGGCGGTGGCGGATTCGACTCCGATGGCATCGACGACGGCAGCTACGGATTTGGCGGAGCCAGTTGGTTCAGCGGTCTCGTGGGTGGCGGCGCGTCAACCAGCGCGGGATCGTGGTGCAGCGCTCCAGCCGATGGTGGCTTTGGCGGTGGCGGTTCCGGGAATGGCTGCAACGGCGGCGGCGGCGGCGGTGGCTATTCCGGCGGCGCCGGCGGTCGGGTTGCCGGCGGCGGGGGATCGTTCAACGATGGCGCGGATGCGTTTGCTGTACCGAGCGTTGGCCTCGATGATGGAGCGGTGTTCATCGAAGGGCGCAGCGATGAAATCATTCCCGAACTGGAGGGTCTCCCTGCGCCGTGATTCGGTGTTAAGTCCCCACGCATTGGAGGATTCCTCATGGCTCGAGCGCGCGGATACAGCCCCTTTGAAACCAGTCCCGAACAGGACCAACTCTTGGACGAAATCGTCGCGAGGGCCGCGCGCCATGGCGCCGAAGGCGTCGGAGTGTTTGACCTCGATGGATGCCTGTTCGACACGCGGTCAAGGCAGGTTCACATCTTTCGAGAGTTCGCCTCACACACCGGGAATCTGGACCTCTACGCCGTTCGCATGGAGCACTTCAAGGATTGGGACTTGGCCAACACCCTCGCCAATGCCGGGCTGCCGACCGAACGAATTGATGCCGTCATCGATGACCTCAAGAAGTTCTGGTTCGATCGATTCTTCACGAGTCGGTACGTTCAGTTCGACCACGCCATGCCCGGGGCAGTGGACCTGGTCAATCGGTGTCGAAGCACAGGCCTGAAGGTGGTGTACCTCACGGGCCGAGACGAGACCATGCGCGCCGGTACCGAGACCGCGTTGACGGAGTTCGGCTTTCCGTTGGACGGCGGCGACTGCCGACTGCTGGTGAAGCCGGACTTCAAGACCGACGACACGGAGTTCAAGGATGAGGCGCTGGGCGTGATTGCCGGCATGGCCGAGCCGGTGCTCTTTCTCGACAACGAACCCGCCAATGTCAACAAGTTCTACGAGCGGTACCCCGAGTCCATGGTGGTGTTTGTGGAGACGGACCACTCGCCCCGCCCCGATGAGCCAAACGGCGACTTGCCATGGCTGCGGTCGTTCTCACGACACGGCTGAGCTGCGGGTCCGCGTTACCGCCTCCTTCATGCCCGAACTTCCCGAAGTCGAAATCATGGCGCAGAACCTGGACCGGTGGCTGGTTGGCGACCGGATCGGTTCCATCGACGTCCGAGACGGCAAGCTGGCCGGCAACGGTCTGAGCGGCCTGGTCGGGGCCAAAGTCGTGCGCGCGTGGCGGCGGGCCAAGTATGCCTTGGTCGACGTGGACTGCGGCAAGACCCTGGTGGTTCACTATCGAATGACGGGCAAGACGGTCCTCGACCCACGCAAGCAACGACGCGCGCGGGTTCGACTCGAAATGGCGAGCGGCACCCGGGTCGCGTTCGAGGACCCTCGTCGTCTGGGTGAATTGTTTGTGCTCGACACGGCGGCAGTCGACGGGTTCATCGCGGGCAAATCGTTGGGACCCGAGCCTTGGCCGCAGCGCCGAGACGGCGGCTGGTGGTCGCGCGCGATGACCGGTCTGCGAGGACCCATCAAGACCGCGATGATGAAGCAGGACCGGGTGGCCGGCATCGGGAACATTTTGGCGTCGGAGTCGCTGTTCATGGCGCAAGTTGATCCGCGTTTGGCCACAAATGCGTTGTCCGACGACCAATGGGACCGCCTTGCAGATGCGGTCCATGCGGTGATTCAACGAACCCTCGATGCGGAATCGGGCGACGAAATCGCCTATGTGAACGCGGGTGGCGAGGGGAGCTTCTTGGTCTATGGGCACGCCGGCACGCCATGCCCGCGGTGCACCGCCACCATTGTCCGATTTGTCCAAGCGGGCCGCTCGACGTTCTACTGCCCGGAGTGCGTGTCCGATGCCAAGTGAACGATCTGCTGAGGGAATGGAATTTCGATGCCTTCGGCTTGGGTGGCTTTGTAAATGGCGCTGTTGAGGCGGTCGATCACGGCGAACTTGTGCTCCGGCAGCTCGATGAAGCACAGCAGCTCGAAGTCCAACCCGTAGTCTCCCATCGCCTTGAAATGCACATCGGTGATTCGGCTGCTGTCGTTTTTCAAGACGCCTTCGGTGCGCCCGGCGACCTCAAGCAAGAGGGCACGCACGCGGTCCACGTCGGTACCGTAGGCGACGCGCAGGGGAATTCGAAGCCGCTCGGCTTCCTGAGGGCCGCCGCTCTCGTTGATGATCGTGGTGGTCGCCATCGTGGCATTCGGAACAACGATTTCCATCTCGTCTTGGGTCATGAGCCGCGTGCTGCGCAACCCAATGTCCGTCACGCGCCCGCGCTCGCCGGTGTCGAGCAACAAGAAGTCGCCAATGCGGTAGGGTTTGTCGGCCAAGATGCCCACCCCCGCGAAGAGGTTGGCCATGGTGTCTTTGGCGCCGAATCCGACGGCAACGCCGATGATGCCGGCACTGGCCAGCCAACCCGTCACGTCGAAATCCCAGCACAAGAAAAAGAAGTAGGCCGCGACGGTCGCCAACAACAGGTGTGCCGCCATGGTCCACGCGGGGACGGTGCGCACGGTGACCGCTGCAAACCGGTTTTCGATGTTGGCCAGCCACTCGATCACGAGGCGAGCCAAACGAAACAGGGTCCTCGTCCAGATCACCAGGGTCCAAGAGGCCACCAATCCGCGCGCGAAAAAACCGATCGCGTCGGGCGGCTGGTTGTGGTCAATGGCCACCCAAAGCGCGGCGAGAACGGCGGTGCGGCGGATCGGCTTGCGCAGCAAGCCAAGAATCTTATCGTCGTAGGTGGTTTGGGTCTTGGCGACCATCTTGGCCACGAGGCGCAAGCCCACCGCGTCGATCAGGCGTCCCAACGGGTACCCTGCAGCGACGATCAACAACGTCTGAACTGCGGGGTTTGCAAGCCAGGTCTGGACTGTGGTCCCCGTCACTCTCACACCTCCATTCGGGAGCGTACCGCGTTTTTTTGCGTGTGGGCGTGAAGTGCTGGTCTGCTATACGATGAACGCAGTAGGTTGAACGCATGTACGGCATACCCATCACACCGCTTGGCCACCTCGCCCATGCCCTGTTTCCGCTGTTGGTTGTGGCCGCACTGCTGCGAATCTTTGGCCGCGGCGGCGACCCGGATGCCCCTTGGAACACGGCCACCGACCTCGGCTTGGCGGTCGGTGCGGGGCTCGCATCCACCGCGCTGTCGACCGGCTGGATGGCCCGATATTTTGTGGGCGTTCGCCCCCTGACTGCATCCGACTTTGGGCAGTACTGCGAGAGCCTCGGGGCGTGGCGAGACGGGCAACTCGATGCCTGGGTGCCCCAGCGGTCGCTGGTCGCCGGTTCCCTGCCGGGATCCTTCACCGAGGCCCTGGGCGTCGTCGACAGCTTGCTGGTCGGGGCGACCCTGAGTCATTTCTTCATGGCCGTTGGGTTGTTCTTGTGGGCCCGCGCCGCCCACAGCCGGATGGCGGGGTTGGTGGCGGCATTGCTGGCCACCTCCGTTGCCCCGTTGGTGCACCTGTCGAGAACGGTCACGTTTTATCCGGAGACGGTCGCCGCGTGCGTCTTGAGTGCGGCTGGCGCCGTGTTGTCCATGCGCTACCGTCGGCTGCCGGCGTTCGCCTTCTCTGCCCTCGCTTCGGGGTTGGTGTTGCTCGTGGACGTGCGCGGGCTGCTGTGGGCGCTTCCAGCCGTGGGCATCACCGTTGTGGCGGTCCTCCTTGCACCCCGTTGGTACCGCAAGGCGATCGGCCTGGCGATGGTGGTTGGTGCGCTGGCCGGATCGCACGAGGTGGGCAACCGCACCACGTGGGAACAGAGCCCCAGTCTCGAACTCCAGACCGTGTACTACGTGGACGAGGCCATCCGACGGTTCCAGCCCAATCAACGGGGACTCGACACCGAAAACTACATGACTGGCACGCACTTCATTTGGGGTCGGTCCGGAACAACCACAATCCACAAGACACTCCAGTTCCTGGTTGAACTGCGGGCATTGGTCCCCGAAGGCGTCGAGTCGCAGCACGAGACGGCGTATTCGCGGCGGGTGCATCTGATGCCTTGGGTGGTGCCCGGCCTCGTTGGGCTGGTGCTGGGCGTGGTCGGAGCATGGCGCAGGAAGTGGTTGGCCGCCGCTTTGCTGGGGTCGGTTGTCCCGTTTGTCGTGGCGCTTCAGGGCACGGCTCAGATGGTCTCGCACGCCCGGTACATGGCCAATGGAATCACCATGGTGCCCGTCGTGTTGGGACTGGGAGTGGCCACGGTGTATTGGGGGAGGCTGAAGAAACGGGATGACGGGAATGGCGACACGCTCACGCGAAGCGACGGCTGGGGCTTGGCCGTGATCGCTGTGTTGGTCCTCGGTATGGTGCCAAACTGGTTGTCGCCGGTGGCCAACTGGCGTGCCCCTGTGACTGCCGACATCGAGCCGGCAAACACGCTGTGGCACTCGGCACACTCGTCGCCCCTGCCAGTCGACGTTTCGCAAGGATGCGCTAAGGCTCTGCAGCATGATTACGCGGCGGGGTATCCTGTCGGCAGTCGGTTGTTGAGCTGGGCGGTGGACGAGCCACCCACGCACAACCCCACCCTCGAGGGAGAGTAGCGTGAGCAGCGGACAGCGGATGACTGATGCGGCGTAGTTTCTGGCTGGATGTGCTCTGCATCGCGGCCCTCGTTGCCGCGGGGATTCTGCACTGGCCGACCGGCGACGTGTCGCTGTCTGTACAGGGTCCGGAGCCGCCGGCTTGGGGCACGGTGCGAGACGCTTTGCTGGACGGGCCCGATGCGGGCGAGTGGGCCCGGTCCATGATGGCCTTCCATGACGGCCGGTACGACCAGTTGGAGACGCACCGATTGCCATCCTGGATTGTGCTGGTCAATGCCGTGATGAGCGTCGAACCCAACGTCGTGCGTGCGGGGCACCTCACCAACCACTTGCTGAACATCCTGGTGGGGCTTGGCGTGTTTGCCATTGGCCGCCTGTGGGGGCATCGGTGGATCGGCTTGGGTGCGGGAGCCTTGGCGATGCTCTCTGGGCACGCGCTCTCCGTATCCTTGCGGTTTGGGGTCGATGCGGCCGTGATTGCGTTGGTGCCGTTGTCCATCCTCGGCGCCGTTTTGGCGTGTCGCAACTGGAAGTTCGGTGTGCTCAGCGGGGCCTTGGCGGCGTTGGCCACGGCCACCCACTTCTCCACACTCCCGTACGTGTTGCCGGCGTTGGCCTTGATTTTGATGGGCGGCCGGCACCGGTGGCGCGCAGCCTTTGGCCACCTCCTTGGATTTGCAGGAGTGGTGTACGCGTTCACATTGGTGTTTCCCGTGTCGACGTGGGAGGGCTTCCAAGTCGCGATCGCCAACGGCATTTCGCCCGGGTACCAAGGCGATGGGCGCGTCAGCGATTGGGGCAATGCGTTGGGCATCGTGGAGTCCGGGATGAACACCGCGGTGGAGCGCAGCGTGGCGCAACTGCTGGTGCAGATTCGGCCCGATTGGCTGCCGTGGCAAGCCGCCACCATCCTCCCGTGGATCGGAGTGCTGGGCATTGGGTTGAAGCCGGCGACCTCGGCGGCAACCGGCGTTCGAGACTGGGTCAAGCGGTCCGACCTCGCGATGGGCCTCGCACTGTTGTTTTGTTTGGCTCCCCTCCCGGTCTTTGCCGCTGCGTCGGCCCCGCTTCGGTACGCCGACAACCTTCTGGCGGCCGGCGCGCTGTTGATGGTGCGTGGCATGGCCAGCACCTTGTGGATGGCGCTCCAGCTGAGTCGAGTCGGCGCACGCCCAGCAGCGCATCGGGTGGTCACGGCGGTCCTTGGAGCCGGATTGCTCGCGGGTGCAGTGATCGACGCTGCCCCCGCCAGACGCGTGCTGTATCCGACGCTGGAAGAGGTGGGGTACTGGCAGCTGGGGCAGGAACTCCAGAAACACTTCAGCGAAGGCTCCGGTGTTGCCAGTCCGGTTCGAGAAGCGCTGGTGGAGGGAAACCTCCGCTACTGCCCGCAGCGGATTTGTCCGGTGAAGGCCACCCCCGAGGCATTCTGGGAATGCCTGAGCGTTCACGCCCGGGAGTGCGATGGAAACGACCCGGTTGGCTACGTGGTCACCACCGCGGAGCTGTACGATCCCAACGCGGTTGCTCGGCGAGACATGGACCGATGGATCGGTGAGAACTGGACGCCCGTAGGCGAGGTCGAAAACCCCAAGTTCTCGGCTCAGATCTACGCAATCCCGCGGGATGAAATCCCCGAACTGAAGGAGTCGTCTGCAGGCGGCGGCGGGGGACCGGTTGGTCCGCCAAACGGCGGCGCTCCGGGTCCAGCACAGCCGCCGCGGGGGCCAGACGGGAACCCCTTGCCGGGAGCCGTGCGGCCGCCACCGGGCACTCCGGCTCCAGCGAGCCCCTTGCCGGGAACGCCCCGCTAATCGCGGCGCAGGTCAAACAGCTCGTACCGCCGGGTCTCGGCGACGGCCCGTCCGCCGCTGGCGTTGACCTGCTCCCGCCACGACCTGTCGCCTTTGCGCAGAATGATGAACTCGACTGCAGCCAAGCCTTGTCCGGGGCGTTTGTCGGCCAGACTCTCATCGTAGGTGAACGCTTCTTTTCGGTTCGCGATCAGCAGCGACAGGTGCGAGTCGGTGGCCACCGAAGCGTCGGGCGGGATGTGGTCGAGGAACGACCATTCTTCGGCGATCGAATCGGGGGTCTGAAGGTGCACCGCCGGACTCAGGTTTAGGAACGACATCCATGGCCGGGCAGCCATCACCGTGATCGTTCCGATGGCGATTCCGCCGACGCCCAGCAAGACCCGGTTCATTCGGCCCCATCGCTTGGACCAGCCCACCAAGCGCCCAACGCCCTCGATGCTCGCGGCGGAGACGAATCCCACCACCGGCGCCATGTGATGGATGTGCCCGCCCCACATGGTGTCCACACCCCCGTGCGCCGGAGCGGTGAGGTGGAAGAAGAGGGCACCGATGCTGGGTCCAACGGTGATGGGACTCAGCACCGCCAAGAACTGCACCGGCTTCGCAAAGGCCGAGTAGAAGTTGTCGAAGTCGGCCCATTCTCGGGTCCAAACCGGCGGCCAACGCACCACCATGTCGCCGGAATGCGACATCATGGGGTTGTCGTAGCCACTGAAGTCGCGTCCCAACCACCACAAGACGGCAGCATACGCCGCGGCCACCGCGACGCTGGTCGACAGCCACCGCAGCCGCAGCCGCCAATGGCCGGGATGCGTGAGGCCGACCAACGCCATCATGGGAACCAGTTCCTCGCGGCACATTGCGGCGGCGATCGCAAAGATGGAGAAGCCCAGCAGGGATCCCCTGCGGCACTGCCAGATGGCGCCCAGGATGAATGGGATGGACAAGATGAGGTCTTGGTAGTCCTGGAGCGCGATGGCCGCGAGCGGCGGGAACCCAAGGTACATCGCGAGGCCAAACCAGCCTCCCCACCGGGCATCGATTTCGTCCCGCCCCATGCCCCACGCGGGAAAGGCTCCAAGGCTCAAGACCCCGATTTGAATCCGGGTCAGCCACACCGGGTCGGGGTCAAGTCCATAGATCCATGCCACGATGGGCAGCCATCCCGTTCGATGGCCGGACCACATCCAAGAGTCGACGTAGCCAAAGTGAATGGTCTGGGCCCACTCTCCGGTTTCGGAGAAGCCCCAAAACAACTGGCAGAACACCGCCAGCGCGTAGTTCTCCACGTTGTCGAAGTTCAGTACCTGCACCGCCGATTGGTTGGCGACGGTGCAAAACCAAAGCCAAGCCGCGGCCATCGGGACGAGCCAATGAAGTCGAGACTTCACGGCGGCCTGCATTAGACGTCGAGGTCCTCGACAAGGTCCATCCAGCTCGTGATTTCACGGAACCGGGTTGCGGGATCCTTGCCCATGAGGTCGGTGATGACTTGCTCGGTTTCCAGTTTGTCCCCATCGGGAATGGTGACCTTGAGCAGGCGCCGTTTGTGGGGCGCAAGGGTGGTCTCGTACAGGGTCTTGGGCATCATCTCACCGAGGCCCTTGAACCGGCTGATCTCCACCTTGTATCGGGCCGGCAGTTTGGCGAGGATGGCATCCTTTTCCGAATCGTCCGACGCCCAGTGGGTTCGGCCTCCAGCCTCCACCTTGTACAACGGCGGCTGCGCCAAGAAGACGTAGCCGTCATCGATGAGCGGTCGCAAGTACCGGTAGAAGAAGGTCAGCAGCAGCGTGGCGATGTGGTGGCCATCGGAATCGGCGTCCATCAGCAAGATGATCTTGTGGTACCGAAGCCGATCGGCGTTGAAGTCTTTGCCAATGCCGCACCCGAGAGCGCGAACAATGTCGGAGAGTTCGTTGTTGTTCAGCACCTTCTTCAGGGGCGCTTGTTCTGCGTTGAGAACCTTCCCCCGGAGCGGCAGGATGGCTTGGGTCAGCCGGTCCCGACCCTGCTTTGCCGATCCGCCAGCACTGTCGCCCTCGACGATGAACAACTCGCAGTCGGACGGGTTCGAGTTTGAGCAATCGGCCAGCTTTCCAGGCAGGTTCAGCCGGCGCGTGGTGGCCGATTTGCGGCGCACCTGGTCGGTCGCTGCGCGGGAAGCCTGCCGGGCCTTTGCCGACATCACGATGCGCATCAAGATGGCGTCGGCCGTCGACTTGTTGGTGTGAAGCCACTGCTCGAGGATCGGTCGGACGGCACCGTCGACCTGGCTTCGGGTCTCGGGGTTGTTCAGTTTGTCTTTGGTCTGCCCTTGAAACTGGGGCTCGACCAGAAACGTCGAGCAGATGGCAATCAAGCCTTCTCGGATGTCATCGGACGAAATCGACAGGCCGCGGGGGATGGAAATCTCGTGGGTCTCGATGTAGTTCCGGACGGCTTTCACCACCGCGTCCTTCAGGCCTTGTTCGTGGGTGCCGCCGTCCCGGGTGGGAATCCCGTTCACGAAGCTCTTGAAGTACTCCCGGGGCGCATCGGTCCAGGCCAGGGCAATCTCAAGGCGCGGTCCTTGCTTGCGCTCGATGTGCAGCACCTGTTCGGTGGTCTTGCGATTCTCGCGCAGGGTGATGGTGTGTTCCAGAAAGTCGAGCACGCCGCCGTCGTGTTGGATTTCCTCACGGGTTCCGGCCGCCTCATCCTTGAAGATGACCTTCATGCCTTTGTTCAAGAAGGCGCTGACCTCCAAGTGCTCATGGATCAACTCGGGGTCGAGCACCAAGTCGCCGAAGATTTCGGTATCGGGCGTGAATCGAATGGACGTGCCAGAACCTCGGGCGTCTCCGATGCGCTTCACATCGCTCTTCGGTTTCCCGCGTCGGTATTCCTGGACAAACTTCCCACCGGTTCGCGTGATGGTGGCCACCATCTCCGAGCTCAGCGCGTTCACAACGGACGAGCCCACCCCGTGCAGGCCACCGGAGGTGATGTAGTTGTTTTGGTCGAACTTGCCGCCGGCGTGGAGCGTTGTGAGGATCAACTCCAGCGCCGACTTGCCGTGGGTTGGATGCAGGTCGACGGGGATCCCGCGGCCGTTGTCTTGAACCGTCACCGTTCGACCATCTTTGTGCAGGGTCACCGCCACTGTCGTCGCATGCCCGTTGATCACTTCGTCGACGGCGTTGTCCACGATTTCCCAGACCAGGTGATGCAGGCCCGGTGCACCGGTGCCGCCGATGTACATTCCAGGCCGCTTGCGGACGGGCTCAAGGCCCTCCAGGACGGTGATGTCGCTCGCGGTGTAGCCGGACACGGTAGAACTCTTTGCGCGGTTGGGGGAGGGGGGAGAAGAAGCGGGGGAGGTGAGATCCATCATGCATCACCGCCGGGGCCCATGGGTAAGGGCAAACCTTGCTGGGTGCCAGAACCCTGGCTCGATCCTTGAGTTTCGTCCAGTTCGGATCCCCCGTTGCTTCCGGAAGTTCCGCCGTCATCGTCGGGCGGATCGTCGTCGTCGTCGATGGTGTTGGTCAAGTCGTAGCGAATGGTCTGCTGGGCCCATTCAACGAAGCGTCCGCGCTTGAGGACCACCGAACCGCGCCCGGCGCGTCGGCCTTCGAACTTGCTCGGGCGCACGGTCTCCTCGCGGCCCTGAGGGGTCTTCACCAAGGCGCCTTGGTATTTGTGACTGGTGAGCTCGAATGCAAGGACTCGATCGCCGTCTCGGAGCTTCATCGCGATGACGCCTTTTCCAGCACCGCGGATGAACTTGGCCTCCCGAACGGGGAAGGTCAGCGCCCGCCCGGCTTCGGACGCAAGGCTGAGTTGCTCGGTGGTGTCGGTGACGTACACCGCGACAACGGCGTCATCGGCTCCATCCGGTCGCATGTACCGCCGGCCATTCTTCGTCGAGATGTCCGAGTGCGAGGACAGCGCAACGCGAATGCAGCGACCCTTGCGGGTCACGGCAATGCAGTGTGGCGGCGGTGGCGTGGGCTCGTCGCCGTCATCGAGTTCTTCCGGAGGCGATTGGTTTGACTGGATGGCGGGCAATGACCGCTCGTCGTTGATCACCACGCCGACGACGCGCTCGCCGTCGCCGAAGTTGAAGTGACGTTGGACCGGCTCGCCGTAGCCTGTGGTGGAGGGGATGTCGTCGATGCGCAGCACGTAGGCCGACCCTTGGTCGCCGAAGAATGTGATGGTGCTCTTCGTGATCGCGCGGCCGATCCATCCAATCTCATCGCCCTCGCGAATGCGGATCTTGTCGATGTCGGTGAAGCTCTGCTGGCGCTTGATCCAGCCGTCTCGGGTCACGATCACGTACGTTTTCTCGGACACGATGTAGTCGGCCTCCGAGAAGGTGGTCGTGTCGATCACATCGTCGCCACCGATCGCGGTTCGACGGGGTTCACCGTACAGCTTGCGGATTTCTGTCAGCTCTTGGCTGACCACCGCCCACAGCTCCGCATCCGAGGCGAGAATGGCCTCGATCCGGGCGGCTTCGGTCCGCTTTTCGTCGAGTTCTTCGCGAATGGCCAGGATTTCAAGCTTCGCGAGCTTGTACAGCTTCAGCTCGAGGATGGCCTCGGTCTGGATGTCGTCGAGGGTGAAGCGCGCCATGAGTTGCTCGGCCGCATCCCGCTTGCCTTCCGAGCCCCGAATGATTCGAATCGCTTCGTCGATCGCATCAAACACGATCTCGAAGCCTTCGAGAATGTGGATGCGTTCCCGCAGCTTCTCGAGTTCGAACTCGAACCGTCGCCGCACCGTTTGATGACGGAACACCAACCAGGACCAGAGGATCTTGCGGAGGTTCGCTCGCTCGGGTTGCGGCACGTCAGAGCCCACAACGGGCATCAAACAGGTCAGGTTGACGTTGTAGTTGATTTGGAGCGGCGTATTCTTGAACAGGTACGCCATTCCAGCGGGCGCATCGTGGGCTTTGCGCAGCTCGAGCACGATGCGCACTTCGTCGGTGGACTCGTCGCGGACATCGACCAGTTGGGGCACTTTGCGTTCCCCGATCAGTGCACCAATCTTCTCAATCAAGGTGCCCTTGTTTACGCCGTAGGGAATCGAGGTCACGATCACGTAGTGCTTGCGTCCGTGCTTTTCGGTCGTCCATGTCCCTTGGAGTCGCACGGATCCGGAGCCGGTCTCGTAGACTTGGGTCAGCTCGGATGGGTCGTTGAGGATCACTCCTCCGGTCGGGAAATCCGGTCCCTTCACTTTTCGAGCGAGCCGCTTCAACGAGACGTCGGGGTCTTCGATCAACATCAAACAGGCGTCGATCACCGCCCGGAGGTTGTGGGGTGGAATCTTGGTGGCCATCCCGACCGCAATTCCCTCTGCCCCGTTGACCAGAAGCTGTGGAAACTGTGCGGGCAGGACGATGGGCTCGGTGAGTTGGCCGTCGTAGTTCGGCCGAAAGTCGACCGTCCGCTTCTTGATCTCGTCGAGCAACTCCACCGCCAGCGGCCGAAGCTTGCACTCGGTGTACCGCATGGCCGCTGCGCCATCGCCGTCCATGGAACCAAAGTTGCCCTGCCCATCGACGAGCATGTGGCGCAGCGAGAACGGCTGCGCCATCCGGACCATCGCGTCGTAAATCGAGGTGTCGCCGTGGGGGTGGTACTTCGCCATGACCTCTCCCACGACCGCTGCGCTCTTGCGATAGCGGCCGTCGGGCAGAAGCCGAAGGTTGTGGTACATCGCGTAGAGAATCCGGCGCTGCACCGGCTTGAGGCCGTCCCGCACGTCGGGGAGTGCGCGAGCGGTGATCACGCTCATGGCGTAGTTGAGGTACCGATGTCGGGTCGCGTTGTGGAGGGCGACCGGTTCAATTCCGCTCTGGTCAGGCGTCATGCTGTTCCGGGTTCGAAGGGGGGAAGTGTCGGAGGGATGAAGGGGAGGGACCAATCCCCTAACCAATTCCGCGCTTCGCGCAGGTGCAGGGCTGTTTTTCTCCCTCTGCCGCAGTTGCTCGGTTAATGCCCGCGGGTCTCGAGAGGAGGGTGCATGCTCAATCTTGAACAAATCGCAGAGTCGTATGGGGCTGCCCGGTGCCTGCTCATTACGCCGGACGGCGAGCAGCGCGAAGCCCTGGGTTCTGGCGGCACTCTGGTCCTGACGATTGAGCGCCGCGGGATTGCCGATTTGGCCGCAAACCTGCCGGATGGACACACCATCGTGCTCGAAGACGCCGGCGTCAGCCTGACCCTCATCCGGGATGGAGGTTCCGCCCGCATGCGAGCCAAGTGGGCGGATGGGCCGGCGTATGAAGAGCGAATCGAGGTCCCGCTTCGGTCTGTTCCGCCCCTCGCGACGGCTGGACCGACTGCGGTCGACTCATCCCCGCAGTCCGAAGGCGCCACCGCCGCCCCCCTCTTTTCCCCGGATCCTGCGAGCGCAGTGAACGACCTGGCCGCGTCGCTCCACGACGCAGCGACGCCGTTGTACGTCACGGCATCGGGCGTTTACGCGCGCGGGCGGTTCGGAACGGGCGAGCCACTGCACGGCATCATTCCCCCCATTCAGGCCGCCGACGTGGGTGCGCGGTCGTTTCGGGAAGCCCATGGTGTGCGGGCAGCCTACGCATCGGGTGCCATGGCAGGTGGCATTGGGTCCGCCGATATGGTCATCGCGATGGGTGCCGCTGGCTTGCTCGGGTTCTACGGCGCCGGTGGCTTGCCCATCGAAGTGGTCGAGCGGGATGTCGCGCGAATCAAGCAAGAACTGGGTGAAACGCCGGCCGGGTTCAATCTCTTGCACAATCCGGTGGAACCGTCTGTGGAAATGGGCACGGTGGACCTTTACCTCCGGCACGCGTGCACGAAGGTGTCGGCCAGTGCGTTCATGGCGCTCACGGTGGCGATTGTTCGCTACCGACTCCACGGAATCGAGCGACGTTCGGATGGAACGATTCATTGCCCAAACTCGGTGTTTGCAAAGGTCAGTCGGGCCGAGGTTGCCGAACCCTTCATGCGGCCACCGCCCGCCAAGTTGGTGGCCCAGTGTGTGGAGGCGGGTTGGCTCACGGCTGAGCAGGCAGAGTGGGCAAAGATGGTGCCCATGGCGGAGGACATTACGGCGGAGGCGGACTCGGGTGGCCACACCGACCGGCGCCCATTGCCCGTGCTGTTGCCCACACTGCAGCGGCTGCGTGCGCGGGTCTCAGACGAGGAAGGATACGCAGCGAGGGGCATCCACATTCGGGTCGGGGCGGCCGGCGGAATCGGTGACCCCGAGAGTGCATACGGCGCGTTTGCCATGGGCGCCGACTACGTGCTCACGGGATCCATCAACCAATCCGCCGTCGAGGCGGGCACGAGCCCGCTGGTCAAGGACATGGTGGCGGCCGCTGGAATGGCCGATGTGGCGACGGGGCCGGCACCGGACATGTTCGAGATCGGTGCCCACGTTCAAGTCTTGAGCCGGGGCTCGATGTATGCGCAGCGAGCCGGACGATTGCACGACTTGTACAAGCGGTATCCAAGCCTTGATGCGATTCCCGCCAAAGACCGTGAGAAGATCGAGAAGTCGTTCTTCAAGCGGTCCTTTGGTGACGTCTGGGATGGAACGCGGGCCTATTGGGCGGATCGAGATCCCTCAGAGATCGAGCGGGCGGAGCGCGATCCACGGCACAAGATGGCGCTCACCTTTCGCTGGTACCTTGGCATGACCAGCCGCTGGGCCCGGACCGGCGAGCGTGAACGCAAGCGGGACTTTCAGATCTGGTGCGGCCCATCCATGGGCAGCTTCAACGACTGGGTTAGAGGGTCGTGGTTGGAGCCCGTCGGTGCTCGCCGAGTCGTGGACGTCGCGTGGGCGGTGTTGAACGGGGCGGCCGCACTTCGGCGGGTCGAACTCGCCCGGGCACTGGGCGTAGCGGTTCCAGTCGCGTCGGCGCACCCTCCGCCGGCGCGGACCTAACAAGGAGAAGCCAATGTTTGCATTGTTGTTTGTGATCGCCTGCGGGTCGTCTGAACCCGATCCCGCCGCCGCAGCGGCAGCGAAAACCGCACCCGCGGCACCGGCGGCGGTCGAGTCTGCTGCCTTGACCGTTGCGACGAGTCCCAAGGCGACCGAAGCGCTCGCCGTGTCGGATGCCGCCGATGGCGTCGAGGACAAGGTGGCCCACAAATGCGCGGGATGCGCGCTGGGCATGGACGGAAGCGCGGAGCACGCGGTGAACGTCGATGGCACGACGCTCCACCTGTGTTCCGCCATGTGCAAGGAATACTTCACCAAGGACCCGACGGGGAACTTGGAGAGCCTGCTGAACTGAACCCGGGCTGTCTGAACCCGGTAAAAAATGGGAATCTTCCTTTACCTTTGCCCCAAGGTCGGCGACCATGCAGTCGTCTCTTTGCGGTGAGGGTGCATGCGGATTTGCAAACACGGGTTGGTGGTCGCGGCGGTCTGCGGGACCATCGCGATGGGCTGCGACGACAAGGCCGGGGACTCGGCTCAACCGGGCCTGGTGAGCGACGGCGACACCGGGACGAACTCCGAGGCGGACGATACGGGCGAATCCCCCGGCCCCCCGGACCCTGGGGACTCGTTTCTGATCGACCTCACCGTCGGACCGGTGTACCCCGGGTACACCGAGCTGGCCGCGTTCCCGGGACTGGCCGGCGTGCCCAACCTTGATGACGACGACGAAGACGGCCGGGAAGATTGGGCGCAGGCGGGAACGGCTGCCGGGGAAAACGACTTCGCTTTGGCAACCGTCACCACGCAGGGCCGCGACCTCCGGTTGTCGCTGCGGGGAAGCGGCGTGCGGATTTACGGGGATGAGGGCATCTTGCTTGGCGAGGGGGCGGAGTCCGAGGCGTTGTTGTCGGGCATCGAGACGGCCGCCCTTCGAGTCGAATTTTCCGATTTTCTCGATCAAGCCGTGTTGACCATCTCGGATGAAGCCCGCGCGGAGAGCGTGGACCTCGCCTTGACCGCCAGCCCATTGTTTTTCAACCATCACCTGCAGCCGTCCGAGCGGACCATGGCGCTGAGAGTCGCGGGGTCTGGGTACAACAATGGCGCGTTCATCGAGGCGTACGAGGACGCGTTTGGCGAATCGTTCATCAGCGCGGCCGGCTGGAGGTACGACTACGACGTCTGGATTCAGGATGAATTCGAGTTCGGCTACGCCACGGCGCCGGATGCCCACCTGGATGTGATCTTCGACACGCACCGAAACGGTCAAGGGCGTCCCGGTGATGGCTTGGATGATTTTCCAGAAGACGAATACGAAGGACCCGACTGGCTGATCACGAACTGGGGGCCACGCGATGCCTACAGCGTGGACTATGGCGGAAACTTCGAGATCTCACCACCGGTGACGGTGGACGGGGTGCATTATCCGTACGGTCGGGTGTACTACGGCGGTGTCCCCGGCTACCAGCCGATGGCCGCCACCCAGCAGGCGGTTGAACGCATGCAGGTGCAGAAACCGTTCATGCCGGACTC
>JAYZVA010000052.1:0-16696 GCA_036156175.1 Myxococcota bacterium
CGGGGCCATGACCGGGGTTCGGATGGCGGAGGCCGGCGAGGACGTCTTGGTGGTCGAAGAGGGGCGCCACCATCATGTGGACTCGAGCCCCGACCACAGCCTCGAACAAATGGACGAGAAGTGGCGGTCGGGCGGGCTCACCGCGGCGCTCGGCAGTCCAAAGGTGACCTACGTCGAAGGTCGATGCGTCGGTGGCGCCAGCGAGAGCAACGCGGGCTTGTTTCATCCGCCGATTCCTGACGTGGTCGACGGTTGGGCGCGGGACTACAACATCGACGAGTTCGGCGCCGACGCACTCGCCCCACACCTTCAAGCAGTGGTCGATGAGATTGGGGTCAGTCGTCGCCCCTCCGGGTACAGCCCTGCCTCCGATGCCTTGGCTGCAGGCGCCGAGGCAATGGGATGGCGATGGGCCGAAATCGAGCGGTTTTGGCGGTACACGAACCTGGATGAGCCCGGGGGTGGCGAGCGGCAGTCGATGAGCGAGACGCTGCTCCCTGCGATGGAGCGGGCGGGCGGTCGGCTGATGAGCGAAACCCGCATTGATCGCATCGTACGGAAGGGCCGCCGGGCCGTGGCTGCCCTCGGTGTTTCGGAGGGTGCACCGATTCGGATTGAGTTCAAGCAGTTGGTCGTCTGCGCGGGCGCCGTTCAGACTCCGCGGCTCCTTCGGAACAGCGGTTGGACGCACGTGGGGAACGAACTGACGTTGAACCCAATGGTGCGGATTGTGGCCCGGTTTCCTGAACCCGTCAATGTGCCGTCGTTTGGCGTCCCAGTGGTTCAAATTGAAGAGTTCAAGCCCGCGATGACGCTCGGTTGCAGCTACTCGGCGCCACCGCATCTCGCGATGTGGCTGGAGGGTTCGCCAACGGACGTTCGCCGCTCACTGGAAGACTGGGAACGCATGGCAGTCTTTTACGTGAAGATCTGCGGCAAAGGCCGCGGAACCGTCCGCACCATGCCGGTGTTGGGTGATGCGCTGGTGCGGTACCGGACCCACAGCGATGATTTCGCTGCGATGAGCCTTGGGCTGGTTCGGCTCTCGGAAGCCTTGTTTGCGGCGGGAGCGGAGGAAGTGCACAGCCCGCTCCCGGGGGCGGCTCCGCTGCGCTCGGCGGCCGAAGCGCCGTCGCTGCAAGGTGTGCTCAATGGTCGCAACGCGAGTCTGTCGGCGATTCACCTTCACAGCACCGTTCGCATGGGGTCGCGGGACCGAGCGGGAGCGGATTCCCACGGTCGGCTCTACGGGGCCGACAACGTGCGGGTAAACGACAGCAGCCTGCTGCCCACATCGCCGGGGGTCAATCCTCAGGGAGCCATCTTGGCCTTGGCGCGTCGAAACGTGCTTCGGTGGCTGGACGACCGCTGAAGCGCGGGCCTTGCTAGTATTGCCAAGGAAACTTGCTGAAGTCCTGCTTCCGCTTCTCAAGGAAGGCGTCGCGCCCCTCTTGGGCTTCGTCGGTTCCGTACGCCAGTCGGGTGGCTTCGCCGGCGAACACTTGTTGACCCATCAATCCGTCATCGATCATGTTGAAGGCGAACTTCAGCATGCGCTGAGCAGTGGGACTCTTGGCGTTGATTTCGGCGGCCCATTGCAGTGCCGTGCGCTCGAGCTCGGCGTGCGGCACGACCGCGTTGACCATGCCCATCTCGAAGGCCTCTTGAGCCGAATAGTTGCGACCCAAGAAGAAGATCTCGCGGGCCCGTTTTTGGCCGACTTGGCGCGCCAAGTAGGCAGACCCGTAGCCCGCATCGAAGCTGGCAACATCGGCGTCGGTCTGCTTGAAGATGGCGTGTTCCTGAGAGGCGAGGGACAGGTCCGCGACGACATGCAGGCTGTGACCGCCGCCGACGGCCCAACCGGGAACGACCGCAATCACCACCTTGGGCATGGTGCGAATCAGCCGCTGCACCTCCAGAATGTGCAGGCGACCGAGTCGTGCTGGGTCGACGCCCTCAGCACCCTCGTATTTGTATCCGTCTTTGCCACGAATCCGTTGGTCGCCCCCCGAGCAGAAGGCCCAGCCGCCATCCTTTGGGCTCGGACCGTTTCCAGTGAGCAGGACGGTGCCCACGTCTGACCACATGCGGGCGTGGTCGAGAGCGGTGAAGAGTTCGTCGACGGTCTGCGGCCGAAATGCATTGCGGCATTCCGGGCGGTTGAATGCGATGCGGACGGTGCCCTCGTCCACTGCGCGGTGGTAGGTCAAGTCGGTGAAGTCGAATCCGTCGACGGGGCGCCAGCTTGCGGGGTCGAAAATGTCAGAAACCATGGTCCCTCCCAGGCTCCGCGCCTAACGCATCACGCATCGTCGCGAGTCAGGAAATCGAGCAAGTGGCCGCACGCGTCGTCAATCAGGGTGAACACGCGATCGAAACCCCCTTCGTAGTAGGGATCGGGCACATCCCGTACCGAAGCAGAAGGGTTGAGGCTCAGGAGCAAGCGGGTTCGCTGTGGGGGGGCACCCATGTGCAGCAACGCCCGAAGGTTGGACTCGTCCATGGCGATGATCCAGTCCCAGCTGTGCAACTCAGCTGCGGTGACCTGCCGCGAGCGCTGCGCTCGGATGTCCAGTCCATGGTCGGCTGCCACCGCGATGGAACCCGCATGCGGGTGCTCGCCGACATGCCATGCGCTCGTGCCGGCGGAGTCCACAACGAAGTCGTGCGTGTGCCCTCCTTCATCGACCCGGTGCTGAAAGGCGCCCTCCGCCAATGGGGACCGGCAGATGTTTCCAAGACAAACCATGAGTACGCGGGTGGCCATGAGAGACCGTATCCCGTATTGCGGAACCGGCATCCGCCGGCATACGAAAGGCTCATGGAGGGTGCGATGAAAGGGATTGGCGGGCTGATGGTGTTGGCGTTGGGCCTGCTTGCGGGGACCGCAAGGGCAAATCCAGGCTGGACCCCTGTGGGGGTGACCGAAGGGGTGGCGGTCGAGCGGAAGATGGTCGAAAATTCGCCCCTCTTTGCTTTCCGCGGCGAAGGCACGTTTGACGTGCCCATCGGATTGCTGGTCGCCGTGCTCAAGAACCACACCATTACAGAGGAGTGGGTGGATTTGATCATCGAGCACAAGGTGGTGCGGACCCTCGATGAGCGGACCAATGTGATCTACGAGTCGTACGGTTTGCCGTGGCCGATCTCCGACCGCGACTACGTGATGAAGGAGACCAAAGGCCACGACTCGGAAGCGAAAGTGTTCACCATCACCTACGAGAGCGTTTCAGACCCGAGCCTGCCGGCGATTCCCGGTATGGTTCGGGCCATGGCCTACCGGACCTTCTGGCGACTGGAGTGGGTCTCGCCCACCCAAACTCGAATCGAAATCGAAGTGTTCACCGATCCCAAGGGCACGTTGCCCGCCTGGCTCATCAACTTGATCCAGAAGGATTGGCCGTGGAAAACGATCACAGGACTGGTCAAGCGGGCCCAAAAAGGCGACATCGAGCCCGATGGCCGGGTGGCAGCGTGGTGATTCAGTAGTCGGTGGTTCGAAACACCGGCTGAAACAGCGCCGTTCGCCGCAGGCATGCGGTTTGAAGGGGGCAGCGCGCGCAGTCGGGTTCCACCGTCTCCAAGCACACCGAGCGCCCAAGGCTGAAGAACAGGCCATCGATGGCCGCCACCGAACGGCCGGTGTCCGCCACCAGCGCTTCGATCGCGCGGCTCGTTGCTTTTCGAATGGCCTCTTCTTCGGCGGCATCCACCCACAAGCGCGCGGCGAGGCGTCGGCGTAAATCGGGGTCGTCCACCCGCACGAGCCCCGTGCGCAGGCACAGGCGCATCATGTGATAGTCGACGATGGGCTGAACGCTTTCCGGGTCGCGAGCGGCGAGCCAACGCTCGGGACGCGCAGTGAGAATGACCGCCAGAAGGTTGGCTTTTTTCGCCAAAGGGTCGCCCATGAAGCCGGGCTGGCGACGCAGGTGGTGAAGGAAGGCGGCGATGGGTGCATCGCATTGATTGATGCGGTCGAGAAGCCCGCGATATCCGGCGGGTTCATGGCGCTGCATGTGCAGGCCGTGCGCAACGTGCAGTGCGCGGTGAGTCGCCACATCGGGCACTGGACAGACGCCCGTATCGTCGGTGCAGATCCGTTCGAACAAATCGGGTTCTGAGGCCATTCTTTCGGCGGAGAGTGCGCTGGGATCCGTGCGGGCAGCTCGGGCAAATGCAGCCCAGATGAAGTCGGACCCTTTTCGAACCGTTCCCTCGATGGGGGCCAGCATCGGTCCAGTCCACCCTTCCCGGGCATCGGCAGACCAAAAGCCGTATTGATGCAGCGTGGCGATCCAGAGTGTCGGCAGGGCCAGGGGATGATCGCGGGGGAGGTGGGGCGTGTGGGTGAAGTCGAAGGCGGCCGACTGCGCCGATGCTGCGATCGCGGCGACCATGGTTTCGCGCTGGGTCGGGTCGTCGTCTGCCCGTCCGGACACTCGGCCGCTCACCCAGTCGATCAGCGGCTCCGCGCCGGCCCCACCAACCACCACGCTCGCGGCCTCCAGGGCCCGGTCGACGGCTGCGGTGGGCGAACCGGTGACCAGCGCCCCAAGGTAAGCGCCGCAGAAAGCATCACCGGCACCCGTGGGGTCGAGCACCGTGGCCGCGTGGGCGGCATGGGTGTGTTCGCGGCCGCCGTTGTACACCGTCGCCCCCTGGCGTCCTCGCGTCACAACAACAGTCCCTTGGTGCCCATCCGGCACCCCGTTGGGGCACAGCATGGACCATTCTTCCTCGTTTAAAAAAAAGACATCCGATGCGTTCAGGAGGGCCAACGTCTCGGCTGGGTGGGCCTCGATCATGGCTTTGCAGGTCCCCGCGGACACTCCCTGAAGTCGGTCCCGTGGCAGCGCCCGAAGGACCGCGAGCTGCTGACGGGCGTCAGCGGCGATTCCCGCAATGTGAATCCACGAATCCAACCAATGGTTTGGGATGTCTGCAGCACACAGCGTCCCTTCAAGGGCAACCGACCAGTCTTCGTAGTGCGCGTTGTCGTCGGCGTCGTACCGGATTCGAAACCCCGGCAGTGTCCCGTCGTGGCTGCTGAGGCCCCCGCGATGCAGTCCGTTGGGACCGAAGGCTCGGGCGCATGCGTCGGGGAGTCTGGACGGGACGCGCGCGACGACACCGGTCGTGGCACCGGCCCATCGAGCTGCCAGTGCGCTGATGAAGGCCGCTCCGCCCGCGGCACTGCGCGCGACCCCGTGACGAATCACGACATCCTGGGTCGGTGAACCGACGAACACCACACTCGGTGCGGCATCGGGATTAGCAGCGTGCGCGGTCATCAGCGAAGCGGCGAACAGCCGACGTCAGGCGAGTCACCCCAGTCCTCCATGGCGGCCTTGAGCGCCGTGAATGGTTGAATCGTTCGACGGTCACTGTACCATCTGAGGTTTGCGGGGCCCAACCAGCCGATTTCCCGTTAGTCCACGGTAGAATGTCAGAGAAGCTCACAGTAGAACGGGAGGAATACGGCCTGGGTTTGAGGGCCCTCAACGTGGGGGCCGGCGCGCTGCGGCGCCTGGGATTTCCATTCGGTGAACTCGGCGAGGCGTCGCTTCTCCAGAGCGCTCGGCAGCTCACTGGACTGGACGACTGGGGTGGCGAGCACTTCCTTGAGCCCATGCGGATCATGCTCGAAGACGTGGAGGCCTCCGGGCTGACCAACCTCGCGCGCATCTCAACCCGTGACATTGGCGTTCACTGCTTGGCGACCCGGCTCCGCATCACGGACTATTTCAAGCGGCACCCTCACGTCCATGAAACCAAGATTGAGCGGCCCGTGTTCATTTTGGGCTTTCCCCGCACCGGAACCACGCTTTTGCAGAACCTCTTGGCGTTGGACCCGGACCGACGCGCTCTGCCATTCTGGGAGATCCTGAATCCCGTTCCGTTTGATGACGATCCTGCCAGAGACGCGGCGCTGCGCATCAAGGCAGCCAACGCCAAGCTTCGGATCGCCTATTGGGTGATGCCCGAGATGGCGGAAGTGCACGAAATTCGAGCCGAGTCGCTTGAGGAATGTTGGCCGCTGCTGGCGTGTGGTTTCACCGTCATCGCGTGGGACATGGGCAGCGGGTGGCGCAGCTATGGCAAGTGGTTGCTGGAGCATGACATGCGCTCGAGCTACCGGGAGTACAAGCAGTGCCTGCAGG
Source organism: Myxococcota bacterium (assembly GCA_036156175.1). Classification (GTDB taxonomy): domain Bacteria; phylum Myxococcota_A; class UBA796; order UBA796; family UBA796; genus UBA796. The sequence continues at coordinate 6,168 of JAYZVA010000052.1, forward strand.
TCATGACGCAGCGCGAACCGGGTTCCGGGTTCGTGTTGAAGTGCCCGGACCACCTGTGGTTCGTCGACTCCTTGGTGGATGTGTTTCCCGATGCGGCGGTCGTGTGGACGCACCGCGACCCGGTCGACTCGATTGCCTCGTATTGCTCGCTCATTTCGTTGAACTGGCGATTGATGTACGGCCGGTTCGACCCGCACGAGATCGGCCGCCACATTGAGGAGCGGTTTTTGGCGGGGATTCAGCGGGCGTTGGCGGCGCGGGACGCCCTGGGGGAAGGCCACTTCTACGACGTTGATTTTGTGGACCTGTGCAACGATCCGTACTCGGTGTTGAACGGCATCTCGGACCACTTTGGCATCGCAAATATTGGAAAAGATGCCGTGGATGGGTACCTGGCCACCAAGCGAAGGGACGCCAAGGGCAAGCACAAATACAGCGTGGAGCGGTACGGCCTGGACCCCGAACGCATTCATTCGCGCTACGCTGAATACATCGAACGTTTTCAGATTCCACTCCGAGCGCGGTAGTCGATGGATTTGAACCCCATCGGTCTGGCGCTGCCCGTGTTCACTGGACTGATGGTCGTTGAGTTTGTGGTGGCCCGCATTCGGGGGCGTCGCGTGTACCGGTTCAACGACGCCGTCGGGGACCTCACGTGCGGGATGGGCGACCAAGTCTTGAATTTGGTGACCAGCATCGGTGCCGTGGCTGCATACCAGTGGGTTCAGGTCCACGCCGGTGCGTTCACATTCAGCCTGAGCGACCCGTGGGTGTGGGCGTTTGGGCTCGTCGCGGTGGATGCGCTCTACTACGTGTTTCATCGTTTTTCCCATCGGGTGAATCTGGGCTGGATGAGCCACGTGGTTCACCATCAAAGCGAGGAGTACAACCTCGCGGTCGCATTGCGCCAGCCCTGGTTTGCCCAATTCATTTCGTGGGCCGTCTACTTACCGCTGGCACTCATTGGACTTCCGGCCGAGGTCTGGCTGCTGAGCTACGCGGCGAACTTGATGTACCAGTTCTGGATTCACACCCAGCTGATTGGCACCTTGGGACCCCTGGAGTGGGTCATGAACACCCCATCCCATCACCGGGTGCATCACGGCACCAACCCCGAGTACATCGACAAAAATTACGCGGGCATATTCATTGTCTGGGATCGGATGTTTGGCACCTTTGCCAAGGAAGAAGCGCCCCCGGTTTACGGCGTCATGAAGCCGCTGCGTTCCTGGAATCCTGTGGTGGCCAACGTCGGCCCTGTGGCCGCATTGGTCCGTCAATCGGTGAAGGAAACGCGGGGACTCGATCGCCTTCGGGTTTGGTGGTCTGAACCGGGCTGGACGCCGGAAGGTGTGCGCCCGTCCTCTTTTCCGGCACCCGGCCGGGGCTACGACGCCAATCACATGAGTGGTGCCCTTCGCAGCGCATACATTGCGGGCCACCTGGGCGCCGTGAGCGTGGTGACTGCGTTGGTGATCACCTTCTCCAAGGTGGCCAGTCCGCTGTGGCTTGGGTTTGGAGCGCTCTACATTGCGTGGTCGGCGGTCAACTGGGCCGGACTGTTCGAGGCCCGCAGGTGGGCTGTGCCATCGGAAGGGCTGCGATTGGTGGCAGTGGGAACGATTGCCAGCGCTTTGGCGGTGTCCTCTGCGGCCGGCTTGGCATCGGCTGGGCTGTGGGGGCTGGCTACCTTGTCGCTGATCTCGCTGCCCGTCCTGGTCGCGGGTCGCCCGGTCGCCAGCGCGTCTTGAACACGAGGTCCCAGACCGTCAACATCGATGCATAGTTGCCATTGCCCGGCCGCTCGTGGTGCAGATCGTGGTGCTCCGCGTGCGCGAACAGGGGAAGCCTGAAGGGCAACACGCGGCGAATCCCTGAATGGATGTCGAGTTCATGGAGGTTCCGAACCAACAGGTAGGTCCACAAGGTCCAGGCGGGAATGGTGCCCCACGCCAGGTACACGCCGATCAAGCCAACAAGCGGACCGATTCCACCGACCATCCACTCAATCGGATGCACGTACATGTATTCAATCGGTAGGGGTGCGAAGGCCTGATGGTGGACCCTGTGCACGCGTCGGTACAGTTCTTTGTGTTCATGCATGAACCGGTGCCAGGCATAAAACCACGCGTCATCAAAGACGATGACCAAGGCCACCTGAATGGCGAGGGTGGCCAGGGTGGGCGTTTCAAGCGTGAACGCATGCCCAAACTGGCTCATGGTGACCCAGACCAAGACCATCAAGATGGCCTGATTGAGCGCGATCAGCGGCATCCGTTCTCGAAGCGTCGACCAATGGTGGGGTCGGTCTTGAAGCCGCATGCCATGGGGAAGACCGAAGTGAATGGTTGCGGCGGTCCATGCCAGGCCCACCGCATTGATGCCGATGTAGATCGCCAGCGTGACCGCGATCAAGCCCATGCCGGCCCGTCCAGTTGACCCCGGGCGTCCTGCATCCCATCGGTCAGCCACCGTGCACGGCCCACCCGTTCATTCCAAGGGGTACGATGGCTCATGGAACCTCCGGGCACAGTTTGAAAAGAATTTGGGGGGCGTTCGGGTTGGGTCCACCGGGCCTTCAGTGTCCACAATTCCATGGCATGGCGTGGTTTGCCGCGGTCCACCTACCGGTCCAGTATGCCCGATCCATTCGGCGCAGTCGACGGTCCGGGCCCGATCCCTCGGACCGAATCGAAGATGGGCACGCGTGAACCGCCGAATCGACTCGGCCGTCCAACATGCTACGCTGGGCCCCCCGTGTCCGCGTCACCGGATCGGATATGATTGGGTAAGGAGGGTGCGATGCGATTCAGTCTTGCGGTTGGTTTCGCCTTGATGTCGTGCGAGACACCGGCCGAGCTGGGTCCGTGCAACGACGTCTGTGACGTGTTGTTTGACCAGTGCCAGCTCGAAGCGTTCGCGTCCTATGACGAGTGCACGGGATCCTGCGCACACGCCGATGAAAACGGGGCCGATGTTTCGGGCTACGCAGACTGCTTGACGGGCGTCGATGAGTGCAACACGTACGACATTGTGGGGTGTGAAAATGACTTTGGTTGGTAATCGCGCAGCGCTGGTTGTTGTCCTTGCTGGGTTGGGGTGCAACAAAGAGTACGACATCACTCCCATCGCGCCGGAAGTCGATCCGGGTGCATACATGGAGTGCCCGTTTTCCGAAGTGAGTGGCGCCCCGATGAGCGTTTACGACTGCAACCCGGTGTTCGATTCAACCGGTGAGGAATGGGGCCCAGAAGTGGGCTCGGTGGGGTTTTTCACCAACCTCGTGCTGGGCCATCCGGTGTACCAGATCTGGTACCGCGCATCGACGGATAGCGATGACTACTTTTCCGATTGGGGTGTGGGAACCGCGGTGTCGACCAACGGAACAGACTGGGAACCCCATGAGTCCAATCCGGTGCTCACCACCGTCTCTGGGTCGTGGGAACAGGATGGCGTCAGTGCCCTGCAGATCGTGCGCGACGATTACAACAGCCGCTACGTGATGGCGTACCAAGGGTACGTCAGCGATGGTTTCACATGGTCCATCGGTGTGGGCGTTGCGGAGAGCGAAGACGGTGTGCGTTGGACGCGCTCCGACGCAAACCCGGTGTTGGAGCAGACGGTCGAATACGATGGCGTGCAAGTGACGTGGCCCTTCGCGCTGTACGCGGGCGACGGCGGTGGCATCACGGCCTACTTGGGTGGGCAACGAGACGGCGGTGCGGTCCACATGTATGCCGCGCAGCTGTCGCCGGATTTATCGGATTGGGACATCCTGGCCGAACCGGTGTTGGAGTCGGGGCCGGAGACGTACGACCAAGCCGGCATCGCCGATGCATCGGTGGTGAAGCTCGGAGACGTCTACTACATGTTCTACATCGGGTTTTCCGATTGGGAAGACATCGGTGGAAACGCCCGTTCACCCCGCGTCTCTACCCTCAACCTCGCCACGTCCCGGAGCGGAATTTCATGGGAAAAACACGGCAGCAACCCGCTGCCCTCGCTTCGGCCTGGTGCCGAGCGGTGACTGCGGTCGCCAGATCGTTCTCGAGCGCTGCGATGCGTTTGGTCAAGGCGAGCACCTCGGTGTCGCTCCGGTCTTGAGCGCTCCGCATGGCATCTTCGGCTTCCAGCCGTCGGCGGTCGGCTTCCTTTCGAGCGTCGGACAGGTCGCGAATGTTCGACTCGAGGCGCTCGATTCGCTTCTGTGACTCGGTGCCGCTCGCTTCGGTGGCATCGGCGTCGTTGAGCTTTGCCGCGAGTTGGTCCCGCTCTTTGGTGGCCGCGAGGACCGCTTCGACGGCTTTGTCGCGCTCGCTCTTGAACAACGTGAGTTGCTCCAGGGCTTTGTCGCGCTCCTCGTTCATTTCGGCTTTGCGTTCATCAACACCTTTGACCTGTTCGCGGATTGCGTCGAGTTCGAACCGGGCTTTGTCGCGTTCGGCCATCAGGCGCTCGGCCTGGTTTCGGGCGGCCGCCGCGTTCTCTTTGGTTGCATCCAAGGTGCGCTCGAGTTGTCCCGTGGCCTCTTCGGCGTCGCGGATCCGAACCTGCAGCGCGGAGGCCGATGCCTGCGCTTGGTTTCGTTCCTCTTGAAGTCGGTCCTGCTCGGCGCGCCACTGCTCGCGGGCGGCCGCAACCATCGTTTCTTGTTCCCGAAGTCGATCCGCGAGTGAGGCGGATTTGACTTCGTGGTCTCGCCGCGCCCGCTCCAGTTCATCGATGCGTGCAGCCGCCTGTTCGACCGCGGTGTTTTGAGTCTCCACAGTCGCCCGCAGCTTCTGGGCCTCTTTGGTCGTCTGCTCGAGCGTTGACTCCAGGTCTTCTGCGCGACGGTGTCCGGCTTCCGCGTGGGCTTTGGCATCCCTCAGGCGCTCGACGGTCCGTTGCAGGTTGCGCTCCAATTCGTCGGTGGCGGCCAAGGCTTGCTGGGTTCGTTCTTGCGCATCGGCGAACTGTTGATTGACGCGGTCGAGCCGTTCGGTCACCTCGCGGTGTGCCCGTTGCGCTTGGTCGGCAATCGCACGCGCCCCTTCGGCGGCGGCATGCGCATCGGCCTGGAGTTGGGCGGCGCGCTCTGCCTCCGCCATGGCCGCGGAGGCGGTGGCCTCCGCTGTGCGTTTCGCTTCCATTGCAGCATCGCGTGCGGTCGCCGCTTCTTCCATTCCGTCCACGGCTTGGCGTCGCAGTTCCTCGGCTCCGGCTGCGGCTTCTTCCGCTTGAACCCGCGCCTTCTCGGCAGCGGTCTTGGTCGCTTCAGCGGCCTCGGCAACCGATTCCGCGCTGCGTTGTGCCTCGAGGGCCCGCTGCTCGGATTCGAGGGCTGCGTCGCGCGCCTGTTCCGCCGCGGCTTGGTTGCGCTCGGCCTGCGAGATTGCTTCGGCTGAACGGTGTTCAGATTCCGCCTGTGCGGCCTTGGCTTCATCCCGCTCCACCCGCGCGGTTTCGGCGGCACTGATGGCTTCGGACGCCCGTTGCTCGGCGGCGTGCTGTTCGGCCAACGCCGCTTCGCGGTCTGCCACCGCACTGGCGGCTTCGGCAGTCTTGGACTCTGCTACTGCTTCCGCATCGCGTCGGGCGGCCAGCGCATCGGTGCGGTCTTCGAGGGCTTGCGCTCGCAGCTGTTCGGCCGCGGCGAGCTGACCCTCCAACTGAAGGTTTGCCTCTTGGGCCTCCGCAGCAGTGCGGTTTGCATCGGCCAGTTCGAGGGTGCTCGCCTTCAACTCAGCCTCGGCGTTCTGCATTCGTCCTTCGAACTCAGCCCGGGCTTCTTCGGCCTCGCGCTGTGCCTCGAGCGCAGCATTCGTCGCTTCCTCCGCGGCCAAGCGAGCTGCGGAGGAAGCCGCAGCCGCCTGCAGTGCAGCGGCTTTCTGTTCTTCGGCCGCTTCCATTGCAGCCGTCGCTGCATCCCGGCTTGACTCGGCATCCGCCCGTTCGTGCTGGGCCAGCTCCATCGCGGATTTCGCTTCCTGCGCCGCGGCTTCAGCGGCCGATTGTTTTGTCTCGGCTTCGTGCCGGGCCTCGACGGCCGCGTCTCGTGCGTGGATGGCGCTGTCCCGCTCGGCTTCCGCCGACCGCTGCGCGGTGAGGGCGCGGTCTCGATCCGCCTCGGCCTCCGCCTGCGCGGTCTGGGCGTGCGCGCGCCCTTCTTCAGCGGAGAGGGCGTGCTCTTCGGCGGTGCGCTGGGCCTGTTCGGCCAACTGTTTGGCGTCGGTGGCTGCGTCGCGCGCCAGCTCGGCTTCGGCGCGGGCGGTGTCGGCGGCTTCGTTTGCCGTGACCGCCGCGTCGCGCTCGAGCAGCGCGGCTGCTTGCGCTTCGAGTGCGCGGTTGCGTTCGGCCTCGGCCTCCGACGCGGCTTCGACTGCTTGCATTTGGAGCCGTTCCGCATCGGCTTGGGCTTCCTCGGCGGCTTGTTGCTGCGCGAAGGCGTTCGTCCGTTCGTTGAGGGCCACTTCGCGTTCGGTGTTGGCGGCCGCAGTCTCGGCTTCGGCAGCGGCCCGAGCGGCGAGCGCCGCGTCGCGTTCGGCCTCGGCTTGTTCTCGGGCCTGAATCGCTGCATCACGGGATGCGATCGCTTCTTGAGCCCGTTCTTCGGCCAACGTTTGGGCTTCCACGGCGCCGTCGCGCTCGGCTTGGGCACGGGCCATTTCGGTCAGGGCATCGTTCCGTGCTTCTTCGGCCGTTGCTTTGAAGCTGAAGGCTTCCTCCCGGTCCATTTCGGCCTGGGCTTGAAGGGCTTCGGCACCCCGCTGGGCTTCGAGGGCATTGTGGCGCTCGCGCTCCGCACGCTCTTGCGCAGCGATGGCCGCCTCGCACTGGGCTTGGGCCTCGGTCGCGCGGGCGACTGCTTCATCGCGGAGCTGCTCGGCCGATTCCCGGGCCTTGGTTGCGTTTTCCGCGGCGGCGGTTTTCTCTGCGGCCCGTTGTTGCGCGGCATCGCGGTCCTGTTCGGCGGATTCCCGTGCCAGCTCGGCGTCGTCTCGCGCCAACTCGGCGGCCTCTTGCGCGGCCTCTGCCGTCGCCTGCGCAGCTTCTGCTGTGGCTTGTGCTGCTTCCGCGTTGGATTGTGCTTCGGTCGCTTTTCGGGCGGTTTCGGTGGCCTCTGCCATCTGGGCTTCGGCCCGTTCAACCATGCCTTGAGCGGCCGTTCGCTCGGCTTCGGCATTGGCCAGCTGGAGCGCAGCTTCGGCCTCCCGCTCAGCCAGCTCGGCTTCCCGAGCGGCAATCCGAGCGGCCATCCTTGCTTCGAGCAGCGCCTGGAGGTGGTGCGTGAACCGGCTGGTTGCCAGTGGGGTGCGCACATACAAATCGGCTGCCGTGTCCAGGAATCCGTGGTCCAGAAGTTCGGGCAGGGCCACCGAGTTGGAGGTCAGCACCACACCGCCAGCGCCCGGTGAGGCACTGCGTTGAAACCGGTCGCAGAGCGTGCGCCCGCCTGCCGAATCGCCGTTCGCGATCAGCAGCCAGGGGGTGGGACGGTCGGTTCCGTAGTCCTCCGCACTTGCAAAGTGTTCGACCGCAACGTCGGTGTCGGCCAAGTGCGACTGAAGCCAGGCCGCCGTGGCCGGGTCTGGGTTCACCACGTGGATGCTCTTGTCGTCCTGGGTGCTCATTGCCGCCCCTTGGGCCACAGGCGCAGACTGCCGTTGGTGCTGCTGTTGGGGGTCAGTTCATCCAGCGCCTCTTGTGCCCAGGGAGAGTCAGGGGAGGCCTTCAGGAGCTGAAGCAGCCGATTTCGAGCGTTTTCTTTTTCGCCTTTCTCGATGGCGATTCGCGCGTAGAACTCCAGGGCCCGGGGGTGTCCCGCATCAAACGTGAGTGCAAGAAGCAAGTAATCTTCGGGACCATCGTACGCGTTCGTCCCAAGGTTGCCGGTGCGCCATGCGCTCCATCCCAGGGCGGCCAATGTGTCGGGACAGCTGGGGCGAGCTCGTCGAATGCGGGTCAGCAGAGCGTACGCGGAGTCGAAGTCGCCGTCGCCAATGAACGCTTGAGCGCTGGCGAGATCTTGGGCTGGATTCGACGCGGGTGCCGCTTTTTTGGTCGTTGTTCTTGGTGCGGCGGTGGTTCGCGCGGGTTCCACCGATGACGCCGGCGTGGCGGGCTTCGCCGCCGCACGGGGTGGGGCGGCGACGGGCGTGGTCGTCGCGGGCGTCGGAGGCGCAGCGACGCCGATGGCCGCTTGATTTGCGGGCTCAGGCTCGGGCGGTTGCGATGGGACGGGGCTCGGCGCGCGGTTCGATGCCGAATCGGTTGGGGCGTTCTCGGCGGGCGAGCGGGACCCCGAAAGGATCGTGGACACCGACCCGAGTGGCACAAGAGCAGCCGGCGGTCGCGCCCGGTGAGCCCAGCCAGTGGTCGTCAGAAGCCAGAGCAGGGCGGCCAGCCGGTCTGGGTCGCACCCAAGGGTCGCGGCCATCTCGAATCGAGACTGATTCTGACCCAACACCGAATGAATCCCTTTGAGGTCCGCGGGAATCCATACGGGGGGAGTGCCGCCCGTCAATCGAGGGTCGGGGAGGTAGTCGCCGGCACCCGTAGAGTCCACGAATGTGTGGAGCGCACCCAAGTCAAATCCGCCGAGGATGCCGTTCATGAGGCCTTCGATGGCGGACACGCGAGGCAGCAGGTTCTGCTCGAATCGCTCATCCATGGCGGGCGAGGGGGTCCATCGGAACTCGCCTCCGCCCCAGGCGAGGGTTGCAGCGAGCAGGTGCTGAATGTGAACGCAGTGGTGGGCGTCGACGGCATCCCGGGTGATGGTGCCTGCGCCAACCAGGGCTTCCACCTCCGTTTCGTCGGCTCCCGTGTGTTTCCGAATCCAGTTCAACCGCGCGGGCTCCAGCACTCCGGCCTCCACGAGGGTCTCGGTGAAGTCCTCGCTGTCGGCGGAGCTGGTCGCGTTCACCGGCGTTCCCCGGATGAACCGAAAGGTGCGCTCCACGCCATCGTTGGCGGCGATCAGTGTCCCCGTGTCGCCGCGATTGACCCGGGCGAGCACCAGCGCGGCCCAAGCCGCGGGATTGAGTGCGCCTTCGGAGACGGCGGGGGGAGAAGATGGATGGATTGTGGATTCGGGTTCGCGGCCCATTGGACTCTCTTCACGGTGGGATGAGTGAGACCTATCGCCTGAACGCGCAGTGGTCGAAGGGAACATCCGTTTGAAGAGGTCAAAGCGTTCGGGTTTGGTGGTCCCGAGTTGGGGTGAATGGAACACGGAGTGCCGAGTTGGGAGGCATCAGACTCGGGTCATGGGCGATCGGTCGCAATAATTTTGGCTGCTCATGGCTCGGATCTGCGGTACAGTGCCCGCCGGAGGTGCGGGTGGTCAATCGGATTGTTTTGGGCGTGTGGCTCTGTGTAGGGTGCTCAACCGGGCTCGATCCGGAGTTGGGCGATTACCCAGTCAAGACCGCGGATGCGGATGCCGATGCGGACGCCGACGCCGACGCCGATGCCGATGCGGACGCCGATGCGGACGCCGATGCGGATGCCGATGCCGATGCCGATGCCGATGCCGATGCCGATGGTTCCCCGGTGGGCGATCCGGGACCCGGCGACCCCTGCGGCGATGGGCGAACGTTTGACTGTGAGTTGTTCTGCCAAGACGATTCGGAGTTCAGCGCGCGGGGAAACGGCATTTGCGACGACTCCTACGAAATCTATTTGAACTGCGCAGAGTTCGATTTCGATGACGGCGACTGCGAGTCTGCCGGTTCGGGCGGCTCGGGTTCCGGTGGCTCGGGTTCCGGCGGCTCGGGTTCCGGCGGCTCGGGTGGCACGGAAGCGTGCAGCGATCCCGGCGACATCGAAGATTGCAACGACGAGTGCTATCCCGGCGTCTGGATCGGGGATTCGTACTGCGAAGACGGCGGATGGGGTCCAGACTTCAACTGCAGCGAGTTTGATTGGGATGGCGGCGATTGCGATGCGTCGAGTGGCGGCAGCGATTCGGGGGGCGGCAGCACGGGCGAATGCGTAGACACCGATGATGGTGCGACGGATCTCACGGGCGATGACTGCTCGGACTACGATGACTCTCCTTACTGGTGCGGCGGCTACGATGACGGCGACTTCGACTCAATGGCCATGTGCTGTGCCTGTGGCGGCGGATCGACCGGATCGGGGTCGGGCGGCGGTGCAGGCTCGGGAACCGGTCCCGGCTCTGCGGAGTGTTCGTTTGACTTCTACTTGTCAGGCATTCCCACCGGAATCGTCATGGAGTCCACGACCGGACGGTCGTCCGACTGGGATGTGAGCTGCGACATGTCGGGACACGATTCGCCCGACCTGGCGTTCAAGTGGACCCCTTCCTTCACCCGCGATTACGAGATCGCAGCCGTCGGGTCCGGTTTTGATGTGGTGTTGGCAGTCTTCGACGAAGATTGCACCAGTGAGCTCCAGTGTGAAGACACGTTTGGGGACAGCGAGTTTGCAGAAACCGTCACCGGTCGGTTCATCGCGGGTTCCTCCTACTACATCGTCGTGAGTGGCTACCGATTCCTCGACGACGGGATGGTATCGGTCAC
>JAYZVA010000053.1:0-11937 GCA_036156175.1 Myxococcota bacterium
CACGTGCACCTGGCGGGCAATGCCTGGGAATACGTGTCCGACTTTTACCATCCGGGGGTGTACAGGGCGGACCGACCCGCCAACCCCGGTGGTCCGGCTTCCGGTGCCGCCCGCGTGCTGCGCGGCGGCGGGTGGGACACCTTCAGCACCAACATGCGGGTTTCAAATCGGTTCACCGACAACCTGAAGGGTTCGACCGTCGGGTTCCGCTGCGTCTTTGGCGGCGCAACCCCCGCAATCGAAGACGTCGCCCCACTGGAGTACGTCAGCGCCCCAATCGTTGTTCGAATGGCCGACGGTTCACCCATTTCGGGGCGCTGGTTGGCGGTGACGGCGTTTGATGCGGCGGACATCGACTCCCGCTCGGGGTTGCCTGCTCCGGGTCGCTCGCCGGTGGCTGAGTCGGGCGCCGCACCGTCCGGTGCGACCGAGCAAGTGGTGCAGATTCGCGTTCCTCAGTCGGTTCCATTGCGGTTCAGTGCGGCCCTCGACAATGGCACGGCGCGCCCCGGGATGCCCGCTGCGGCGAGCGGGGGAATTGCGTGGTCGGCGGGCGATCGGGCGATTCAGTCCGATGGCGACGCTGGGGTCACTTTGGACCTCGCTCCCCTGAAGATGGGTCGTCCACGTACCCCAAGGCCCTGAGCCGCTCGTGCTCAGAGTGGTCCGGCGTTCGTTTGGCCGGCTCGGGTCCTTGAGAGCGGGCGATCACGGGTTGAATCACGCCCTGATAGGCGGCTTCAATCCCCGTGAAGGCGTCGGGCAGGGTTGCCGTCGGCTGCAGCTCGTTCGGATCGACGGTCAAGTCGTAGCGCATGGAAGCGTCGGATTGAATCCGGCCATCACGGACGGGCGCGATGATCTTGTGATTGGACGATCGGGCCGCGAACTGAGGGCGCGGTCGGCGCGAGTCGGTCACGGCATAGGTCATGGTCCGAGGCGGCCCATCGAGAACCACGGTGCCGTGTATCCGCGGAATGGGCGGCAAGTCGAGGGCGTGGAGCAGCGTGGGGACCACGTCGACCAAGCCGATCAGCGGCGGTTCGGCCGTTGCTGCCGAAAAACCGGGTCCTTTCCAGATGAGCGGAACCCGGATGACTTCGTCCCACAGCCCGTCGCGGTGATTGAACCAGTAGTCGTGCGCGAAGCTCTCGCCGTGGTCCGATGTGATGATCACGGTGGTGTTGGGTTGCCCAGAAACGCGTTGAAGAAGCGGTGCGAGGATGCCGTCCAGCTCCGAGATCTCGCCTTGATACAGGGCGGCAACCTTGGCAATGTCGGCCGGACTCGGCGTTCGCTCTCCGTCGCGGTACGGCCTCAGTTCCTCGTCCGACCCGCCGAGCGGACTCGGATTTTCATCCACGTAGGCGGTGTCCCACGGGGGGGCGGGCGTGTATGGAAAATGAGCGTCGAAGTAATGGATGAATGCGAAATAGGGCTGGTTTGGGTTGCCAGCTTGTTCGATCCATCGCAGCGCAGACGCCGTCACTTCCCCACCCGGGCGCTTGAGATCGGCCCGATCCCATTGGTGGCGGTCGTCGTAGACATCGAACCCGCGCGACAAGCCGGTGGACCGGTCGGTGAGCGTTTCGCCGCCGATGAACGCACCGGTTCGGTAGCCTTGGGCCTTCAGGTGTTCGGCCAGCGTGGGGCCGGTGTAGCGGGACCGCCCAAAGGCCGGGACGTCGCCGTGCACGGCGGGCAGCACACCGGTCATGAGCGACCAGTGCGCGACAGCCGTTTCGGGGAAATGCGTGATGGCGGACCAGGTGACGCCCTGCTCTGCGACGGCCGCGATGTTGGGGGTCCGGGCGGGACCGCCGAACAAACTCATGTGTTCGGCGGACACGGTGTCCATCGAGACGATCACGATGTTTCGGGGTTCAACCTGCGACGCCGAAGCGGGCGTCGGCGCCGGTTCGATGGGGTTGGTCGGTGTCGGTTCGCTCGGGCTGGTGCCGCAGGCCAAGATCAGGAGCAGTGCGATCATTACGGCACCTCGAGGATGGACGTGTAGACTTCGTTGTACCCGCGAATCCCTTGATTCCAGATCACGTGAAAGCGGCCTTTGCTGTCCACGTCGATGCTGGGCAGACCGGGCTTGCCCCACCCGATGGATGCGACCCGTCGTGGCGGCATCCAGCCGCCTCCCGGGTCGATGCTGTACACCAGTTCCGCGTCATCGCCGGCGTCCCAGCCCCACACCAGACACCGCACGCCACGGGCGTTGATGGCGATGTCCGGGTCAAAGTGGAATCCGCCATAGCCGTTGCTGGGGGTTTGGGTTGGGCCCCATGAGCCGGGGCGTCCCGAGCGGGTGTAGATGTGAATGGGTCGTCCGGCGACTTTGTGAAACCAGGTGAGGTGATCGGTTCCATCGCGACCAAAAGCGAAGTGCACGCGCTCGCCCGGCGATGAGCTGGCGGAGATGTTCTCGGCTTGGGTCCAGCGCCCATCGCGTCCTTCGGCGACGTACACCGTGGTCTCGGCACCACCGAGCCCGACGTCCCAACCGACCAACATGCTGCCGTCTGGACGGCGCTCAACATTGGTGTGCCATGCATCGATTTCGCCGTCGGTGAAGGTCCCCACGGGACCCCACTGGCCATTGGTGAACCAGCGGAATCGCGCTTGGAAGTGGTCGGTGGGACTCAACGTTTTCCCGATGTACACGTAGGCCAGGGTATCCCCGGCTCCGTGAGCAATGTGTCCGCTGCCCACCTCCCCGCCGTCATCGGGGGTCAGCGCCAACGGCTCGCTCCAGCGGCCGTTTTCCCAAGCCGTAAAGTACCCTCGGCTGCGAAAGTCCTTCAGCGCATGGTCGTAGACCACCGCCAGCGAGCCATCGGGGCGCGCCACGATGTCCGGGCCCCAGTTTCGTTCATCGTTGTGTCCCAAGGGCACCGGGTCGGACCATTCGCCGTCACCGGTTGACTGGCGGTGCCGAATCAAGTCGCCGTCGTCGGTGCGTTCGTAATACAGCGCATGCACCCGGTCGTCGCCCGCGACGGCGATTTGGGGGCGGTAGCCGCCGCCCGGCTTGGCGGTGAGCTTGATGGGCGGCTGCCAGGCCCCGAGCTCGGTGATGGGCGGGCCGCCCGGAGCTGGCCAATCGTGAAACGGCGGAAAGCCGGTCGGATCTTGCATCGCCGCTCCCGACCCGCCGGGGCCGGGTGGCGGCAGCCGCGGGGGTGCTTGGGCCGCCGTTGGAGTGGGGTGCTGCACCGAAGGCGTTGGTGCTGCCGCCGGCCGTCCAGCGGGATCCGCCGCCGGCGACGGGGCTTCGCTGCAGCCGATGCACATCAATGCCATCCAACACGCCTGACTCTTCACTGTCGCACCTCCTGCTCCATCAGTATCATGACCGGAGATGGTTCTTGCACTCTTAATGCTGTGCGCTGCTGCGGCCCCAGAGCGCGTGTCGGTCCCCGCCGGTGCGATGCAGCGGGGAAGCACGCGGGCTCCGGACGAAGCGCCGGTGACCACCGTGCGGGTGGATGCGTTCGAGATCGACCGGACCGAGGTGTCGGTCGGCGACTTCGAGCGGTTTGCACGGGAGGGTTGGCGGGACGATCATTCTTGGTCGAAAGCGGGTCTTGCGTGGCGGAATGAACACCCGGGGGGAAGCGGTCGCCCTGCCCGTCGCGCCGGGCGTCGCGACGATCATCCAGTGGTGGCCGTGACGTGGTTCGAGGCCGATGCCTACTGCCGCTGGCGCGGAGGTCGCTTGCCCACCGAGGCCGAGTGGGAGCGTGCAGCCTGCTACGAATCGGACGGACCGTACCCTTGGGGGACGGGGCAGCGTGCCGGTGTCCGATGGTCTCTGAAGGCGATCTCGAATGACGCCATGCGCGTCGCCACGGCGCCGGTGGGAGAGGATCGCGTCCCCAACCGACTCGGACTGCACCACACCATCGGCAACGTGTGGGAATGGACGGCGGATTGGTACCACAGAGACGCGCATCGAGACCCGCAGACCGACAACCCTGCGGGGCCCAAGACGGGTGTGTGGAAGACCCTTCGCGGCGGGAGTTTCATGAACCTGCCGTCGTACTCGACGTGCACCCACCGGGAACCCGCCGACCCGATTGTTCCCCGCTACACCGCAGGATTTCGATGCGTCTACTCGTCCCGTTGATAGGGCTGGGGTGCACCGACCCGCCGCCCCCTCCTGCCGCGCCTTCAGCGGAGCCGGCTGAACAACCCGTCCCGGTGTCGGATGACATGGTGACCATTCGAGGGGGGACCGTGCAGATGGGTCCCCGCATGATTCGCCCCGGCGGCGACGCCACGCGCCCGGCAGTACCTGTCGACCGACCGCCGCCCCTGCCCAGCACCGGAAAGGCGGTGCCCTGGATCAGCCGCGGTGGCCGCGGTTTGATGCCCCGGATGGTGGCGGTGAGCGGGTTCCAAATTGACCGAACCGAGGTGACCCGAGACCAGTACGCGCGCTTTCTGGACGCGACGGGGTATCGGCTGCCCCACGTTGCCGAGCCCTGGGCGGAGGACGGCTGGAACTGGACCGATGCTTCGGCGCCCGACGGGCTTGGAACTCACCCTGTGGTGTTGGTGAGTTACCACGACGCCAGCGCATTTTGCCGTTGGGCGGGCAAGCGACTGCCCACCGAGGCGGAGTGGCAACTCGCCGCGCTGGGACCGAGCACGGACGGCCGCGTGTACCCCTGGGGCTCTCGGTATCGCGACGATTTCTTGAATCACGGCCGGATGGAACCACCCAACTTCGACGACACCGATGGGTATCGAACCACCTCCCCGGTGGGCTCGTTCCCCCAAGGCCGAAGCGCAACGGGGCTCGACGACACGTTCGGGAATGCCTGGGAGTTCACGGCGGATGCCCGGATCGACGACTGGTCGCATGCGCGGCATCAGGGCCACGATGCCGCCGGCGCGATGATCAACGCGCGCGCGCCCGGCCCCGCCCTGCGCGTGGCGGTGCGCGGCGGCTCGTTCTACTTCGACCTTCGTCCGAATCCGGGGGGGGAATGGGCGGCATTCACGCCCGAGAGCCGTCGGAAATCATCGGGTTTTCGGTGTGCTCGCGACTTGGTGCGTTGATGTGCATGCAGAAACGGGGCGGGTGAAATAGGAGATCGAAACGTGCGAACCTTTTTGTCTGGAGACTTCATGCGCATCATCCCGTCGATTTGCCTCGCCCTCGCCCTCACGGGCTGCCCAACGCCCCCTGATGGTGGGACCAGTGGCGGACCCGTCAATGCGCCTCCGGGTGGTGGAGGCGATGCGCCCCCGCCGCCTCCCGGTGCCGGTCCGGATGGCGCGCAGCCGGTCGAAAGCCCCCCGGTGGCCGACCCCTCATCGGCCTCGGGCACCTACGTGGTCACCCAAATGCCGTCGGATGAGCCCGCACCTCCGGAAGGCGATCAGCCCACCAGTGCGCAGGCGCAGATGGCGATCAAAGCCAGCGATCACGTGATCTTTACCGGCGAGATCAAGTGCGACGACTGCTCGGGGAACATGCTCGTAAAGGTTGCACCATTCGTGCCGCCCACGGAGGGCGATGCCGAATCGGGCAAGGCGGTTGAACCGATGGACGAGTCCGGATTCCAGCCCCCCGCGTTCGAAACAAGCGCCGGACCATTCGAGATGGCGGTTCCCCGGTACCGCGGCAAGGTGGTCCTCGAGGTGCTCGACGATCGCGATGGAAACGGGCAGCCGTCTCGAGGGGAGAAGTTCACCGTGCTTCACAACCAAGGCGAGATCACGGCAGGAAAGAACCAGTCGGGCCTCGTGATCGACTTCTCGGGCCTTCCGGGCGCGCCGGGTGGCGGTCCAGCGGGCGGCCCCGGCGGTCCGACGGGCGGTCCCCCGCCGGCCGGTGACGGCGCGCCTCCTCCGGGCGGTCCCCCGGCGCAGTAGCGCGGCGTTCAGTGCATCGCGGTCTCGGTGCGGGCGGCTGCCGTGAGGGGCATCTGCACGGGGATCGCGGTGGCACCCGGTGCGAAGCGCATGGCGCTGAGCGTGCCCTCGATGCACGAGTCCACGCCGGTGTTGTGCGCGGTCTCGGTGGCGATGCTCAGTCCGTCCACGGCGCCGGTGGTGTCGACCGCGAAGTTGATGTCGAACTGCACGGTGGGTTCGCCGCCGAGCGCTTGGTGCGCAGCGACGCAGTTATCGATGCTGGGCAGCAGTTCGGTCACCGCCATCGCGATGCCGTTGGCGTCGCGGCTGTAAGCGGGGATGCTCTCGGCCAGGCTGGGCGTGCCGGCGTTGGCGGTGGAGCCGAGCCCCACGAAGAGGGCGAAGAGGGCGGTCGTGATGGTCGTTGCAGGGGTCATACCAATGCATACGGATCCCCCACCAAGTCCCATTAGGGCCGCGGCAAAAAAAAAAGATTTTTTTTCCGGCAGTGCCGTCCATTCGGTGGACGTCGGGGCCGTGGACGGTCCTGCAATCGGCCGCACGCATCCCGCCACGCACCCCAAGTTGCGGTCGTCCACCGCCCCAATGGGCCGCGCGCATCGGCTGCGCCGACGAGCAAAACTCTTCCAACCGGGGAATCGGAATGCGCGCCCTCAGCCTTAAGGCCGAGCGGGAATTTGGGAGGCGGTCACGGCTCCTGCGCGAATCGCACAGGGCAACGGGCCGTGCTCCAAGACGATGGCCAGATCGGCTGCACGCTTCATTCGATCCGCCGTCATGCCCGCACCGGACTGGAGCTCGACCTCGGCGTCGTCGTTCAGCGATGCCACGGTCAACGGTCGGAACGATGCGCCGTCGACGAACGGCACCAACTCGTCGGCGTCGGTCATTTCCCGTGCCCGTGCCCGCGCGCCGGCATCGAGTTTGATGAAGGTGACCGGCATGCCCGATTCATCGAGGTCGATGGCCACATCCTCGATGTCGGCGTTGGTGAACACCGTTTGCCCCGCAGCATCCTGAAGCGCGAAGGCTCCGGTTGTGACCAGCAACTTCGGGATCAAGACGCGGGCGTTCTCCATGTCGGGCAAGGTGGTGTTCATGGTCCGTCCCACAAGCGTGGTGGGCATGCCGACTTGATGCGCGCGGGCTTCGATGAGCGGCAGTGCTTCGTCAATGCACGGGCCGTCGAACTCGATGGTGACCGACTCGCCTTGCGTGGTGGTGTCGCCGAAGCGCGTCAGCACGAACAGGACCGCCACAGCGAGTCCCAAACCGCCCAGAAACACGATGGGCGCGGCCATGAACAGCGAGGCCGCTTTTGGTCGCGGCGGAAGTTTGTGGGGTGGCGACATGATGTACCGTGGGACCGTTTGTGCAAAACCGATTGTGGCGCCTCGCCTGCAGAGCGCGCCGGCTCAGGCGACCGATGTGAACCGGTGCCTACCGCCAACTAACCACCTGGTCAGCGCCGCCAAAATGAGGGGACGAACAGACTCAGCAGGCTGAAGAACTCGAGGCGACCCAACAACATGCAGAAGCTCAACACCAACTTCGCTCCGTCGGATAAAAAGCCGTAGTTTTCCGTCGGTCCGACCGCCCCGAGACCGGGACCCACGTTGGCCACGCAGGCCAGCGACGCCATGAGCGCTGTCGTCAGGTCGACGGGGTCCAGCGCCGCGACCATCATCGCGCCGATCACCACCGTGGCCACGAAGATCAAGGAATACGCCAAGATGCCACGGACGACGGAATCGGCCACGGGGGAGCCTCCCAAGCGAATGGGCGCCACCAAGGTGGGTCGAAAACCGATTCGAATCTCGTGCATCACCACCTTCACAATGATCATGATTCGAATCAGCTTCATGCTGCCCGTGGTCGATCCGGCCATGCCGCCGCAGAAATAGAGCATCAACAGCAGGCTGCGGCTCAGCGTGGACCACTCTTCGTAGTCCGCGGTGCCGAATCCGGTTCCGGTCATGATCGCCACGACTTGGAACGATGAATACCGCAGCGCATCCCCGATTTCGTGGGTGGCGTTGAGGATCATGTCGGTACTGATCAGCAACGTCGCACCGGCCACCAGCAGGATGTACACCCGGAACTCGGGGTTGGACCAGAATACGCCGCGGCCGCCCGACTTGAATCGGTGAAACAATGCAAAGTTCGTCCCCGCGAGCAGCATGCCCACGAGAATCGTCAGCTCGATCGCGAGGTTGTTGTACTCCCCAACGCTGCCGTTCTTGAGCGAGAAGCCCCCGGTCGCGATCGTCGAAAACGAGTGCGTCACGGCATCAAACAGCGGCATGTCGGCTGCCCAGAGGGCGCCGATCAGGGCCGCTGTGATCGAGCAATAAATCAGAAGCAGCGTCTTGGCAGTGTCCCGAATTCGAGGGCTGATTCCACCGGTCTGTGGTCCCGCGGCTTCAGACTGGAAGAGCCGCTTTCCGCCCACGCCCCAGCCCGGCATCAGCGCCACGAACAGAACCACGATTCCAAGCCCACCCAGCCAATGCGTGGCCATGCGCCACATGTGCAGCGGCGCCGAGAGCCGTCCTTCGATGTCGGTCAGGATGGTCGCACCGGTCGTTGTGAGGCCGGAGAATGCTTCGAAGAGCGCGTCCGCCATGGGCATGTCGGCGCCCACCACAAAGGGGATGGACCCAAACAATCCCATCGCGATCCAGATGGTGGACACCACGAACAGGGCTTCGCGACGACCCAGGTGGACGGGAACCCGCCAGCTCGCCAGCAGCAAAGGAATCGCTGCGATCGCGGGGATTGCGGCCGAGCGAAGCATGTGCTCAAAGTCGGCGGCGGTTTCTTCGGGGTCCCAGCCAAGCGCCGGATCGGCCAGAAAACCCAGCGCGCCGCACGCAGCGATGCTCGCCGACAGCACCAAGAGCAGAAGACCGAGGGGCCGTGCCGTCATGCGAAGGAGTGAGTACGTGGGGGCTTGCCCGGCGTCGTTCAAAACAGTCCCCGCTTGAACAGCTTGGTGACCGCCTTTCGTCGTTTGGACATGGCCAAGACGATGACGGTATCGCCAGCCTCCACCTGGGTATCGCCGTCAGCGATCTGCACGCCGTCGCTGCCGATGACCCCGCCGATGGTGACGCCGTCGGGCATGGTCAGGCTGCGCAGCGGCGCTTCCGTGATGGGACTCTCGAGCGCGGCGACCACCTCCAAGACCTCGACGGCGCCGTCGCCCAAGTGAATCACCGACTCGATCTGCGCGGGATTCGAGTACCGGAGGATGTGGTCGGCCGCCACCTGGCGGGGCGAGATCGCCATGTCGAGTCCGAGCTCGCGGTAGATGGCGATGTACTCGGGGCGGTGAACGATGGAGCAAACACGGGGCGTCCCAAGGCGTTTCGCCAACAGCGCGCTCATCATGTTGTTTTCGTCGTCCTCGGTGACGGCAAAGTACATGTCCGCCCGGCCCACCGCTTCCTCTCGCAGCTTTTCGATGTCGGTGCAGTCGCCGTGAACGACATTGCCGCGAATCAGCGTTTTGGCAAGGCGCTTGGCCCGATCCCGGTCGGGTTCGACCACCAGGACCTCGACCCCCACTTGGGCCAGCTGCCGGGACAGGTGCTCTCCGATGACGTTGCCGCCGTAGATGACGACCCGTTGTGCGGAGTTTCCATGCACGAAGAGGTCTTCGATCGCGCTCATCCGGCCCGTGCGTCCGAACAGGTAGACGCGGTCTCCCGACTCAAGGGTGTCTGCACCGCGGGGCATGAACAGCCGGCCGTCGCGGATGACGGCACCAACCCGGGTTTGCTCGGGCAGGCGCAGTTGCTGGAGTGGGACGCCCAAGACGGCGGAGTCGGTGGGGAGCTCGACCTCGGCCAGCTCCACCCGGTTGTTGGCGAACATGTGGACGTCCAGCGCGCCGTGCGATCGCGCGATGTCGAACATTTCGTCGGCGGCGAGGATGTGGGAGTTGACCACCATGTCGATGCCGAACATGCCGTAGTGAAGGCCTTCTTCGTCTTCGCCGTGTTCGGTGTCTTCGTACTCGCCGCTCTGCAACCGAGCGACCGTGCGCGTGGCGCCCAGCCGTTTCGACGCGAGGGCGGCGATGAGGTTGACCTCGTCTGAATTCGTGGAACACACCACCAAGTCTGCTTTGTCCACCCCGGCCAGGTGGAGGGTGCGGGGGTTGGCGCCGTAGCCGTTGAGCGTTGCGACATCCAAGCGCTCCGCGATGTGTTCCAGACGCGAGCGGCTTTGGTCGACCGCCAGCACTTCATGACCAGACCGGGCCAGGGTTTGCGCGACGTAAAAGCCGACTCCACCCATTCCAATGACCACGACGTTCATGCTTGGCTCCCTGCGGGGTGCGCACCATCGGCGGTGCGCGGCACCATCATATGCCGCCCGGCGCCTCACTGAAAGGCGCGATGTCGGTGACCGGCCAATCGACGGGGTGGGTTGGGGTGTAATCCAGGGTATCGCGGGCTCGACGTCCATCGAGCACACCCGAATAAATGAACCAACGGCGATTCATTCCGTAGCGAAAATCATGTCCCGTGAGGCGCCGTCGGAGTCGGTACAGGGGCGTCAAAACCGAACTGATGGCGGGCAATCCCAGCCGCCCCCATCGGGAAATCACCGCGCTCAGCGGCAGCGTATCGGCGCCGGGGATGTTGAACACGCCTTGTTCGTGGCAGTGGACGGCTTGGGTCAGCGCCTCCACAGCGTCGCGAATGGTCAGCACGTTGATCATGGGATCGAATCCCGCGGGTTGAAAGCAGACGGGGCTCTCCAGGTAGTCGTACAGCTGGGAGCCCGTGCCGGTGGCGAGCACCTCGGCCATTCGAAGCACGGTGATTCGCAGCCTCCCCATGCCCATGCGCGTGCAGGCCGAGACGTCCGCTTCGACCCGATCGCGGACCCACTGAGGGGCGTTTCCGGCCATGTTGAGCGGGTGGGCTTCGCCGATCAGCACGGGGAGATCGCGCTGGACTTGGTAGACGGCCGACGCGGAACGGAGGACCAGGCGGTCAATGGTGGGGTGTCGCTCGCAGTGGTCCATCAGGTTGCGCACGGACTCCACGTTGTACGCGTGCACCCGGGGACCTTCGTCGGTCGCCGAGGAGTGCATCGCGGTGTGGATGACCGTGTCGATGTTCAAGCCCTTGGCGGTGTCGAAGAGAAGGTGATGGAGCTGCCGATTCCGGGTGATGTCCACGCTGCGAACCGTCAGTCCCTCGCGACCCTCGATCGGAAACGAGTCCGCGGGGTGTCCGGTGGCCGCGAGGACATGGCTCACCCGGTCATCGTCGAGCAGGACCCGCACCAGCGCCTCGCCGATGGGCGCGCCCGCGCCGATGACGAGCACCCGCCGTTGGGGAACGGGCTTGCTCATTCGAAGACTCCGTTGCGCTCATTGAGGCCGGTTGCGATCAGATCCGCAACGGCGCGCTTGACCCGGTTGGCCGTTTCCCGCACCACAACGGGGTCGTCGGCTTGGTCCGGCGTAAACTCGTCGGGCACGGGGATGGGCTCGCCGTATCGCAGATGATACCGCACCGGCAGCGGCACCGGCACGGCCGGGATTGGCATGATGGGAACCCCAACCAGTTTGCCCAATCTTCGGCTCGCGAACAGCGCGGGCAGCTGTTCTTCGCCGCCCACCACCCCCACGGGAATGATGGGCGCTTGGTGGCGAATGGCCAGCTCGGCGTGGCCTTCCCGGAACTGCTGGAGTTGGTATCGCTTGGACCACGGCTTCACGATTCCGGGAACCCCCTCGGGGAAAATCATCAGCATCTCGCCGGAGTCCAGCAGCGTTCGCGCGTTGCCCCGCGAGCCGCCCACCATCCCACCGCGAGCGAAGAGGGTTCCGAGGTAGGGCAGCGAGGGGACAAAATGGTCTGCAATCGGTCGGGCGATTCGAGGCGGTTCGGTGTTGCGGAGGATGTCGAGCCAGATCATCATCCCGTCGATCGGCAGGTTGCCCGAGTGGTTGCCGGCGATGATGGCTGGGCCGGTGGTTGGAAGGTGCTCATGCCCTTGGCTGCGCACGCGAAA
>JAYZVA010000054.1:0-6108 GCA_036156175.1 Myxococcota bacterium
AGATCCACCTCCCAGCAAGGGCCAGAGGGGACGAGTTGGTCGGACCAGTGGGCGTCTTCGGAAGCCGAACAACCCGCCAGAAAAAACGCGAACCACCCGACGGAGATGCCGATCACCACACGCGGTTTAGTCGAAGAGGTACCGGAACCCGGCGTACAGGTTTGGGCCAAACGACATGTGCTTCCTGTGCCGCATTGAAGCCATCAGTGTCGCAGTGGCCTGCAGCGTAGACGTCAGGTTGTGCGTTCCGCCGACACCCGCTTCAACCAGCAAGAACTCGGTGTTGTCGGTGGTGATGAATCCGGTGCCCACCACCGACGAGATGGTGAGTTGAGTACCCGAAGGGTCACCCAGCACACCCCACTGCACACCGAGCCCCAAGGTACCCACGTTGCGGGGGTCTTCGAGGTGGGCTGCAGGGTACACCGCACCCGCCACACCGCCGGTGTCCGGTTCGAGGGTGGGGGAGTCTTGCAGAAACCCCAGACGAAGGATGCCTTGGACCTTCTCGTCTTTGTCTCCCACGATCGCTTCGAGCCCGATGCCGTAGTTGGGACGCATCTGGGAATCAATGCCAGCGTTGCTGGTCTCGCCAGGGCCGTAGTAATACGCGCGCTGCTGTTGAAGGCCGGCACTACCGGTCAGCCCGATTGCCCCGGCGCTTGCTTGAGTGCTTGCCATGAGGGCGCACGCGGCGACGGTGTATTGAATCGTTTTATTCATGGTTGCTCCACAGCGATTGATGCGTTGATGAACGTCATAGCCGTCCATGGGGGGCGCGTGCAAGGTCTGCAGGAAGGTTCTGGCCAATCACTGCCTCAATCGGCCTCGTCGTCCGGCTCTGGACCGGTATCGGCGCCGGCAGAAATGCCGCCCGAATCGCTTCCACCCGTGTCGGCCGAATCACCGGAGTCGAGCGTGGAGGCTGTATCGTCCGATGCGGACTCGATCACGATCGGCAGCGAGTTGGATTGACCGTAGCCGTTGAACACCGAAACCGCGTGCTGGCCGGGCTCGCCGACCGCGTCAAAGCGGACTGTCTCGATGCACTCCAGGTCGCATTGGGCATCGCAGGCGTCGCAGTCCTCGCACACCGTGCATCGTTCGCTTGCCCGGCACGAGTCGCACTCGGCGCAGTCGATGCGGTCGACGGCCGTAACCATTGCCCGGTTCGACCCCACATAGACGGCGGTGTCCCAGACCGAGGTCACTGGACGCACCCGCGCCACAACCTCGGTGCCGCTGGGGGCCGCCTCGGGGGACACTGCGCGCAGTTGCACGTCGCAGTCCTTGGCCAGTTCGACGCTGGTCGTGGTGCAGGCGACCGAAAACAACAGGAAAATCAGCAGCATCAGAAATCGCTCGTAAGAAGGTCCGACGCTGTAACCTGTCCAACAGCGCCCTCGCCGGCAACGGGCAATGTCCCCGGCAAAAATGGCATCCTCCTGCCTCCTTCTGCAACCAATCCGCTTGTTTCATCGATGGGTGCCCAAACGACCCCTCTAAGATCGGGGAATCGCGGCGCGGACTCGCGTGGGGCAGCCTGCTTCATGTAGTCCATCCAGATCGGCAGCGCCGTGTCGCCACCGGTGAACGTTTGCCCCATATTTTTCGGCTGGTCGAAGCCCACCCAGACGCTCGTGACCATCTCCGGGTTGTAGCCGACAAACCAAGCGTCTCGGAAGCTGTTGGTGGTCCCGGTCTTCCCCGCGACTTCGATGCCAAGTTGGTTGGTTTTGGCGGCCGTCCCACCGGTGGCCACCCCCCGGAGCAGCCAGTGTGCAACGGATGCGACGCCGGGTTCCATCGCGACGGGCCATGCATCGACCGGCTGGTGCGACTCGATGACGGTTCCGTCGCGGTCGACCACTTCCTCAATGAAGTACGGCTCGACGAGATTGCCATACGTCGCGAATGCGCTGTACGCGCGGCTCAGTTCGACCATGGTCAAGCTGCTGGAACCAAGCCCCATGGACAAGTCGCAGGCTCGGCAGACGACATCGTCATCCCCATCGGCTCGAGCCCCATTGCATGGCAGGGCACGAGAGATGTTTTTCTCTTTGTACCAATCGCACACTCGAATGTTGGTGTCGCACGAGTGACACCACTGGAACCCATCGCTGTCCCATTTCTCGTCCAGGCATTGCCCGTCAAATCGCTCGTCCACGCGAACCTTTGGGCAGGTTGACGCATCGCAATACTCGCACCAGCTCATCCCGGTAACGGGCGACGCGGACCGTTCGCCAATGCACTCCTCATCAACGGGAATGTGCGTTCGAGAACAAGACGGTTCTTGGTACCCGATGCGCAGCTGGGGTCCAGCCAGCTCGTAGACGGTGTCGGGACCGATGACGTCAAGGACCCGCACAGTGCAGACGTTTCGAGACATTGCAAGGGCCCGCCGCAGGGTGATGTCCCCCAGGTACTCTCCGCCGTAGTTGGACGGCTTCCACATCGTGCCGCCAGCCTCCCCGATTACAGTGGGCGCGTCTTGCACCATGCTGCCCGCCGTGAACTTTTTTGACGCGATGGCGCTGGCGTATACGATGGGTTTGAAGGTCGACCCCACTTGCCGTCGGGCTTGAGTGGCGCGGTTGTATTCGGAGTTTTCAAAGTCGACGCCACCAACCATCGCGGTCACCGCGCCGGTGTCTACGCGATAGGAGAAAAGCGCGCCTTGAAGCTCCGGGTTCTGCGCCAGCTCGGCGGCGGCGAATGGCCCCTTCAATGACATGGCGAATGGCTTGGTTGCGGCGTCGGCTTTGGCGTCCGTGGCTGCGATGCGCACTTGCACAACGTCTCCCCGCTGGACCACGTTGCGCATGGAGGTTTGCGAACGGTACTTCCAGCTCCGCTCGACATCAATTTCATAGGCCCATTTCGACCAACTCAGGGGGATGATCACCTTGTGCGAACCAACACCCGCGACGGCGTAATCGGTCTTCACCGTCAAAATCACGCCGTTCAGCAGCGCGCCAGCCGTCAGCGAGGATTGCTCGGGCAGCGGACCGTAGCCGCCGGGATTCACGGCTCCGTCGTCGGTGCTGCCCACGGCGAGGACCGCTTTGGACTCCTCCTCCCGCAGCGCCTCTTCCATTGACGCCAGACGGGGGGCGATTTCCGCTTCGGGTAGCAGCTCGATCGCGCCCCTCCAGCCGCGACGGTTGCCGGCGATGTTCACGCCGCTCACCACGGCTTCCTGAGCGGCCTTCTGCAGATCCAGGTCACATGTGGTCTTTACGCTGAGCCCATCGTTGTAGATCTTGTCGAAGCCGTACGTGTCCACGAGGTATCGACGGACGTGTTCGGTAAAAAACGGTGCTTGCTGCAGAAACTCGTTCTTTTTTGGAGATATTTGGACCAGTTCATTCGCGGCTGCATCGTGGGTGGCTTGGTCGATGAAGTCTTTCCGAAGCATCTGATTGAGCACGTACAGTTGGCGTGTCCTTGCCTTCTTCCAGTGTCGGTGTGGTGAGTAATCACTCGGTCGCTGGGGTAGCCCAGCCAAGATCGCCGATTCGGCCAACGTCAGGTCGCCCACCGACTTGTCGAAGTAGGTCCGCGCCGCAGCCTCGACGCCGTATGCGCCGGACCCCAGGTAGATCTGATTCAAATACAGGTACAAGATGTGTTCTTTGTCGAAGGCTTCTTCCACCCGCTGCGCGAGGATGACCTCTCGTATTTTCCGGACGAATGTCTTCTCGCGCGTCAGCAGAAAGTTCCGCGCCACCTGTTGCGTGATGGTCGACGCACCCTGTGCTTTTTTGCCTTTCGCCAGGTTTCGCAGGACGGCCCGAAAAATGCCCCCCACATCGATGCCGTCATGGGTCCAGAAGTTCGCGTCTTCTGCGGCGAGGAACGCGTTCTGCAGGTGCGTTGGCATCGCGTCGAGTGGGATGACATACCGCCGTTTCTCGTAAATTTCCCCCAGAACGCGTCCCTTTGCATCGTAGACCACGGTGACGGTGGGCGGTTCGTATTCACCCAGTGCTTCCACGGTGGGCAAGTCCCCGCTGAAGTACGAAAAAACGCCGGCCATGCCGATCATCCCGAGCACCGCCAACACCACTCCCAGTCCAAGCAAACGTTTCAGGATGGTGGATGCTCCCCCGAAACGCGAACCATCTCCGGCGCGCGGCCGGGTCGGTGCTGTCGCTGATGGGGACTGGACGGTGCGGGTGGGGCCGGTTGCCGTGTCGAGTTCATCGGCTGCAGGGTCACCCGCGGGCGCCGGTTCGTCCGGGGGTTTGACGCGCTCTGCGGACCTCGGCGGACGCGCTTGTCCCGCGGGCGGTGGCAGAAAAGGAATGGATTCGCGCGGCTCTGGGGGAGTTGCGGGCCTCCGCTGCATTGCGGGTGTGGGCTCGAGGGGTCGGGTGGGCTCTGGAGCGGCGACCCGACCCATTTCGGGTCGATCGGAACGGGCGGAACGCGCTTCAATCTTGGGAGGCTTCGGCGCCGCCTTGGGCGTCGGAGGCGTTGCATCCGTTGGCAAGTCCGGTTCGGGAATGGTGTGCGGGCCGGAAGCAGACGGGTCGGAGAACGAAATGCCCTTGTCCTTCAGGCGGTCCATCATTCCAGGCGGATACGACACCGATAGTACTGCGCCACACTGGCACTGGAGTTCAGTGCCGGGGACGGGGTACGGCTGGCTGAGTCGGTGGGGGCGACTGCAGTGAGGACAAGTGAGCTTGAGGGCCATGGAACCAGGCAGAGAGAGGATGCTTGGGTTTATTGGACCTTCCCCGCGACTGCAACTACGGACGTCCGAGGGTCGTGACCTTCTGACAGCTTCCGGTCAATCACACGGGGTTTCGCAGTCGCCAGGAAGGAAACCCGGTACACTTGGGTTGTAGCGACGGAAGGTAGGCGTCTGATGAAGTCATCACGGATTGTGAAGCACCTATTGCTGGCTGGCTTGGTTCTCCCTGTGAGTCTGGCCGGGTACCACGTCATGGCCGAGAGTGGGCTGAAAGAACCGGTGACGGAAGCGCTGCCCTTTGGGCTCGGTGACTTTTCGATCGGGGCCGAGTACAGCCTTCCTCGCTTGGCTCTGTTGGAGCGAGACCTCTACCGGGTGGAGAGCCGATACGTTGAGAAAGGCCGGCTCGACCCCCAGGCAATGTTTGATGGCGCGCTGGATGCGGTCCAGCGAGAGTTCGCAGAAGTGTTGTTTCGCCAGCCGAGTGCGTCGCAGAATCTCCACGTCTCCGTGGGCGGGCACTCGAAAGTCCTTCGCGTCGAAGCAGTTCGGAATTTCGATTCGCTGTACCGCGAACTGAGCCGGGTGGCGCAGGTGCTGGACGCGCATGCAAGCCCGGAAACCGAACGGCGGGAGATTGAGTACGCCATGGTCAATGGCATGTTGTCGACGCTCGACCCGCACACTGTGCTCTTGCCACCGGCTGCCGCACGCGACATGGAGGTCGACAACCAGGGCGAATTTGGCGGGCTCGGAATCGAAATTTCAATGGTGGAGGGAGAGCTCACTGTAAAGGTGCCGATTGAGGACACACCGGCCTATCGCGCCGGTCTCAAACCCGATGACCGCATCGTGCGCATCGAGGGAGAGTCGACCATCAACATCGACCTCGATGAGGCCGTTTCGAAGCTCCGCGGCATGGTGGGCGACCCGGTCACCATTTTGGTGATGCGGAAGGGGTGGTCTGCGCCGCGAAGTTTCACCATCGTTCGCGAGAAGATTCGCATCAATGCACTCGAGGGCGAGCTCTTGAGCGGCGATGTGGGGTACATCCGGATCAAAAGTTTCAACGCGCGCGCGGCCGAAGACCTTCGGGACAACCTGAATCGATTTCATCGGACCGCGCAGGGCCAACTTCGGGGATTGGTGCTGGACCTCCGCATGAATCCGGGCGGATTCCTCAACCAGGCCATCGACGTCGCCGACATGTTTCTCGCCGAAGGGGTGATCGTGGCCACGGAAGAAGGGGCTTCGGGCGAGCGTGCCGAACAACGGGCGCGGCGGAGCGGTACCGAGCCCGAATACCCCATCGCCGTTTTGGTGAACGCATCGAGTGCGAGCGCAAGTGAAATTGTGGCAGGCGCCATCCGCAATCAGGGACGGGGTGTTGTGCTCGGCGAGCGAAC
>JAYZVA010000055.1:0-10109 GCA_036156175.1 Myxococcota bacterium
TCGCCAACGCCTTCGACACCTGAGGCGCGTGTCAAGCAGAGGCGGGTTCTCTGGAGAGTTGGTTGTCGGGATACGATGAAGTGGCGGTCATCACGGCCCTGTCTGCGCAGAGTGGACCGGGTTCAGCCAGCCTGGCCGCGAGCTGGGCGTCTTACTTTGGGTTGACCAATGTGCAGGTGTGGGGAGACACCACCAACCACATGTACTGGACATTCACATCGAACGTCGGCGGGCAGTACCCAAGCACCATCGTGGTCGAGTTGGACACCATGACCATCCGATCCTTCGATCTGGGTGGCGTCAGCGGTGCGACGTCGGTTGTGAACCAGATCCTTTCGGAAGATCACCCCTGCGGCGAGTAATCCGCGAGGGCGGCTGTGCAGGCCGTCAGCAACCGAAGCGACTCCTTCCGGAGCTGAACGTACAGCTCCCGCGAGAGGCGCAGGGCGTCGCGAACGTCTTTGGTCTTCGGCGTCTGATTGACCGTCATTTGAATTTGGTACTGGGTGGCCAGATTGAGCAGCGGCACATGCTTTGAGCACGCCTTCAGGTCGGCTTCGACCGGCCCCAGTTTCCGCAGGTTGTCTTCGGTGGGATGCTTGATGGCCCGGTTCACCAACCGGAGGCACTTGTTTGTCAGCTTGTCCAGCTTTCGTAGGTGAGTCCGCGTGGTACGAACGTTCTCCATGATGTGAGCCTCGCGCGCCTCCCGTCCCGGGGTGGGGTTCCCTTCGGAGTCCTGGAATCGTTGCTCGACGTCGAGTCCGATGTCGGGCAACCGCGCCAGGGTCGCCGCGAGGTCGACGGGTTCCCACCCCTTGATCTGGGCGCCGCTGGTCGATGCGTTCAACAACTGCACTGAACCGGCCCATTCGTTGGCCCACTCCTCCAAAACAATTCGGAAGTCGTTGAATGACGTCGAGGTCAGCACGGTCCCGCCCCCAATGGCGTCCACTTCGACGCAACCAAACAAGTTGGTTGACTCGGCCCCGAGCGTGTGTTTCCGCCAATCACTGAGCCCCGTCTCTCGGTAGAGGCCAGTTGTTTCGTCCAACTCGATTCGCGTCTCGCCATCGGCACCATCGGAGTGGTAGACCTGCCCGTTTGGAAATGCCAAGTCCTGGCCCACCAGCACAATGGGGTCGCAGCCCCAGACCTTGCCGAGACTCACGGCTGAATGGGAGACTGTGCCCCTGCTCTCGACCACGCTTGCCTCGCGTTCTGCTTCGGGAAGCAACCACGTCTCCCAAAAGTTGCTGGCGTATTGCAGGGTGCGTCGAGCACCGAGCTCTTGGAGGTTGTTGTCGACCATCGTCGCGAGCGCCACGGCTGCGATGCGGTCCGCACCCACATCAACGAACTGATGCTTCACATCGCGGCACTCAACGGCGATGGTGATGTCGGGGATGATTCCTGCGCGGTGCAGCGACTCCAAGGCGCGATGAACGGCAACGATCACCGCTTTGCCTTTGGCCTGTTTGAGCGCTTCGATGTTCTCGCTGAGCGATGGTCCGGCGCCGACGACGATCATGGGCACACCGGTGAGGGCGCCATTGTAGTCGTGCACCCACGGCGACTGCGCCAGCCACGGCGTGTTCCGCAAGCTGTTTGCGGCCCACGTCGGACCCAATTTGTCGAGCGACCACAACAAGGTTCGATGCCGCTGCGCTTCTTCCTGAAGCCGCTCGGCAAACCGCTGCGCAGTCTGCGTGTCGATGCCGCCTTGATTCGTGATTCGCATCGAGATGTGCTTGAAGGGCATCTTCATGGACCAGATGAAGGTTCGAACATCGTCGAGGGTGCGGGCCACGGGGATTCCGTCGGTGGCTTCCACGGGAACGGGTTCTGGAACGATGGCCAACACCCGGTTCTGGCCCAGCTTTTTCCATGCTGCCGCCTGCAGTTCGGCCTGTCGGCCCAACACCACCATGAGGTCGCGGTCGGGTTTCCAGTGTGCTGGAAGAGAGC
Organism: Myxococcota bacterium; assembly: GCA_036156175.1. Classification (GTDB taxonomy): domain Bacteria; phylum Myxococcota_A; class UBA796; order UBA796; family UBA796; genus UBA796. Next base: position 1,969 of record JAYZVA010000055.1, read on the forward strand.
TCAGGGGCATGGTGGATTCCTTTCGGCCGTCGATGGCGCGCGTACAAGACCCTGTCCAATCGGCCGCGTGAAACCAAGACTGAAGCAAACTTTAGGGCCCCAAGCGAGGTCCCCCCGTCGTACAATGCGGGGGTGGGCCGAATCGTTTTATCAATGCTGCTGGCGGGTTGTTCGGGGTCGTCCGAAGACTCGGGTGGCGCGGTCGTCGTCGATCCGGTCGGCTCCATTCCAGACATCGAACTTGGCGTGGAGTCGGGAGAGCTGCTGACCGAAAACGTCCGGGAATGCGACGCGGTTGTGGGCATCGAAGCGCACCGGTTCCTGTGCCAGACCGCCGACGGGGTGTGGTTCATCGATGAAGCCAAGGAAGAACCCACATGGCTGGGTGACCACCGCTCCATGGCAGCGGCGGCGATGAGCGATGGGGTCCTGTTGGTTCTCGACGGCAAGCCGTTTCTGTTCGACGGACACGAGGCGGTACCGTTTGGCCTACCGACTCCTGTTCCAGTGGAGTCGGCGGTGCGCGAGGGCGGTGCGGTGTGGTTGACGGGCGCAGGGCGCGTCTTTCGGTATGCGGACAACGTGGTGACCGAATTTGCCGTCGACGGGCATCCATTCATCTTCGGTCACACGGCAACCGAGGACCGCCTGCACGTCGCGGTGCCGGAGCTTGTCACCTTGGACGTTTCGGGTGCCGAGCCCACGGTGGTGGCTCGGTCGGAGATGGTGGTGGACTCGATGGCGGCCGATGAGCGGGGAGACCTCTGGGTGGTGTCCGACGGACAATTGTTTGTCCAGCGGGGCACGCAAGAGCCGGTGGCGGTTGCCATGCCTGAGGCGGTGCGAAGCGTGGTGGGTCCGGCGATCTGGATCGAGGGCGAGACGGAGTCATACCGCTACCGCGACGGCGCATTTACCGCGTTTCCGCTCGTGGCGGTGGGCACCCAAGGGGTCGATGAGTACGGCCGGTTGCTTCAGGTTCGCGAGGGGGCATTTCGTCGGCATTCGAGCGGTCGCCCGGTGGTGGTGGTTGGCTTGCCCGATAGCGTCACCGTTGCGTCCACAGTCCGGTTGTTGCCCTCCGATCCGACCAGCCTCGATGAACTGAGGGTGTGGGTCGATGCGGCAGAAATCCCGGTGTCGATGAACCCGTACCGGATCACCCTCGATCCCGAGGCGATGGCCGAGGGCCAGCGCACGCTGCGGTTCTTTACCCAATCGGCCCGCGGCGAAGCGCTGTCGGAGTACGGGGTATGGGTCGGCGAGCTCGCCGACGTTGCGTGGGACGACGTGGCGGGGATCTCCGAAGCACACTGCATTCATTGCCACGGGGGGCAGACTTTGACAGATTTGTCGGGGCCTTCGGATTGGGAGAGCCACATCGACTCCATCATTGAGGTGGTGACGATGCAGGACATGCCGCTGGGGGGCCCTTACCTGTCCGAGGAGGAGATCACCATGATTCGCGCCTGGAAGCACGGAGGATTCCAACCATGATTCGGGCCATGATGTGGTTCAGCGCGGCGGTGCTGCTGGGGGCCGGCGATCCGTGGGTGGACGCTGCGGACCAAGACCTCCAAGAATACGCGCGTGCGGTCTCGTTGGACCTTCGCGGCGTGGTTCCATCGGAGGCGGAGTTGGTGAGCCTCGAGGCGGAAGGCGAGCTGAGCGACGCGGTGATCAACGAGTGGTTGGCAAGCCCCGAGTTTTTTGAGTCGGTGGTGCTGCAACACCGCGACCGGTTTTGGAACGAGCTGGAAATCAACCTCCTGCCACGAAGGCGTCTGGTGCGCCGCGAAGGGATCACGGTCAACATCAGTCGGAGCCGGTTTACGCGGGGGGTTCCCCAGACGTCGTGCGGCACCTTCGAGGCCACGGTCGACGAGTTCAATCGACCCCTGACGTGGGTGACCAACCCGGACGGATCGGTATCCGAGGGGTTCGTCATGGTCGCGCCGTATTGGGATCCGGACACGCCCATCCCGGTCTGCGCCCTCGACGCACAGCTGGCGGAGGTTTCACCCGACGGCGTGGACTGCACCACCCAGGCCGCCAATGAAGACCCCGGCTGCGGGTGTGGTCCCAACCTGCAGTGGTGCATGGACAACAACTTTGAGCAGCTCATCGAGTACGGAATTTCCCGCGACCTCAACGAGCGGGTTCGTCACATGGTGAGTTCGGGGGAGGGCTACGCGAGCCTGTTTGACGGCGATGCGATGTTTGTCAACGGTCCCTCCGCCCACTTCTATCGCCACCTGGCGGCCTTCAATGCGGACGACTACGAGTCGCCCGTCGCGGCCGACGCGTTGGTGGACCTCGACCCCCTCGACCCCACCTTTCACGCGGTTCCGTTGCGCGACCACCACGATGGCGTCCTGACCGCACCCGGTTGGTTGCTCCGGCATCAAACCAACCGCGGCCGAGCCAACCGGTTTTACGGCGCCTTCCTCTGCGCGGAGTTCATTCCGCCCGAGGTGGGCATTGAGGGCTTGAGCGACGCGGGCGTCCCCAGTCCCAACCTGCAGATGCGGGAAGGATGTCTGGGCTGTCACGCCCGACTGGAGCCGTGGGCAGCGTACTGGGGTCGATGGGCGGAAGCAGCGAACCGATACCGTTCGCCAGAGGAGTTTCCGCCCTTCTCGGAAGAATGCGCGGCCTGTGCGGCAACCGCCCTCGAGTGCTCTGACTACTGCGAAGACAACTACGTGGTGGATCCGACACACAGCGATGAAGTTCCCTATTTGGGGTGGTACGGGCCATACGCCTTTCTGGCGGACGACAGCGCGGAACACCCCGATCTCGGGCCCTTGGGATGGGTGGACCGGGCCGATGAGTCGGGACGTTTCAGCGCGTGCGCCGTCAAGCACGCCGCGGATTGGTTGCTTCGAACCGATGTTGACGAGGCGCAGCTCGACGCTTGGGCTGCCGAGTTTGCTGCCGACGACGACTACGCCGCCATGGTCAAGCGAATCATCGTGAGCGATGCTTACTGGGGAGGTGCGCCGTGATGCTCTGGCTGTTCCTTGCCTGCGGCGGCGGCGAACCGTCGACTTCCCCCAGCGCCATCGTGTCCGAACCCGAACCCGAGGGCCTGCCCTCCGCGTCGGGAACCGACTGGGGCGAGGGGACCCGGCCGGAAGCCGAGGCGCCCGCGACCCGCGTGCTCAAGCGGATGACGGTCGCGCAGGTGCGCGACTCCATGGAGCGCATCACCGGAGGCATCCCCTGGGGAACCGACGCCCGGTCCTTCTGGGACGAGTATTCGGCGACGCTCGGCGTCGCCGATTACCAGCTGATTGTGAAGTCCGATGCGTCGCCCACCGTGATGTTTCAGAAATTTCTGGATGATGCTGCGGGCGCAACCTGCCAGGCGTGGGTTGCCGAAGGCGGAGGCTCATTCTTTGCGCTCGACGACCCCGAGTCCACCGAGCGAGAGGACATTCGCGCGCAAATCGTGAACCTGCGTTGGCGCATTCAAGGCCGGGATCGCGCCGCAGAGGCCGCCGTTGTTGACGACTACGAGTCCTTGTTCACCAAGGTTCATCAGCGCACCGCCTCGACCGAGGCGGCCTGGTCCACGGTCTGCGTTGCCCTGTTTACCCACCCCGACTTTTTCATGTACTGAGGAGGCGCGATGACCACAAACCGACGCGATTTTCTCAAGCTGGCCTCGTTGGGGGCGGCCGTGCCCTCTGTGGGTCTGTTGCCGCGGGTGTTGCATGCCGCGACCCCCACCGAGACGGATCGGTATTTCGTCTTTGCGTATTTCTCGGGTGGGTGGGACGTCTTGCTGTCGTTGGACCCCCGCGATCCGGACGTGTTCACATCGCAGGCAGCGGCATCGACGGGAATCCAGCCGGCCTACGACCAGCTTCGGGGGCTCGATGAGTCCGATTTTCTGACGCCGTCGACCGTCGAGGGCATGACCTTTGGGCCCTACATCGGGGCGCTCGCCGACCCGGTTGTTGGTCATGCCGACAAGCTCGCGGTGGTTCGGGGAATGACCATGGAGTCGGTGGCGCATCAGGTCGCACGGCGCCACGTGTTGACGGGAATCCGACCCGCCGGAACGGCGGTCCGGGCGTCCTCGGTGGCGACGCTCCTCGCATTCTTGTTGGGAGAAGACGAGCCCATCCCGAACTTGGTAGCGGGTCTGGCCTCGTTCAACATTGGGCATCCGCTGTGGGCATCGGGGCTTCCCACCAACAGCATCGAGGATTTGCACACCGCGCTCTCGCCACCGGAGACCGACCTCCTTGAGAGCCAACGAGACGCGTTGGAGGCCTTCTTCGCCAAACAAGAAGCCCGCGCCAGCACCCAGCGGGCGCGAGACATTTACGCCAATCGAAGCTTGGCGCGCGCACTCATTGACTCGCAGCTTGGGGAGTACTTCAACATCGACTCCACGGACTCCGAGATGGTGGATCTTCGGGGTCGCTTTGGCATCGACTCGGGCGAGACCGGCGAGGGCGGATACATGGCGTTGATGGCGGCCCAGGCCCTGACCAAGGGGATTTCGCGGTGCGTCACCATCCGGGTCGCCGATGGCCTCGACTCGCACCAGGGTTCATCGTGGACCACCGACCACGGTCCCCGCCAGCGGGAGGGCTTCAACGCGATTGCGGCGCTTGCCACCCACCTCGAACAAACCCCATTCAAGGGCAACGCCGATGACAACTGGCTCAATCACACGACGATCGTGTGCTTCAGCGAGTTCAGTCGGGAGCCGCTGCTCAACAGCAATGGTGGTCGAGACCACAGCTTGATCAACAGCATGGTTCTGCTGGGTGCGGGCATCAAGGGCGGCCAAGTCTTGGGTGCATCGACCGACCTGGGCATGCTTGCGAGCCCGGTTGATTTGGCGTCGGGTGCCGTCTCACCGACGGGTGAGCTCGTGGGCAACAACCACATCGCGCGGACCCTGTTGCACTCCATTGGCATCGACGACGACATCGGTGACTTTCGCGTCGATCCGTTTCGGGCATTGCTGGTGAGCCCGTGATTCGCGCCTTGGCTTGGTCTTGGTTGGTCGGATGCGGCGGCGATGAGCCGGACGCCCGCCGCCCCGCCGATGATGCGTGCACCGAGTTGGTTGTGTATGCCGACGCCGACGGCGATGGATTCGGCGATCCCTTCGCGCCGGTCAGCACCTGCACCCCGCCGGATGACCACGTCGACAATCGCGACGATTGCGACGATGCCGATCCGACGGAGTACCCTGGAGTGGTGTGGTTCCGCGACGTTGACGGCGATGGGTACGGCGACGACAACGCCACAGTGGAGTCGTGCCATCGACCGGTGGGTCACATCGCCACCGGCGGCGACTGCGACGACCGCGACGGCACTCGGTTTCCAGGCGGAGTTTGGTACCAAGACGCCGATGGCGACGAACATGGCGATCCAGACTCACCCCTGGACTCGTGCGGGGATGTTTCGAATGCGGTGGCGGATGCCACCGATTGCGATGACTCCAATTGGCTGACCCACCCCGATGCCAACGAGATTTGCGATGGCATCGACAACGATTGCGATGCGGCGGTGGATGACGCGGACTCGGACATCGACGTGTTTACGCAAGTGCCGGTGTTCCGGGACGACGACGGGGACGGATACGGGACGGACGAACTGCTGGGGCGCATGTGCCCCGCGGCCTCGACGGGCGCTCCGGTCACCGGCGATTGCGATGACGCCGACCCCACGGCTCACCCGTATCGGTTGGACTACAGCGACGACCACGATGCGGATTGCGACAACGAGCCCGCGTTGTTCAACGTGTCATCGACGGAGGGCGGATGGATTGGTCCCAACGCGTCCTCGGCGTTTGGCATGCACCTGAAGTCGAAAGACATCGATGGCGATGGGTTGGCGGAAGTGTTGGTCTCCGGACACAACTACGACACCGAACTCAACGATGTCGGGTCGGTGTACCTTGCGCCCGGCACCATCGACACCGACCGCACGCTGTGGCCCGATGATGGGCGGTGGTGGTCGGGCATCGAAGCCGATGGCCACTTCGGGTACGCCTTGGAATTTGCGGGAGACTGGGATGGCGACGGCGTCGAAGACCTGGTGGTTTCCGCGCCGTACACCAACGACAATGGCGGCGCCGCCTACATCTTCTCGTCGACCATGGACGCGCCGTCGATGGGTGATGCCGCCTTTGCGTGGGTCAGCGCAGCGTCCGATGTGTACTTGGGCACCGCCTTGCTGGGGGTGGGCGACATCAACGACGACGGGCTCGATGACGTGCTGGTTTCGGCGCGGAAAGACGACATCGGGGGCAGCAATCGTGGGTCGGTAACCGTGGTGTACGGCGGCAGCGCTCCGGACGACGACCACCCGGTCATGACCGGCCTCAACAACGGCGATCAGCTTGGCTGGGACATCGTGTCCGCGGGCGACATGGACGGCGACGGCGTGCCTGAGGTCGCCATCAGTGCCCCGTATGCCGACTCGGACCCGTTGGTGAACGGCGGCGGCGACGTGTATCTGATTCCCGTGCCGGACCTTTCATCCGCCGCGGCGATCACCGAAGAGACCACGATGTTCTACGGCAGTCAGACGCGGCAGTACGCCGGTCACGACCTGGCGGCACTGGGCGACTTCGACGGCGATGGGCTCGACGATTTGCTGATTGGGTCCACGCAGTACGACGCGGTGGAGGTGTTGGACTCCGACTACGACTCCGATGAGGGTGCGGCATTCATCGTGCTGGGGAGTGGATCGGGTTGGAGCAGCCCGAGCTTGGACGATGCCCACCTCACCATGGTGGGAACCGAGTTCGAAGGCAAGCTTGGGCGCTACGTGGGGGCCCCTGGCGACATCGATGGGGATGGCAAGGCCGAGGCGTTCGTCACCAGCCACGTCTGGAGCGGGGTCGAGGAAAACATGGGCCTTGTGGCCGGCGTCATGGGCGGTCACGCGGGGGGCGTCATCGAGCCCGAGGCGGGGGCCGATCTTCTGATCATGGGCGAGGGCAAGAACGACTACTTGGGCCGCGGCATTGCGCCGGCGGGGGACGTGAACGGCGACGGCATGGGCGACTTTTGGATGAGCACCAATGGCGTCGGTGCCTACGGGATCTTGTACTTGGTCTACGGCGAAACGCGGCCGTAGTCGGGGAACTGAAATCGGCCGTTCCAAGCCGGGAACAGGTACTCCCTCCGGGGATCCGCCTCAAACCACCGCTTGAGCGCGGGGACGTTGACCTTCACGATTTCCCGCGGGGGCTTTTCTTTGGACCGAAAGAAGTTCTCCCAGTGGCAAAAGATCACGGTGCTTGGTGCGATGGCGTCGATGATGGACGGCTGACCGCGCGCCGCCGTGTTGGCGCAGTCCATGGCCAACAGCGCCACATCCACGCCGCGCTCATCGAGCAGGGACAGTGGAAACAAGCCGTCGGGCAACCCCCGCGACGAGGTCTGCACGTAGACCCGGTGGACGATGGTGTCGCCGTCGTCTTCCAAGAAATCAACCAAGAACGCAAACGTGTCGCCCTCTTGCCAGTCGCTGGCGCGGGTGGGGGGCGTTGTTCGATCGGTGGACAGCCGATCGGTCCACAGGTGGATGAAGGCGTAGTTGTTGGGGTGACCGGAGTTGATCGGCAGCACCCGCACCCGTCCGCGATTGGCGTGCAACCAGGTTCCGGCCTCATCGGGACTGGCGGCGCGCTCGTTCACGGCTTCGAAGTGAATCGGAAGGTCGAGCGGCGCCAGGGTGTGCTGAAGGGTTTGGCTGCCAAACACGGTGGGGTTTGGTCGGAGATGCGGGGTCACATAGGGCAGGTCGAGCACGTGGTCGTAGTGAGAATGGCAGACCAACACGCTCTCGACCTCGCGCAGCAAGGGCAGGTGCGGGTCCACTTGGGCTGGATCGGACTCGGACCGCCCAAATGCCACCTTCAGGAGCGGCACGATGGTGAAGAACGGGTCGACCAGCACGGCGGTGTCGCGCCAGCGAAGCACGAAGCAGGCCACGCCAAAAAACGTGATGTCGAGTCCCGGGTCGTTGGGCGCAGTCCGCCCGGTGTCGAATGGAAAAACCTTCAGCGACGCGCCGCACCCCCCCAAGCCCGCGGCGGACCCCATCACGAACTGCCGTCGGTCCAAAACGCCCATGGACCATGGTACCGCTTGGCGCCT
>JAYZVA010000056.1:0-10280 GCA_036156175.1 Myxococcota bacterium
GCAGGGTCGAAGGTGCTGTCATCGCTGATGGTGTCGACGCTCACGGTGAACGCGGCATCGCCGCTGGTGGTGAGTTCCCACAGGTCGGCTTGCCAGCCGTCGCAGGGAACGGTCTCGATCCGCGAGACGTCCTCGCCCACATCGGTGGTGGCTTCGTCGGTGATGTCGACACCGCAGTCGTCGAGGTAGGCCAGCTCGTCGTAGGTTGCGTTGGTGTTCTCGTAGTGGAAGGTCCACGTGATGTCGTTGCCGTCTTGCTCGAAGGTGGATTCGCGGTCGATGCCTTCGTGGTACACGTTGAACCAGTAGGGGCCCGGATAGGTCCCGTAGTAGTAGCTGAACCCCACCTGCAAGGCGTTGTACACCGTGTAGTCGTAGGAGTCTCCGCTGATGTAGGTTTGGTCTGCGTGGGCCAAAATCAGGTCGTCGTACATCCCGTTGCCCATCAAAGACAAGACGGGACTGAGGTTGCAGTCATCGGACTCTTCGCCGGTCTCGATGACATCTGAACTGACCCGAAACGCGAACTCGCACCCTTCGCATTCGCCGATGTAGCTTGTGCCGGTGAAGGCCAACAACGAGTCGCACTGGGGGGCATCGTTGACGGTGGAGACGTAGTCGATGCGCCCTTCGATTTCCCAACCCAGGTAGGGAATGTCGATGTCCGAGTCGCCGTCGCCGTCGGCATCCGCATCCGCATCCGCATCCGCTTCTCCGTCGGCATCGCCGCCGCCGTCGGCATCCGAGAACGGGTCGCTGATGCCGGTGTCGTCCGCATCGTCACCGTCTTTGCCGCAACCAATACTCATCACCAACAGTGCGCAGATCGTCCATTTCATCGATGGTCTCCAGTGAAAGGGTCTACGGTCCTATACCATGACCATGCATCACTGGGGCATGCCTTTGCCGGTGGCCACGTTAAGCGCTCCCCATGATGGCCCCCTTATTCGCCGCAGCGTTGTGGTGGACGGCATGCGCGCCGCAACCCGAGGCGTCGGTCTCCCCGCCGGTCCGCCCGCCCAGCGTGCTGCTGGTCGTGTTGGACACCGTTCGAGCCGATACCGTTTCTGGGTATGGTTACCGCCATCCAACCACCCCGCAGTTGGACGCCGTGGCCGCCGCAGGCGTCACGTTCGAAGACGTGACCGCCCCGGGCTCGTGGACCTGGTCGAGTCACGCATCGCTGTTCACCGGCTTGACCCCTTGGGAGCACGGGGCGCACATTTCCATTCGAGAGGAAGGCGTGGACTCTGCGGAAGGGAACTGGGGGCTGAAGGCGCTGCGGCCCGACGTGGACACCCTGGCGAAGCGGTTCGCTGATGCTGGCTACCGAACCGTCAGCTTGGCCTCGAATCGATTTCTGGACCCCGCGTTGGGATTGACCCGGGACTTCGAGACCGCCGAGGTGATGAAGGACGACGCCTTGGCGGGCCGCGCAGAGGCCATCATCGCCGACCCCTCGGACGACCGACCCCTGTTTCTGTTTGTGAACATTCTGATCGCCCACGCCCCGTGGGAGGTCTTTCCAGTCCCGTGGTCGCAGCGGCACGAGCCGCGCTTGAAGACGGCGGAAGCCGCCCCTCCGTGGTCGGTGCCGTACCTGATGGAGTCCACCACCGGCATCGACATGCTCCTGACACCGCCGGGGCAGGCGATGAGTGGAATCAAGCTGCTCACCACCGGCGATGTGGTCGTCCCCGCCGGCGATCGTGAGCTCATTGAAGACCTGTACTCCGGTGGCGTTCAAGCCGCGGATTTTCTGCTCAGCAAGCTGCTGAAGCCCTGGACTGCAGCGCACCCCACAGGGGTGGTCGCGGTGACCTCGGATCACGGGGAGTACCTCGGCGAGCACGGTCTGTGGGATCACGGACTGACGGTGTATTCCCAGGTGGTCGATGTGCCCTTGGTCATTGCCGCTCCCGGTCGGCTGCCGAGCGGCAAGCGGGTCTCCACTCCGGTGCAGATGCACGACGCGTACGGAACGCTGCTCGACCTCGCAGGCCTCGCTCATCCCGGCCGCACTTCGTTGGTGCCGGTGGTGGCCGGGGAACCGCGGCCCGGACCCATTGTGGCCAAAGCATGGGCGAGCCGTTCGTGGAGCGAATCCATTGGCGGCCGGTTTGCCAGCGATTGGTCGTTGTATCGGGAAGGGCCCTGGGCGTTGATTTCATCCTCCGGTGGCGAGCGCCAGCTGTTCAACCTGAAGACGGACCGGGCAATGGAGCGGGATCTGAGCACGGCGCACCCCGAGCGTCTGGCGCAGATGGTGTCCAAATCGGACGCTTCGTTTGTGGAGGCATCCGCGGACGCCCGTGAGGTGGAGTTGTCCCCGCACGTCGTTGAAGAGCTGCGTGCGTTGGGCTACCTCGATCACTGAGCAGCGCACCCCTGCGGCACGCCATTCGCGCTCACTTGGCGGCTTGGAGTCCGGTCTCGAACTGGCGGAAGATCCAGTGCAGAAACCGGAAGGGCCACTCGCCCTCGGCCGGGGTAAAGCGCACGACGAGGCGCGTGGCACCCGATGACTCTTGGCCCGGAATCGGGGCGAGATTGAACCGCTGACCGTCTTGATTCACCAACGCGACGACGGCCTCGGGAGGCACGGGTGAGCTCGCATCGAAGTCCAAGTCCACACGCACTTGGTGCCAGCGAATGTGGGCGATTCCCAGGTGCCGAGCCCGCACCTTGGCCTCGGCGGCCCATCCCAGGTTGAGCACTTCGGGCGGCGGTTCGCCAAATCGATCTTCCCAGTCCGACAACACGCCGCGCACCTCCTCGGTGCTTCGGCTGGTGGCCAGTTCCCGGTAAGCCGTGAGCCGATCTTGGATGTCGGGCATCCAGTCTTCGGGGATGAGCGTGGCGACCGGCACCTCAATCTGTGGGTCGAGGCGCTTTCGGCTCATGTCGCCACGGGCGATGGCGATGGCCTCTTCGAGCAACTCCACGTAGGTGTCAAAGCCGACCGCTTCAATGTGTCCGTGCTGGGCTTCCCCAAGCAGGGTGCCGGACCCCCGAACTTCCATGTCTCGGGTTGCGATTGCAAACCCCGCGCCCAGGTCCGAGTGTTCTTGAAGCGCTCGAAGCCGCACTTTCGCGGTGGGATGGATGGGTTCATCGGCGGGAATCATCAGCGTGCAGTGGGCCCGCACGTGGCTCCGGCCCACCCGGCCCCGCAGCTGGTACAGCTGCGCCATCCCCAGTTCATCGGCCCGATTCACAATCATGGTGTTGACGCTTGGGATGTCGATTCCCGACTCGATGATGGTCGAACAGACGAGCACATGGAACTCGCGCTTGATGAACCCCAGCAGGGTGCGCTCGAGGTGGGCCGAGTCCATTTGTCCGTGCGCCACAGCGATGGTGGCCTCGGGAATCAGTTCGCGAAGGCGGTTGGCCATTGACTCGATGCTGGCGACGCGATTGTGGACAAAGAACACCTGGCCGCCACGCCCCAACTCTTGCATGACGTCTTCGCGGATCCGCGCATCGTTGAACTTGGTGAGCCGGGTCTGAACCGCCCGCCGGTCCGGTGGGGGCGTGGTGATCAAGCTCACCTTGCGCAGGCCCGACAACGCCATGTGCAGCGTCCGAGGAATGGGGGTGGCGCTCATGGCCAGGTAGTGCACGGGGCCGGTGGGCTGGGCAGACGTCATCTGCTTGAGTTTGTGTTTCTGGCGGACACCGAAGCGGTGTTCTTCGTCCACCACCACGAGTCCCAGACGGCGGAATCGAAGATCCCGGGTCAGCAAGGAGGTGGTGCCGATCACGATGTCGACGGTTCCGTCCGCCACCCGAGCGAGCTTGGCCCGGCGTTCGTCCGCGCTGAGTTGACCGCTCAGCAGTTCGATGGAGACGCCGGTGTCGGCAAAGCGTTTTTGGAAGGTCTGGCGGTGCTGGAACGCAAGCACTGTGGTGGGGCACAACACGGCGACTTGGTGGCCCTCCAACACCACGCGCATGGCCGACCGCATGGCGACCTCGGTCTTCCCAAACCCCACGTCCCCCACAACCAATCGGTCCATCGGTGTGGAGGACCCAAGGTCGGCCATCACCTCATCGATGGCGGCGGCCTGATCTTGGGTCTCGGTGAAGGGAAAGGTCTCCACGAACTGATGAAGCTCGGCGGGTTCCCCCACATAGGCATGGGCCTCGCTGACTTCCCGGACGGCGTGCATTTCCAACAAGTCGTGGGCCATCCGAAGCACGCGGTCTTTGACCTTGCCCTTTCGTTTTTCCCAGGATTCGCCGCCCAGCTTGTCAAGACGCGGGGTGCTGTTCCCCATGGTTCGGTAGCGATACAGTTCGTCCAGGCGGGTGACCGGCAGGTACATCTTGTCCCCGCCCCGGTATTCGACTTCGGCGTACTCCTGCGTCGTGCCATCCAAGTCGATGCGCTTCAGTCGCTCGAAGCGGCCCACGCCGTGGCGAACGTGCACGACCAAGTCGCCGACTTTGAGCTCGTTCACCGAGCCCAAGGTCGCTTCCTTGAGGGTCTTGCGAACGGGCGCCCGTCGCTTCTTGGCGCCGAACAATTCGCTCGCGGTCACGATCGCCAACGCGGCCGCCTCGCAGTGGAATCCCCGCTCGAGTCCGCCGATCCACAGCGCAACCTTGCCCGGTGCGGCGAACTGGCCCCCATCGGTGCGTTCGGGGTTCAGCCCGTGCGGCGCGAGCAGTGCCGACAACCGCTCGCCGCGGGTGCGAGACTCGGCGACCAACGCCACCCGCCATCCGTCCTCGAGCCACCGATGGATTCGACCCACCACGGGTGCCATCTGACCCTTGCCGACAAACAGCATGTCGTTGCTTTGGGCACGGTAGTCGGGGGCATCGTCGATGGCGATGGCAGCGATGCCGGTTGCGCGTTCTTGAAAGACGGCCCGAACCGACGCCACATCGCCGTGGCGCACGGCCGGATCGACCGGTGGGCGGTCCACCAAGGAACGACCGTTCCAGCGGTCCATGGTGGACCCGTGGGCGGCATCAAGCCGGTGCGCCACCTCCTCCGGGTCCACTACGATGATGTCTTCGGTGAGGGACCAAGCGTCCACCAACGCGTGCATGCCGCCGACGTAGTCTTCCGCACCGGGAAACCACAGGCCTTGTCGGAGATCCTGAAGCACCTTGCGACGCGTGGACTGACCGGCGCCCATTCGGTCGACCATTTCGGCGGTGTGTTGGCCGAGGTTTCGAAGGGCATCGGGGGTGGGCACGGCCTCCCGAGCAGGCGGAATGCGCAGCCGTTCGAGCGCGCCGTCGGAGCGGAGGGTCGCGGCGTCGAGGTGCCGAATGCTCTCCACTTCGTCGTCAAAGAACTCGATCCGGTAGGGTCCACTGGCGTTGGTGGGCCACACATCCACGACGTCGCCCCGCCGAGACACGGTGCCGGCCTCTTGGACCCGCGCCACGCCGTGGTAGCCGTGGACCACCAGGGAGGTGACCAGCCGCTCTCGATCCATTTCGGTGTCGACCGAGACGGTGTGCGTCAGTGCGCGCGCTGCGTCGGCGGCGAGAATTCGGGTGAGCAGCGCCCGCGCGCTGCACACCACGACGCACGGTGCCCCTTCGTGCAGCAACAATGTGGCGCGGATGCGCGCGCGAACCGCGTCGGGATGCGGACTCAGTCCGTCGTAGGGTCGCACGTCATCGGGGGGCATCACCGCGACCGGTGCGGCTTCGCGAAGGTGAAATCCGACTTCGCCGGCGAGCCGAATGGCCTCGGCCTCCGACCCCGTGACCACCAATGTTGGGGCTTGAACCCTTGCCGCGATGGCCCACGCGGCGGCGCCGCCGGGAAGTCCGGCGAGCACGGGCACCCGTGGCCAGCCTGACCGCAGATCGAGCAAGTTCGCGACGGTCATGAGCGACTCAGGCGGCTTTTCCAGTCCGGTCTTCGTAGAACGTGTAGAACACCATCACCACCCAAATGTTCAACAAGTACGCCCCGCTCATGAGCGCAATGAGCGTGCCGGTCCCTTCGCCAAGCGCCGCCAGCTCCATGAAGCCGAGGATTTGGGTGAAGATGAGCCAAACGAACACCAAGGAAAATATGCCGCGGCGACGTCCCTTGGTCAGTCGCGACGAGCGGTTGAGGGGGCGCTCCTCGTCTTCCAAGCACAAGATCGAGTCAACAAAGGCGTACTGGAGCAAGAAGAGAATGCCTGGGACGATGGCAATCATCCCGATTTGGATGGTGAGCATGGCGATGGCGTGCCATTTGAAGATTCGCGAGTACCGGGCCAGGGCAAAGTTCAGGGCCTTGCCCAAGCTCACAGAGCCGCCGTGGCTTCGGGTGCGCGCCGCGTAGATGGTCATCGCGGCCAGGATGGGGCCCAGGGTGACCTCAATGAACAGCATGACGCCCCACCACCCAAACATGAGCTTGATCATGGTCGACTGGTCGGTGGGTCCGCCCTTCAGCGCCTCGGGGGCGAACAACGACAAGACCGCCACGTCCAGCAGGCCCACGATGAGCCCAAACACCAGTGCGAGCGGAACAACGATGTGAGCGCAGGAGAAGAGGTACGAGGTGGCCCGGAGGGCCACGCTGAATGCGGATTTTTTCTTGGCCATGAGCGGGTCTAACACCCTGAATGGGCGGGCGAGCCCACCGACCTTTTGACCGCAAAAAAATCCGCATCTGGACCTCACTTTGGCGGCGTCGGCACGAACCGGGTACGTCAGATGTCGGGGACGGGAGGACGCGGTGTCCGAATCGGAAGTGCTCAGCTTATCGGCGCGAATGTCGGCCCTTTCGGGTCTGGCGCTCACGCCCGATCAACTGGAAACGGTTCGCCTCATCGTGCACGGCAACTCGGTGATCGATTGGAACCGGTCGAACTTTCGTTCGCGCGCGGACGTCGACCGCTTTCTGCGATTGCATTTGCTCGACCCCAACGATCCCGAGGACGAGCGGCGGCTTCGGTTCGTCTACGGGGAGTCGGTCAACTACCTGGAGGACCACCTGGGCCTGCACTTTCCCGAGGATCTTCGCGCGCCCGCGGATGTGCGCGATGTCTTTGTGGAGGCCTCGAAGACCGGCGGGTTCCGCCGTCGGCAGATTCAGGCCTGCGTCATCCTCAAGCTGATGCACGTCATCAATCACCTTGAGACCGCAGAACTGAAGCACCAAACGCCACTGAGCGAGGCCGATCTTCTCGACTTGGCGGAACGCCGCATTGTGAGCGCGGCCGATAAAATGCGCCAAGCGGGCTTCCCGCTTGTGGCGTTTTACGGGAGCCGAAAGACCCGAAACTCGGTCATCACCAAGTTGCTGGCCAAGAAAGAGAACATCGCCGCCACCGTCTTTGACAAGCTGCGGTTTCGGATCGTCACGGAACAGCGGGAGCACGTGCTGCCCGCCATCGCATGGCTGACGGAGAACTTGTTTCCGTTCAACTACTTGATCCCGGGCGAGAGCCACAACAACCTGGTTCACCTCAACGAGGTGCTTCAGCGTCCCGAATACGCCGATTTTTTACGCGGCATGCAGGGGGGGCATCCGGCCGAAGACAGCACCTTAAACCCCAAGGAGAATCCGTTCTCCGGTGCAAGCTACCGCATGGTCAACTTCATCGTTGATTTTCCGGTGCGGGTGGACCACTTGGTGAACGTTCGGTACGGGGCACTGCTGGGCCGCACCGCGATGGTGTTGGTGGAATTTCAGGTGCTCGACAAAGAGACGGCGCGGCTCAACGAAGAGGGCGAGAACGCGCACGCGCTGTACAAAGAGCGGCAGAAAGCGATCGTGAGCAGCCGGTTGAAGAAGGGCGCAAAATACAAGAAGAGCGAGTGACCTTCACCGAAGCAACCGCTTGACTTCATCGATGTCCACGCTCACGTAGTGTTCGTCTCGGTGGTCGCCCAGCGTCTCGGGGTCCGACCACGTCCACGCAGCGGCGCCCCGCCACGCGGCGCCGTCTTTGATCACAAAGGCCCCGCCGCCCATGTTGACGATGCGGTCACCCGTGAGGAACAGCAGCACCTCGTGACCCACCATCAGGCGGGCGCCGCCATGGACCGTCAGGTCGTGCTTCGCGAAGCTTGCGCCGGGCATGCGCACGTCGATCACGGGGCTGGCATGACCCCGAAGCGTCTCGAGCACGCGAACGGTGGCCACGGTGTAGGCGTTGTCGGTCTCGTGCTGGGTGCGAGTGGTCAGGACCTCGCCGCGAACCACCCGGTCCGATTGCGCCGTCAGCTGTTGGACATCGGGCGTCTGGGCCACCACGGTGAGGCTGGGGGTGGAGGCGATGGCGGTCGCGGCAAAGAGCAGGGCGGAGGCAATCATTGGGGATCCGTCCGCCGGAGGACGGCGAGCAAGGGGAATCCGAGCCACAGCAGGCCCGGGATGGAACGCAGCGGGGCCGTGGCACATCCCGCTCCCGCGGGGGCTTCGCCATTGGCCGTGCGTGCGTAGAGGTGCTCAACGGCGTGGATGTCGTCGGTGTGCAGGTCGCGTTTTTTGACCTCGCCGAGGGGAGAGGATGGGTACATGGTTGCCATCTCGACCACTGGACTGTGTTCGATTCCGAGCGCGTGGCCGAACTCATGGGACAGCGTGTTGAGCAGGTCGTTTGCTTCCGGACTCCCATCGATGGCCCAGTCATGGTGCTCCGAGTTCAACGCCATGTCGAAGCCGACGATCTCGCCGTCTGTGGTGGACCAGAGGTACGTCACGGCCAGCAGCCCCGGGTCCTCTTTCCAGTCGTCTTCGAAGTAGATTGCGTTCGCATCGTCGTCGTGGCGAGCCGTGCGGATGGCGGTCTTGCCCGCGTTGGCGAAGGCAAGCTTGCCGTCCACCGGGTCGGTCCATTCCCGTGTGGCGGCGGCGATCAACGTGTCGACCGCTGCGACGCTGAGTCCGTGGTCGCCTTCGGGGTTGACCCGATACCGGATGGTGTGGCGGCGCCATCGCACCTCTTGACCCAGTTCGTCGGTTCGAACCTCGAACGCCAAGGCGGGGAGCGCGAGCAGGGCAAAAATGGATACCATGAGGAGCCTCGGGGTGTGGATCGGATCGGGGAGCGAAGCACTTGAGCCCGGGGGAGGCGCACTCTCGTTGTATCCTCGGAGCGCTCCGATGCATGACGAAACTTCCGACCTCCAGACGATCCGCCAAACGCTGGCCGACATTCAAACCCGGGCCCAATCGCTTCGGTGGGCCGCTGAGCGTCCGTGGACGGTTCAGACCCATGTCTGGGTCGATGGGGGAGTGGTGACGATCGACCTCCACGATCTCAACGCTGCCTTGACCAAAGCGGTCTTGAGGGAAGTGGCCGCGTGCGCGGAGAGCCTGGGATGCGGGGGCCTGCTGTTTGTGACCGGTCGCGGTCGGCACTCCATTGGCGTGCCGGTTCTCCGCCAAGTGATGGTGGGGGGACTGGGGCGTTTGGAGCGCGATCGCGGTTGGCGGCACCGGGACGTGGGATCGGGGCGGCTCTTGTTGGTGGTCGATGAGGACCGCATACCGGCTCGTTACCGGGCCGGAACCCCGCTGTGGGTGGTGGGTTTCTTCGGGGTGTTCATCGCGGCGCTGTCGTGGACGCTGCCTCCGCCGGTGGGAATCCCGCTGCTGGCCGTTGCGGCGTGGTTTGCGTGGACCGTGCGGCGCGCCGGATCGAATGATCGCGGTTCACCGGGCGAAGAGTGAGGGGCGGGTTGCTCCGCCGCACGCCGTCTGTCGTGGTCGTGGGGAGTGGTCGAACCGCTCTTCCGTCGGGCGGCCCATTCTCCCCAACGTCGGTTGTGCGCGCAGGCCGCGCGGTCCCGTGCAATAATCCATCCCGAAAGTGAGGTTCGCGATGCGCGTCTTGTTGTTGCTGGCAACCGGTTCGGGTTGCGCATTCATTTCCGATAAGCACGAGCAGTGGCGACTCGATCCCGACGAAGACGGGACCACGATTGCCGACGACTGCGACGACAACGACGCGTCGATTGGCGCACCCCAAGCGTGGTACGTCGACAAAGACGAAGACGGATTCGGCGACACCGATGACGTGACCTACCGCTGCACGCAGCCCGATGGCCACGTCGCAACGGACGGCGACTGCGACGACGCCGATGCTTCGGTGTTTCCCGGTGCCGATGAGGCGTGCGACGGCGCCGACAACAACTGCGATGGCGCCATCGATGAAGGGCTCTCGCTCTCGCCGTGGTACGCCGATGCCGACCAAGACGGCTTCGGCAATCCCGACGACGCCATCGATTCTTGCGGCGGGTACGACGGGCGGGTCGCCAACGCGGACGACTGCGATGACGCCAATGCCACATGGCAAGTC
>JAYZVA010000057.1:0-8422 GCA_036156175.1 Myxococcota bacterium
ATGGCCCAGAGGACCCAGTCCCGGCGTTCCAAGATCATCGCCTGCTTTCCCAATGCCAGTGTCTTTGTTCCCATGCTTACATCCTAGACCGATGAGGGGGGTGCGTCAACGCACGGGGATCGCCGTGATGCTGGCCTTGCCACCTTTGACCTTGACCTTGAACTTGACGTCCTTGCACGACTCTTTGGTTTGAATGGACCGCGCCTGGTTGTTCAATGCGGCGCGCACCTGGCGGTAATTCATGTTCGAATCCTGACCGCACTGCTTGCGAGCCTTCATATATTCGTTGAACAGTTCTCGCATTTGGCCTTCTTTGGCTTCTTCTCGAGCGCGTGCTTGACGTTGTGCCTCCAACCGGGCGGTGGCGCTGTTCTGCGAGTGCTGGCCGGCCGCTCGTTCCTTTGCGTCGGCCCGAAACTTCATCTTGGGGTGCGTACCGCGCTCGATCATGACGAGGTTCCGTTGCCAGTAGTTCTCGAGGGAAGACATGCGGGCTTTCACCGAGCGCCAGCGGTACTTCTCTCGGGTCGAGTTCATCGGCGTTCGGTCGATGTCTCGCATGTCCCGCTTCAGTGTCTCGCGTTCCTTGATGGGCTCGATGGGGTCGGTCCCCGCAAAGTACTTCTCATAGGTCAACTTGAGCAGATTCATGCGCTGCTCGATGTTCGCCATCTTGGTCAACAAGACGCGGTCGACTTTTTCCCTGCGAGCCACACCAACTCCTCTGCGGCGATTGTACCACTGAATCCGGGACCAGCGACAGGGGATCGCGCCGTGTGTCGTGGCATTGGGATGGACCGGCTCCGGCTACTCGAGGCGAAACCGGGCGACGACGGGCAGGTGGTCCGACGCGGGCGAGTCGAACTCGGGAACCTCCGCTCGGACCAGTGACAATTTTTCGCCGTGGAAGATGTAGTCCAGTCTGCGGTTGGGGGCATGGGCCGGAAAGGTGAACCAAGCCGACTCATTGGCGGCGTAGACGGCGGTGGGGACGACCTCGGTCAATCCATCGATTCCGCGCAGCAAAGCAATGGTGTCGTCGGCCGACATGTCGGTGTCGGGCTCGTCGGGGAATGCCGACCGCAGGGCCGCTTCCGGCGGGGTGCAATTCATATCGCCGAGAAACAAGGTGTAGTCGGTGTCATCGCCCACGGTGCGAATGGCTTCGGCTGCATGCTCTTGCCGGTTCCCAACATGAAAGGCTTCCAGGTGGGCGTTGATCACGCGCAATGAGCGCGATTCGTTGATGATGGCGCGCACTTCAGAGAGGTGCCGGTGGAGGTAGAAGCGGTTGTAGAGGGGGACACTCTGGGGTGGCTGGGGCAGTCGAATGTGTGCGTCCGCCGTGAGTGGAAATCGCGACAAGATGACTTGTCCCGAGCGCACGCGTCCGATTTGTGTCCTTGGGTTGAGGCCGGGGTGTGGCACCCAGCCGGCATCCCAGGTGGGCGTCCACGCCGCGTAGGCGAGGTTGGTGGCTTGTTGCAGCCACGCCAGCTGGTCGATGTCATGGGACCGAATCGCACGGCGGTCGACTTCTTGCAGCGCGACAATGTCGGCTTCCGAGTCCCGAATGAACCCCGCGATTGCCTCGAGGTGCCGGATCACCTCTTCCCGGCTCTGACCCCGGCCCACTTCGAGGGTGGGACCGCCGCCGTAGTGAATGTTCCAACTCACCACGGTCAACTCGTCACCGGACTGCAGCGTTGGGACCGGAGCATCGGGTGCAGGGGCGACGATCTCACCGCCCCGTGGGACGTTGCCCAGTGCAAAACGAACCATCACGCTCGCGACTCCAGCCACCGTGCTCAGTGCGATCACGCCCCGCCACCGTTTCATGCTGCCCTCACAGTTTTGCAACGCCGCCGTGACAATAGCAGTCTCGGGGCTTGGAATTGGCGTCTTCGTGGGCTACCGTCGCCCGATGAACCTGTCCACCATTCTCGAAACAGAACTCCTGCCCTTAGTCCAGAAGCCAAGCCGCTATCTGGGTACGGAAATCAACGCGGTTCACAAACCCGACGCGCGGGTACGGCTGGCGCTCGCTTTTCCCGATCTCTACGACCTCGGGTTGGGCAACCTCGGCATTCACATCTTGTACACGATCCTGAACCAGATGGATGGCATCGCAGCCGAGCGGGTCTATGCGCCCGGGGTCGATATGGAAGCGCTGCTCCGAGAACGGGGGCTGCCGCTGTTTGGGTTGGAGAGCAAGGACTCGCTGGACCAGTTTGATGGGATTGGCTTCACCCTTCAATCCGAGCTGACCTTCACCAACATTCTGAACATGATCGAGCTTGCGGGCATGCCGCTTCGGACCCGGGACCGGTCCGATGGTCATCCGTTGACCTTTGCCGGCGGTCCGGCGGTTTTCAACCCCGAGCCGCTCGCAGCGTTCATGGATTTCTTCGTGATTGGAGACGGGGAAGACGTCGTGACCGAGATCGCCCGAGTGTTCGACTTGGTGGCGGGTCGGGAAGACCGGCTCGATGCGCTCGCGGGAGTCGAGGGCGTCTACGTTCCCGCACGCTACCCGATGGAAACCCTGCCGGATGGCCGGGTGCTGCCGCCCGTTGATGGACCGAAGATTCGCAAGCGGATTGCCCGCGACCTCAACGGGGCCACCTTTCCCGTGGACTACATCGTGCCGTTTACGCAGCAGGTTCACGACCGGGTCTCGCTTGAGGTGCTGCGAGGCTGCACTCAAGGGTGTCGGTTCTGTCAGGCCGGCATGACGACCCGACCGGTGCGCGAACGGTCCATCGAGAACATCAACGACCTCATGGACCGCACGCTGGAGACCACCGGTTACGAAGAGGTCTCTCTTGTGTTGTTGTCGACCTGCGACTACAGCAGCGTGCGGCAAATGGTGGACAGTGTGGTCCGACGTGCCGCCCCAGAGCGGGTAGGGGTGTCCCTCCCGTCCCTTCGACTCGACTCCTTCTCGGTGGAACTGGCCGATATGGTGGCGGGAATCCGGCGGACGGGACTGACATTTGCTCCCGAGGCGGCGAGCCCGCGCCTTCGCGCCGTGATCAACAAGTGGATTCCGGATGAAGACCTGCTCAACATGAGCAGCAGCGCGTTCAAGCTGGGCTGGGACCACGTGAAGCTGTATTTCATGATTGGACTTCCAACCGAGCGCGACGATGACATCGAAGCGATCGCCGACCTGACGTTGCGCACGCTCGCCGTGGGCAGAGAGTGGAACCCCAAGGCAAAGGTCAACACCGGGGTCTCGACCTTCGTGCCCAAGCCCTTCACGCCATTTCAGTGGTCGCAGCAACTCGGGCTCGAGGAAACTCGGCGCCGGCAAGGCATTCTTCTGGAACGCTTTCGCCAAAAGAATGGTGTCAAGTTTGGGCGTCACGACCCGGCAGAGACGTGGCTGGAGGGCCTGGTTTCGCGGACCGATCGTCGCACGGCGGACCTCCTCGAGCGCGCGCACCAACTTGGGTGCCGGTTCGACGCTTGGGACGAGCATCGGCGAATGGACCTCTGGATGCAGGCCATTGAGGAGACCGGCTTTGACGTCGACGACGCACTGCGAGAGCGCGCCCTTGATGAACGGCTGCCCTGGGACCACATCGACCTTCTGATCCCCAAGTCCTGGTTCCAAGAGGACTGGCAGCGCGCCACCGAGCTGAAACACGCCGAAGACTGTCGCCATCTGCGTTGCCACCATTGCGGCGTGATCGACGAAGAGCGCCAGCTGTGCGCGTCCATGCTTCGCAAAAGTCGAAAGGGCAGCCGTGCCGAGAAAGACTGGACCCGCCCGCCGGCTCCGGCAGAGATGGGGTTGAAGCCGCCTCGTCCTGGGCTCCCACCGATCCGTCCACCCGAAGCGCCGGCAGTGCAGCGGCTGGTGCTCCGCACGGGGACCGTTGGGGGAGCACGCTATCTCAGTCATCTGGAGAGCATGAACGCGTGGCTGCGCACGCTGCGTCGAGCCAAAGTCCCCTTGGTCTACAGCCAGGGCTTTCACCCGCATCCCAAGGTGGCGTTCTCGTCCGCTCGACCCGTCGCGGAGGCGTCACTGGGCGAGTACATGGACATCACGCTCAATCAACGGGTCGACCCCGAGGCGCTGTTGGCGGAGCTTGCCGAAAAAGTTCCGACCGGATTCCGGGTGTTTGGGGTCGCCGAGGTTCCCCTGAAGGCTCCGTCGTTGATGAGTTCGGTTGCGGGAATGGACTACGTGGTGATTGTGGACGGGGAAACCGATCAGTGGGAGCCCGTCGTCGCTGGGTTGCTCGTCCGCGACCGCATCGAGGTCGAGCGGCGCAACAAGAAAAAGAAACGCCGTCGGGGGCCGCAGATGCGCGTCATCGACATTCGCCCCAACATTTCCGCCGTGGAGTTGGAAGGAGTGGGCGATTCGCAGACGCTCATCCGCATCACACTGGACACCGTGGACGGGCGCGGCGCCAAAGTTCGAGAAGTATTGGATGCGATGGCCGCCGATTTCTCGACGGCGGTGGTCGTGCGCGCCAACACTCGGTTCGATTCCACACTCGAGCTCGGCCCCATGGCCCTCGGAAAAGGCGAACAGGTCGTGGAAGCGTTCCGGGCACAGGCCGCGGCCGCGCAGAACGCGGCAAACCCCACGTAGCACTTGGGGTTTCATTGCGGATCCACCCGGCTTCGTCGCGCGGACATGCCCGCACTTTTCCGGATCGTCCGCGATTGGCGCTGCCGCGGCAGACTGGATGCGGTTAGCCAGCCTGCGAAGAGGTGCGCACCATGTTTGAACTGACCGAAGAGCAAGTCGCATTGAAAGAAGCTGCTGCGGATGCAGCGGCCGCAATTTTGGGTGGAACGCTGAAAGAAGACGACGAAGCCGAACGCTTCCGTCCCGAGCACCTGGCTGCCTTGGGCGAGGCCGGCCTTTGCGGTGTGCCCACCCCGGAGGCGCACGGTGGACTGGGGCTTGGCTACGTGGAATACGCCATCATCCTCGAAGAGATCGCCAAGGTCAGTGCGAGCTACGCAGTGAGCGTCGCCGTTACGGGGCTGCCACAGGTGATCTTGGCGTCCATGGGCACCGAAGAACAAAAGGCAGCGCACCTGCCGGGGTTGGCCATGGGGGAAACCATCGGCGCTTTTGCGCTCTCGGAGCCCGACTCCGGCTCGGACGCCGGGAGCCTCCAGGCAACGGCCGAGCGCGACGGCGACGACTACGTGCTCAACGGCACGAAGTTTTGGATTACGCACGGTGGATACGCGTCCATTTATGTGGTCATGGCGCGCACCGGTGGGCCCGGGCCGCGGGGCGTGAGTGCCTTCCTTGTGCCCGGCGATGCGGATGGTTTGTCATTTGGCAAGAAGGAAGAAAAAATGGGGCTCCGTTCATCCCCAACCGTGGAGTTGGTGATGAAGAACGTGCGGATTCCCGCCACCAATCGGATCGGTGCCGAGGGCGATGGGTTCAAGGTCGCCATGAGCGCATTGGACTCGGGGCGAATCACCATTGCCGCCATCTCCGTTGGGATTGCGCAAGCCGCGATGGACACCGCTGCGGCGTATGCCACCCAGCGCGTGCAATTCAACCAGCCCATCATCGACTTCCAAGGAGTCGGGTTCATGATCGCCGACATGGCGTGCCAGATCGAATCGAGCCGGCTTCTGGTTCAGAAAGCGGCCGCGCTCCGCGATGCGAACCGACCATACAGCCACATCGCTGCCATGGCCAAATGCGTGGCAACGGACGCCTCCATCAAAGTGGCAACGGACGCGGTTCAAGTGCTGGGTGGATACGGCTATACGCGCGAATATCCGGTTGAGCGGTACATGCGGGATGCAAAGGTGATGCAAATCGTCGAGGGCACCAATCAGGTGCAGAGAGTCGTGATTTCTCGGCATATTAAGGGCCTTTACGCTGAAATGTAGACTGCTCTCTTGCCGCGCATCTGCCGCGGGGCGCCGCGAGTCGCGCGCGTTTGGGTATACTCTCAAGCCAAGACGGTGCGGACTCTACCCGCGCAGACTCGAGGACCGATGAAGCAATGCCCCCTGTGCCAGGCAACGTATGACGACCGCGTGGATTTCTGTTTCGAGGATGGCGCGCCCCTCGTGCAGTGCGTGGCGGAGAACGATGATCCGACCGCATTGCCCAGTCCAGCCAAAGGCATTCCGCTGGCAGCGGCCGTGACAGAGATCAAACCTCGCCGAGCGCGGCGGGGAATGTTTGGTCGACCGTCCGTGGCCGACATGCTGGACGTCGCGGCACCGTCATCCGGTGCTGCCGCGCGCCCGGCACCGCCTCCTGCAGGTGGGGTGCGCGTGCCTGCACCAGCGCCCCTGGACGTGCCCGCACCGGCACCCCTCGATGAGCTGCCCACGGTCATCGAAGAGCCGGCTGCAGTCGAAGTGTCACCGCCTGAGCCGCCCCCCGAGCCCAACCCCGCTGCGGATCTGCACGGACTCCTGGAGCAGGACACCCTGTTGGACGAACCCGAGCCGACGGACGACGTGCCGCCTCCCGCAATTTCGGTTCCGCCTTCGCCGCTTGCTGTGGATGTCCCGGAAGCGGTGCCGCCGGTTGAACCCACGGATGCGCCGCCTGGACTCGAAGTTCCCGAGCCAGCGGCCGCTCTGGACGACTCTTGGTTTGGCGATGAGCCGCTGGGAGTCGACGCGAGTGGGGACTCGTCGGTGGCCGACGCAACGACCTTTGTCGACGAAGAGGACACGTTGCCGATTCCCCCATCCGAGGGCGCATCTCAAGATGGCGGCGTGCCGGATGACGCAGGCTTGCCCGGTTTTGACGACGACGTGGGTTTTGACGACGACGTGGGCTTTGCGGACGACGTGGGTTTTGCGGATGACGTGGGCTTTGCGGACGACGTGGGCTTTGCCGATGATGACCCTTGGGACGAAGTGAGCTCCACTCAGAGTCAGCCCATACCCAAAGGCATGGTTGTTGGCGGCGTCGTTGTGCTCGCTGCAGCGGTTCTGTTGACCATGCTGCTGTCCAGCGGGGACGACGCTCCCGAGACGCCGGCTGTGCAAGCGGTTGCGGAACAACAGGCTCCCGCCCCCGCCCCGAAACCGGTGCCGAACCCGGTCGACGAACCGACCTTGGACGCGCTTGTCGATGGGGACACGGAAGACGGAGACGGAGCGGTGGCCGAGGGTGCCGGGGCCGAAGCCGGAGAGGTTGAAGAGCCGCCGGATGAGCCGGTCGTTGACGAGCCCGCGACGCGGGCCGCGCCACCGGCTTCAGCGTCTTCCACCGCGCGGGCCACGACTCCAAGCCCCCCACGGGCTGCCAAAGCAGCCAAGGCCGCGAGGACCCCTCAGGCTGGTTCACCTGCGAAAGCAGCGAAGGTCGCGAAGGCGAGCCGGGCGGCGTCCAAGAAGGACCCGGTGAGCGTTTGGACTGGCGCGCCAGCCGCGTCGAGTGCTGCTCCTGCGCCCGCCCCCGCCGCGGCGGCCAATCCATGGGGAGCGCCCTCGGAAGCGCCGGCGCGGGGGCGCCTCACGATCTCGACCGATCCGACCGACGCCATGGTGTTTGTGGATGGGCGTCGAATCGGACGCAGTCCGACCGAGACGGAAGTGACCTTCGGAACCCATGAAGTGCGCGTTGAGAAGGACGACTACAAAGCGAACGCCCGCGTGGTCAACGTCCAGTCGGCACAGGTGACCGTGCCGTTTCGGCTGGAACCTTCGAGGGTGTCGGGCAAGTGCAACCTGCTGGGTACCGCGGGTGCAGCCGTGTCGATGGACGGAAAAAATGTCGGTTCGTTGCCGCTCACGGTTGCGTGCACCCCGGGCAGTCACACCTTCGTGGTCACGCCCGCTGATGGTGCGGCCTTCACAACCTCCCGCGCTGTGTCCTTTGCTTCAGCCGGTGAGACCGCAACGATCTTCCTGAGCCCCTGAGGCGCATCCGCCAAGCTCGGCGACGGTCAGCGGGGATCGGTGATGAACACGTGGTTCACCAAGACGGTGAGTCCGTAGGCCGTCATGGCGTTCATGGCGACCATTTGGGGGGCTGAGTACGCGGCGTGCCCCGACCAAGCCACGGAGGCCGCTGTACCCGCCCCAACGATGCCCAGCGCTGTTGCGAACTGCGCGGTGTCGCCTTGCCGGTACGCGGTGATTCCGGGAAGCGGAACCCACGCCAGGTGACTGACGGGACTTGTGAGTGCACCCGAGACCGTTGGTGGTGTGATTGCCGCCTCGACCAGGGCGGCGTCGGGCATTGTGGGGTTGTTGGGAGGCGTCAAAAACAGGGCGGCGTAGGTGGCCTTAAGGATGGAGGCGCGATGCGACAAGATCGAGTCGTCGTACAAAATGGACTCGCGCTGCCGTGCTTCCGGGGTCTCGACGAACACGGCACCGACATCGAGCCGATTTCCCGCATCGGTGCTCGAAGTCTGCCCCATCACAACGATGTCGACCCCGGCAGCTTCGC
>JAYZVA010000058.1:0-63443 GCA_036156175.1 Myxococcota bacterium
GCCATACAGCGTCACTGAAATGAAGTCCGCAGGAAGGAATGCGGCTGTTCCCATGTAGACGACGATCTTCCCCGCATCACCTCCGGTGGTGTCATCGGTGGGGATACCCAGCACCAAGTCATCCTTGCCATCGCCGTTCAAATCGCCCGCACCAAACCGGTACGTGTGCAGACCCAGATTTTCGCCATCAGCCTCACCGTGAATCGTCGTCACGGCCGAATCACTGATGCCAATCGACGATCCCGGGAACAATCGCAACGAACCCGCATCCTCGCCACCGTCATCGTCGCGGGGGATGCCAAATAAAAGATCCTGATGACCATCACCGTTGAAGTCGCCTGATGTGAGGACGCTACGGCCAAAATGGTCAGTCGAGCCATCGCCACGCATGGTGTCAACATGACTCTCGTTGAGTCCACCTTCGCGACCGTTGTACAGGAAAGCACGGCCTCCCTCCAGGGAGCACGGACCCAACCCAATCGACCCACTTACAGAGACCGGATCACCTCGAGTTAAGTCCCACTTCTCCGGATTGATTGTGCCCGTACTGACGGGAGTTAGATTTAAGCTGCTGCAATCCAGAAGCCACGTGTGCGACGCCACCAACAACTCGTCTGTGCCGTCACCGTTTGTATCCGATAAACCGCGAACAAGTGTGCCGTATCTAAAGTCTGCAGAGCTCCCACTGAAATCATCACTGAGATCGCTGGCAAAACCGGTAGACGATGCCCATGTTATCGTCCCACTATAGGTCCCACAATGGCCTAAATCCCAGCTTTCGCCCATGTAGCCTGGAGCCGGCCCACAACCGCTGCCGGAATCATAAATGTTCCCGGTACGTGAAGTCGAACCACTCGTAGCCGAAGAGGTTGTGTTCTGAATCTCCGTCGACGTGGTGGTGTACCAAGGGTCAACCGTGATGGGATACACCGCCTCAAGGTCATCCACACGGACCATCAAGCCCGCATCCGACGGCTCCATCCACAGCTCCAACGCCCGGCCTTCCGCATCCCACGCTTCCAAGCCCGTCACGTTCCACGTGGTTCCACGGTCCGATTCGATCCACGCACGCTGCGCATCGATGCTCACGTCCACCTGGGCTGCATCGACCTTCAGTTCGAAGCCCAGAAGCTCGTCGCCATCCGGACGACCCGCGATCGTCCACCCGTGCTCCATGCCCCGGGTTCCGCCGTCGAACCACTCGATCAGCACGCCGCGCTCGGCTTCGACCAGGTCCACGCCGCCAAAGGCTTCGTCTTTCTCGCCGGTCAGCAAGCTCTCGGCCACAGGGTTCAGCTGCCCGCCGCGGCCCCACTTGCTCAGCTGAATCGAGATGCCTTCGGGATCTTCGGAGGTGTGAAGCTGAAGGCGGTCCGGACTCACATGCGCAATGAAGTCGTGGGCGTTCAGGCGGAAGCTGCCGTCGGCCAGCTGGGCGAAGGCCCGCGGGGCCATCGTGTCGGCGATGTTCCCGCGAAGCTGGACCTTGAAGCCGCGCTCGGGGGTGAACACCGGGTCGCCCTGCTCGAGCGGCATGTTCACCGCCCGAATCTGCGCCAAGGCGTTCAGCATCCCCGAATCGCCAACCTCGGCCGTGGTGCTCGGCGTGCAGCCCGCCACCAGTGAAACCAACCCAAATGAACCCAAAACCTGTGCGCGCATGACCACCTCCGTCGAGCCGCGAGACGCGAGGCTACCACAGCTTGGAGGCCCGAAAATCACATTTTGATGATCATCGCACAACGGGCGCTTGAGCGCCGCTGCCGGGCCCTACAGCCCCCCAAACGCCGCCCGCAGCGCGTCGGTCGCGTGGCGGCGCTGCCAGTCGATCAGCCGCACCGTGCCGTCCGGTGTGCGGTAGGTCAGCACCGTCGACGAACGGTTGCCCCGCATCAGGGCCAGACACGCCTCCAAGGGCCGCTCGGACCCCCCGGGGTGCCGCTGGATGTCGTGCCACAGCCCCGGGTTGCTGGCGGCGAGCGCCGCCGTCAGCGCGGCCACGGGTGCTGCGTTGCCCATCGCCTCGGCCACCAAGGCCCGGTTGATCCACGCGCTGAGCCGCTGGGGCTTGTCGCCCGTCGCCTTCGTCAGGTCCACCATCGCCGCGTCGTGCTCGCCGAGCAGGCGCCGGGCCTCGCCCCGGTACACAAAGACCGTGGGCCCCTCGTACTGCACCGTCACGATGCCCTCGGCCAAGGTGTCGAGGGACCGGTGCAGCTCGCCCCGGCCGATCTGGGCTGCCGCCAGACCGATCCACGCCCAGGTCGTGCGGGGATCGATGGCGAGCGCCGCCTCAAAGTCAGCCGAGGCCGCGTCGAAGTCGCCCATCCACACCCGAAACTCGCCCCGATAGGTGAAGACCGTCGGGTCGTTGGGGTGCACCGCGGCGAGCCGCTCGAATTCCGCCAACACGGCATCGGGCGGGCGCACCCGCACCAGCATCTGCGTCAGCCGGGCGAGGTGGCGGGGGTAGGGCGGCACCGCATGGCGGTGCAGCCGCCCCGCGTCGTCGACCCACGTCGACAGGGCCGTTCGGTTGCCCGACAAGCGCCGCTCCGCTTGACCGATGCCCTCGATGAACGTGCGGGTCTTGCCGTTCCACGCCGTGTCCGGATCGTCGGCGAGGTCGCGCACCTGGCTGCCCACTTCCAAAAACCGGGGGTCGATGGTGCGCCCCTTGTCGTAGACGTAGAACGCGTTGGTGATGCGCGCGATGTGGGCGGCCACGTTGTAGTCCTGGGCGCAGAACATCGCCTGCGAAGCGCTCTTCATGCCCACGCTGAACTGCCCGCGGTCGCGCTCCATGCAGGACCGAAAGGTGTGGGCGGCGTCCATGGCCAGCCACCGAACTGGGCCGTCGCCGTCGATGGCCGTGTCCAACCACGGCTGGGCTTCGTCCAGCCGCCCCTCGAGCACGGCAGATGCCCCCAACAAAAATGCCGCCTCCCGGTTGGCGGGTTCGATCTCCCGCGCCCGCTCTGCTTCGGCCTTGGCTGCAACGGTGTCGCCCCGCCACAAGGCCATGCGACCGATGGCGGTATGGACCGTGGGGTCGCGGGGGTGCCGCGCGCGGTGCTGCGCCAGGGCCGCATCGATGCGGTCGTGGCGCCCCACGCGCGCCCAGCAGTCGAGCACCACCCACCAATCGGCGGGCTGGGCGTCCCAGGCCGCCCCAATGTCGGGGTCGGCCGCATCGGGGCGCACATGGCTGCTCAAGATGGCGCGCAGCCGCAGCAGCGGAAGGGCGTCGGGGACGTGCACCAGCGCGGCATCCACGAGTGCCATGGCCCGGCCGTTGTCGCGGGCGGCCATGAAGAACTCCACCGCCCGGCGGGCCGTGACGGCGCAGGTCGGGTCGGCCCGCACCGCGTGCTCCAGCGCAGCAGCGGCTTCGGGCTGCCGGCTCAACACGCGGGCAAGCTCAAAGCGCAACCGGGCGCCGCCCGCGGTCCGCAGAGGGCCCTCGTTCAGCCGATCGCAGAACGCCGCCAGACACCCGTGCTTGGTCAACACCCGCACCAGCACGATGATCTGCTCCGGGCTCAGGTCGCGGCCGCGCACCTCGCCCAGCAACCGATTCACGATGGCGGGGGTGGCGGGCGCGGTCATGGGCTGCAAACTCCGGCGAAGGTGAAGGCATTAGACCGCATCGGTCGCCAGTGAACAAGGCGGACGCAAGCCGAAGAAAACCGGGCCCGAACCCAAACCGGTGTAAAGGCCGGTCTGCCGCGTCCGATGACGGGTCCGTCGATCGTCGGTGCACTGGTGCGTCGCGCGATCCCCGATTGCCAAACGCGGACCACCGATGCGCCAAATCCACGACACCAACCTGGTCTTTGTCCACATCCCCAAGACGGCCGGCATGGCTGTGGTCAATGCCTTTGGAATGGACCACCAGACCTCGGACCATTCCATCGGAACCGAGAGCGACCAGCCGCTCATGAGCGACGAGTTCATCCGCTTCACGGTCCTGCGCAACCCGATCGCGCGCTTCGTCTCCGCCTACAAGTATTCGCTGTCCATGCTCCACAAGTTCCGCGGAAACACGGTTCGAGAAGACATCCTGAATCACGGGCTCGGAACCGACATCAACGGATTCTTGTCGTTCTACGACAACAACCTCGAGCGGTTGGTGTCGAACATGCACTTCATCCCCCAGTGGTATTACTACACCCAGACCAAGCCGAGCATCATGCTGCGCCAAGAGACCCTGACCACCGACATGAACATTGTCGCGCGGTTGGTCCCTCAGCACTTTGTGGGGTTGACACGGAAGAACACCTCGCCATCGAGCGGCACCGTGAACACCGCGCTCTCCGAGAAATCGCTCGCGACCGTGAAGAAGATCTACCGCAACGACTTCTTCCTGTGGAACCGGTAAGTCGCCGTCGACTGAACCCATGATGCGCTGACCCAATCTCCGTACCGCGGAGCGAGGCGACGCTTTGGGCGTTCGAAAATTGTCCTTGAACCCACACAATCCCCGTTGGGTTTCGGTACTTCATGCCGGTCCAGCGGGCCGCGGTGTATAACCGCAGGAGAATCGAGGAGACCGATCATGAACCACACCGCATCCGCTGCGCTTCTTGCGCTGTTCGTCGCCTGCTCCGCCGATGACGGGAAAGAATCCGGCGACGCACCGACCGACCCCGGCGATGCGCCGGCCGCAACCGTCGTTCCCTGTGAAATCAGCACCGAAGCCGGCTTCACCACCGACAGCTTCGAACAAAACGGCGAAGAGCGGTGCTTGACGACCTATGTGGATCCGGACAACCCCAGCGAGGCCCTCCCCATGGTCATGCTGCCGGACTGCTACACCGAAAACGCGCTGCAGAACCCGAACGAGGTGATGCAGCTTGCGCGACACTACAACGTGCGCACCATGGAATTGTCGTCCCCCACGGGCGGCTGGCGCTTTCCGCTCAACAACGAGATCAACGCCGCCAACCACGGTGCTCAGTGCGACCCCGAGAGCACCCCCGAGATCGCCTACCTCGAAGCGGCGTTCGCCAAAGTCGACGAGATGGTTGAAGCGGGCACGGTCGATGCGGACAAGATCTACGTCTCCGGGTTCAGCCAAAACTCGATGTTCTCGGTGTTTGCGGCCACCTGCTTCCCCGACCGCATCCGCGGCATTAGTCAAGGCGGAAGCGGGCTGTACAGCGAAGCCGACGGCTCAAAGGCGCTGCCCAAATGCGAGGGCGCGTGCACGGCGAGCGACTTCGAGGAATACGACGACGAGTGCATCACGGAAGCCCCGTGCGATACCTGCAACTACTTTCCCGTGCTGCCCACCTCCGGCGACGACACCTTCCAGAGTTGCCTGCTGATGTACGACAACGACGACTCGGCGCACTCCACGGCGGTGCCCGGCCACACGCTGCTGACGGCCGCCGGCCACGACGCGACCCTGCACATCTTTGCATCCAACCCCGCCCAGCGCTTGGGCGGCCACTCAATGCCCGTGCTGGATTGGGAGTGGGCCAACAGCTGTCTGGGCGTCAACGAGCCGTGCAGCAGCATGTGCGGCGAGGCGGTGGTCGCGTGCGTGAACACCTTCAAGGACACCTTTCGCGCCGAAAACGGCGGCGCCGATCCGCTGGCAGACCCCGAGACCCGCGGGCAACTCGTCAACGCGTACCACGAATGCATCCGAACGAACGCGGATCGGTGCCCCCGAGGGTGCGCCGCAACGCCCCCCATGCTGGAGAGCGTCGAGGTGCCCGCGTGCGTGTGCCTGCCGGGCCAAGCCGATTGCGACTGCACCACATCCGACATCCCCAGTTCGTGCGGCGGCATTTAAGGACGCCGCGCCGGTTACGCTGATTGCATGCGCACAATCGGACTGGAGTTCATCGCGTGGATCGCGGTCTCTGTGGCGGTGCTGGGCCCCGGTCTGTGGACCGACCCCCACGCTGTCCCCGGTGGCGTGTGGACCGACGTGCACAACTCCATGTGGTCGATGCAGTTTGCGGCGGATGCCCTGACGAGCGGCGCGCTTCCGTGGCACACCGATGCGCTCAACCACCCGGCCGGCGGCACCGTGCTGCTGCCCGACCCGCTGGGGGCGCTGTTCGCCGGGTTTGCAGTGCCCGTGCTCGGCATGGCCGGTGCGTACACCGCGTGGATCGTCCTGCAGCTGGCGCTGAGCGGGTGGGCCATGCAGCACTTCGCCACCGCCTGGCTCGCGCCGCGCCTTGAGCGCCCGCGGGCGCGGCGGGCCGGATGGGTGGCCGGACTGGCCTACAGCAGCGCGCCGGTCTTGCTGGCCGGTGCGGCCTGCGGCACGACCGAAGCGGTGGCCGGTGCCCCACCGGTGCTGGCCGCGTGGGCCGCCTGGAAGGCCGCGACGGAACCCGGCGCGCGGACCGCCATCGCCGCTGGAGGCGCCTTGCTCTTGGCGGCGCTGGCCAGCTGGTACGCGGCGGTGATCGCCGCGGTCTTTGCGGCCGTGCTCGCGCTTCGCGCCGTGCCCGCCGTGGGGCTTCGAGCCCTGGGACCGTTGGCGGCCGGGCTGGCCCTGGTGGTTCCCCTCGCGGTCTGGACCCACGGCATTCACGCCGATCCAGGCCACCTCGCCACCCGAGACCCGGCCATCCTCGACGGGATTCGGGCCACCTTCGGCGCCGCCTCGGTGCTTGGGCTCGTGTGGCCCATCGACGCGGCGACGATTGCGGTTCAAGACCCAATGGACGCGGGCCAAGGCTACCTGCACACCGGCTACCTGGGCGCGGGACTGCTCATCGCGGCGGCCGTGGGCTGCGTGCGCGAGCCCCGAGCAGCGGTGCCCTGGTTGCTCGCCGGCGCCCTCTGCGCGGCGCTGTCGGTGGGGCCCGGTCCCAATGGCACCCGACCGTACGCGCTCGTGGACCAACTGCCGGGCTTTCGCAACCTGAGCTTGGTGTGGCGGCTCGCCGGCGGCGCGAGCATTGCCGTCGCCCTGCTGGCCGCTCTGGCCACCCAGGGCACACAGCGGGCCTGCGGGGTCGTGGCCGCCGTGGTGGCCTTCCAGTGGGCGGTGCTGAGCCCAACGGCGGGGGGAATCCCCGTGACCGATGCCGAGCCGCCCGCGGTCCTCGCCGCGATCGCACGAGCCCCCGCCGGCGCCGTGGTGACCCTCCCCGCATCCGCGGCCCACGCCGATTTGTGGCTTCAGGCCCACCACCGCCAGCCCGTCACCGGCACCATCAACCGCCGCCGAAGCGCGGCCGCTGCCGACTGGGCGCTGGGCGCCGAGACCGATGACTGGGCCACCGTGCAGCGCACGGCGCAAGACGCCGGCATTCGCTACGTCTTGATGCGCCAGTCCCGTTCCCTGCGGGCATCATCCGACCGGTTCTTGGTGCAACAGGTGCAACAACACGCCGAGAAAGTTGGGGAAAGCGGCCGCTGGACAGCCTACGCTGTGTGGTAAAACAAGGCCTGGGTGCGCCCGTGGAGAGTGAATGCGTTCATCATTGTTGATTGCCGTCCTCGCCGTTGGCTGCGTGGAATACGACATCACCAAGCCGGCGGCCGATGCGCCGCCCGGCACCGATGAAGACACCTACCGACCCGATCCGTCCGATGAACCCGATGGCGACTCGGGGGCCCGTCCGGACGACACCGGCAGCCCCGTCGAAGAACCGCCACCCGACACCGATGTGCCGCCCGAACCCACCGAGTGCCCGCCGCTCGACGTGATCGACGCGGTCACCATTGACGAGGCGTGCCACAGCGAGCCGGTCACGGGCCCCATGAGCGTCGCCACCGAGTGGGCGATCACCACCTTCGCCGGGTTCCCCGAATACGACAAGGTGCTCAGCACCCCCGTTGTGGGGCAGCTGACCGATGACAACTTCGACGGCGTCATCAACGCGCTCGACACCCCCGACATCATCATCACCACGGACGACTCGGGCACCGAAGACGGCGCCCACGGCGTGCTGCGGCGGGTCGATGGGACCGGGGCAGCCGATTACCTCATCTTGAAGCGGTGGGTGGACGATGCCGGCGACCAGTACTTTCCGTACCGCTACACCACCCCGGCTTTGGGCGACATTGACGGCGACGGAACCGCCGAAATTGTGACGCTGTTTGAGATCGTGATGGGCGGCATACCCGACGGCCCGCCCGATGGCGACGCGGGCCCACCCCCCGACGAAGACCACCCGGTCGGGCCACCGCCGCCGCCGACCCCGCCGCCGCCACCGGGCGGCGCTCCCCCGTGCCACTTGGGGGCACTGACGGTCGACGGAAGCATCGAGTGGATGAGCACCGAGACCATTGAGTGCGGCGGCCATGCACCGGCCCTCGCCGACCTCGAGGCCGATGGAACCGTGGAAATCGCGGTGGCCAACATGGTCTTTGAGGGCGCCACCGGGGCCCTTCGGTTCAGCGGAACCGACGGAAAGGGCGGCTACAATGCCTATCCCGAAGTGGGCTACATCACGGCGGTCAGCGACCTCGACGGCGACGGCATTCAAGAGGTTGTGGCTGGAAACACCCTGTACAGGCCCGACGGCACGATCCGGTGTTCCCGCGACGATGCCGACACCGATGGGTTCCCGGCCGTGGCCGACTTCGATGGCGATGGTGCCGGCGACGTCGTGGTGGTGGGCAACGCCACCGCCACGGTGATGGACAACGCCTGCACGCCGCAGGCATCGTGGGCCCTGCTGGGCGCGGGCAACGGCGGTCCACCGACGGTGGCCGACTTCGACGCCGACGGCCAGCCGGAGATCGGCGTCGCCACCGCGACCCAATACGTCGTCTACGAGCCCGACGGCACAATTGTGTGGAGCGCCGACGTCGAAGACGCCTCGTCCCACGCCACGGGCTCATCGGTGTTCGATTTTGAGGGCGACGGCCGCCCCGAGGTCGTCTACGCAGACGAAACCCGGCTGTACATCTTTGACGGCCCGACGGGAGCCGTGCGCCTCGCAGACCCCACCCACGCCTCGCGAACCCTGCACGAGTTCCCCGTGATTGTCGACGCGGACGGCGACGGTGAACCGGAGATCATCGTGCCGAACGGCGGCGGACACCACGGCTACGAAGCCCGGGGTCTGTACGCCATCAGCAGCGGAGACGGCACGTGGCTGGGGGGCCGGAGCACCTGGAACCAGCACGCATACAACATCGTGAACATCAACGACGACCTGTCGATCCCGTCTCCCCCCGAACCCAACTGGCCCTTTCACAACAACTTTCGATCCGGGGACTTGAACCCGGTCTACGGCACCGATGCGCCCGATGCCGTGGCCTTGGCGGACCACTGCACGTTCGAATGCGGCGAAGGCTACGTGCTGCTGGGCGTGCGCATCGGAAACGAAGGCACCGCCACCTTGCGGCACGACATCGAGTTCACCATCTACCGGCGGACGACGCCCGAATGGACCGCCATCGAGGTGATCGATGTGTCGCCCCCCATCGAACCGGGGGCCACCTCGGAGCTGTTCGAAATCCGCGTGGCGGCCTCCGCCGTGGGCGCCGAAGGCATCGCCGTCGTCGTCGACGACCGCGACGGCATCGAGGTCGTGCGCGAGTGCGACGAGACCAACAACGCGGTGATCTTGGAGACCGCCCACTGCGAGTGATCAGGATCCCGTGTCGTCGCCGCCCCCTGCGCCGGGCACGCACTCGCCGTTGGACGCCAAGATCTCGTCATCGCTGCAGGGATTGATGTCGGTGATGGTCCCAGAGTCCGTGGTCTTGGGGCGGCACCCGGTGACCATCAGCAACGCAATCACGGCGGCAAATCGCATGGGGCTTCTCCTTGGGGTTGTCCGAATCGGTGGAAGGGCTCCACCAACGGCCCCCGACCTTGTACACTCTGCACTCCATCATGACCGCTCTGCTTCACAAAATCCAGAATCTCGGTGTTCACGACGGCCTCGACTCCTTTGACATCAAGCGCGTCCGATTGCTGAATTCGCTGTGCGTGTTGGGCCTGAGCGCCTGCTTGGCGGTCGTCCCGTGGGTGTTCATCCAAGACAACCTCAACGGCCTGTGGGGCAACCTGCTGAGTCAGGGCGCCATCGGCGGCGTCTGTTGGCTGCAGCACCGCCGCCGCTACCGGATCGCAGCGATGGTGCTGAGCCTGATTGGTCTGGTGGGCGTGCCCCTGCAGATGGTCATGTTTCCCGAGACCTGGGGCATTCACTTCTGGCTTCTGCCCCTGTCGCTGCTGCCCCAGGTCATCTTCTTCCGAGACGACCGGCGCATCGCCGTGGCCCTGGGGTGGGCCATGTTCATCGCTTTCACGGCCTGCGTCCTGCATGCCGGAGCCAAGACTTCGCAGGAAGCCCCCGAGATGGCGGCCCAAATCCTGGCGGCCATCACCTTGATGTTGATCGGCGGAGCGGTGCGCAACTCCGTGCACGAGGCGGAGCAAGAGGCCCTCGACCAAGCCGACAAGGCCGAGTCCATTCTGCGCATGACCCTGCCCCGAGCCGCCGTGGAGCAACTCAAGGGCGGGCAGCAGCCGCCGTTCGAGGTGTCGAACGACGACTGCACGGTGATGATGGCCGACATCGTGGGGTTCACCCAGATGGCCGAGACCATCCGACCCCAGGAGTTGATTCGAATTCTGGACGAGATTTTCCACGAATACGACCGGCTCGCGGAGCGCCGCGGCCTGGAGAAGATCAAGACCATGGGCGACGGCTACATGATCGCGGCGGGGGCGCCCGACCCGTATCCGGGCCACGAAGACGCCATCGCGCGGCTTGCCCTCGACCTCGTGGCGACCACCCGCGAGCTCGGAAAACGCTTTGGTCTGCCCTTGCAAGTCCGAATCGGCATTCACTCGGGCGTGGCGTGGGGCGGGGTGATCGGCCAGACGCGCATCGCCTACGACATCTGGGGCGACACGGTGAACATGGCCGCGCGCATGGAACAACACGGCCTGCCGGGGCGAATCCAGCTGTCGCAAGAAACCGCGGAAAGGCTCTCGGGCCGGTTCAACATCGAAGCCCGTGGCATGATTGCGGTGAAGAACAAGGGCGAAGTCCACACCTACTTTTTGAACGGCGTCGCCGATGAACCGGCGAGTGCGCAGACCGAGGCGGCATCATGAGCATTCCTTACCGAGAGCTGCGGGTGGACCGCGACGGAAGCGTTGCCCGATTGACGATGAACCGACCGGAGAAGCGCAACGCGCTGAGCGCGCGATTGGTGGGGGAGTTGATCGCCGCGCTGCGGGACGCCAACGCCGATCGGGGAACCCGGGTGGTGGTGCTCACGGGCGCCGGCGGAAGCTTCTGTGCCGGGGCGGATCTGTCCCTGCTGAGTGGCGGCGACGACTACGATGACGGGTTCGTGAGCCCGGGTGGGTTTCCCGAGCTCAACCGAACCCTCCGTCGAATGACCACCCCGGTGATCGCGCGGGTCGAGCGCCATGCGCTCGCGGGTGGACTCGCGCTGGTCTGCAACGCCACGTTTGCCATCGCCGAAGACACCGCACGGTTCGCGGCACCCGAGATCGATCGGGGCCTGTTTCCCATGATGGTGCTCGCATCGCTGTTTCGAACCGTGAGCCGCCGCGACGGGATGGACATCGTCCTGACTGGGCGCTCGGTGGCGGCCCCCGAAGCCGCGCGCATGGGCCTGATCAACCAATCGGTCCCCGCCGACCGCCTCGATGAAACGGTCGATGCGCTGGCGGCGACCCTGGCCGAGAAGCCCCCGGCAGCCATGCTCTTGGGAATGCGGGCCATCCACGACCAAGAAGCCTGGGACTTCGACACCGCGCTCGACGAGCTGCAGGGCCGCTTGTTCGAGGTGCTGCAGACCGACGACGCCAAGGCGGGCATCGCGGCGTTTTTGACCAAACGCTCGTGAACCACCGGTCGGGCAACTACCGACGCTTGGTTCGCTTCTTCTTGCCCCGCCGTTGTTTTCGTTCCGATTGGCTGTGAACCGGAAACGCCGAGGAAGCTCCGGGCGGCGGTCGCGCACCGGGCGATTCACTGGGCGCCGCCCCGTCTTCGGCGGCGGGTTCCGCGGGAGGCTCGACCGGCGGCGGGGCGGGCGCCACCGGCGGTGGGGGGTCGGGCACCGCAAGCGGCGCGGAATCCACCCGACGCTCCGCGGGCGGGGCAGGGACGCAGTCGAGCAGGGGACCCAGGTTGCGGATGCCGCGGCGAATGCGCCGCACCCGATTGCGGACGGCCGCCGTCTCCGCTGTGGGATCGCGCAGCAGCGGAGACGGCAGAATGGAGGCGAGGGCCGCCGATTGAGCCGCGGTCAGTTGAGCGGCGTCCCGGTCAAAGTGGTGCCGAGCCGCGGCTTGGACCCCGTACACTCCGGGCCCAAATTCCACGATGTTGAGGTACACCTCCACGATGCGCTGCTTGGACCACGCCGCCTCCAGCACATGAACCAGGCCCACCTCGAGCCCTTTGCGCATCACGCTGCGACCGGGCCACAAGTACAAGTTCTTCACCGTCTGCATCGAAATCGTGCTGGCGCCGCGCAGCCGACCGGCATCGCGGTATTCCTCCACCACGTCGCCGACCGCCGACCAGTCAACGCCGTTGTGCTCGCAGAATCGGTTGTCCTCGGCCGCGATCACCGCCCGGGCAAGGTGGGGGCTCATCTCGGTGAGGGGCACCCAGGTTTTCGCAACGCCGTGGCCCTGAGTCGCGCGAATCACCATGAGCGGTGTCAGCGGCACGGGAACCACGGCAAACACCGCAATGTGCGCCGCCAACGCCACGAGCAGGCCCAGCAGCAGTCGCACCAGCCCGCGCCGAAGCCGCCCGATCACCGCCGTCTGACCGCCACGCCAACGCTCAAGGCAATGACGAACCACGAACCCAAGGCCACAACGCCGTTGTACCGGCCGTGGTGGGCATCGCCGATCCATTGCCGCCGACTCAGACGGGGATTTTCGGGCGGGCGGATGGTTCGCAGCAACTCTTTGGGGTCATCCGATGGCTTGCCTTTGAAGGAAAACACCAGGGCGTGCACCCCGTTTTCCCGCACCACCGTCGGATCGCTGTCGACGCTGCGCAGCTCCGCTTCCATCAGCGATGCGTCCTGGGTCAAGAACAGATCCGGCCGCAGCATCACGCTCTTGAATCCGAGCCCCGACAAGGTGGGCGCCACCGAGTCGGGCTGCTCGCTCAGCAGCAGATCTTGCAGCCAAAAGTTCAAGTGCTGGCGCATGCGATGGGGCTTGCTGTGCACGCAGTCCTCGGCGATGGCCCGTCCGTGACTGAGTTGATCGAGGCACGAGAAGTTGGCCATCCACCGTTCGTGGTTCACCCCGCGGTTCTCGACCACGGGCAGCAGCTCCAGCACGGGACCCGTGGCGTCATCCAGCTGTGCGGGGCCCGCGATGTACCGAAACTCTTGTCGGTAGGGCGTGCCGATCCGCATGAAGGCCTCGGCGACCACGACGCCCAGAATCAGAATGCCCCGCCACCCCCACCGCGGCGCCATGTGGGTGGCCACCCGGGCGGCCACGACCCCGCCGCACAGCGACCACAGCCACGCCCAGCGGACCGGGAATCGAAGAAACCCGGCCACCGGACCGGTGACCCAAGACAAGTTCGCGGGAACCAAAATCAGGTTGTGACTGGCAGCAAACTGCGGAATCATCGATGCCACAACCGCCCCAAACCCGGACCACATCAACGCCCGCCAACGGCCCTTGGGCAGCACCTTTGTCCCGAGGACCACCAGACCCAGCATCCAACCAAAGACGATGGGCGCCATCGAGTGCTCGGCCCGATCGATCTCGGGCGTGGCCGCCAACAGACCGGACATGTGGGCGCTCATGGGGTTGAGGGGCTCGAGTTCTTCCCGAGAGGGGGCCGTGCCCTGCATGTAGTACAGGACATAGGCGACCATGAAGACCGCGGCGCCGATCATCAGCTCTTTGGGGCGCTGCTTCGACTGCAGCAACAGCGCCGCAGCCATTGCCAGCGCAATGACGCCAACGTAGGCGGTGGTCAACCAGCACAGTACAAAGAGGATCAATGCGGCGATCGACTGCCGGCGCGTCCCCGATTCCCCGCTGGCTCGCCACAAACACGCGCCAAACCACGGCAGCCACGGGTTGAACACCTGGTAGACGTGGCCCTCGAGCAAGCTCGTAGCGGCCATGCCGCAGAACCCGTAGCCGAACCCGGCCAACATGGTCCACGGCTGCTTGGCGCCCACCGCCTTGGCGAAATGCGTGGCAGACCAGGCGTTCACCGCAACCCCCACGATGCCGATCAACCCGAAGATCTTGCCCGTGCCCAGACTCTGGAGCGCGATGGCGATCGGCACCAAGAGGTAGGAATCCAGACGACTGATGTCCCCACCGAGCGGCCACGCGGTGAACGAGTCAACGGTCCCGAGCAGCCGGTTGGCAGCACCGATCACCCAAAGGGTGCCCGGGGTGTCGAAGTGGCGGCCCACCACAAGGTCGTCGTTGGATAGCGCCGATGGCCACGTCCAGGCCACCGCCAACCCGAGCCATACGAGCAACCAGATTGGTTCGGGCATCCGAAATTCGATGGCCCGGCCCTCGCGCTCGAGGCGACCAAGCACGATGATCAAGCTGACGATCAGAATCCACAACGCCCCACCGCCCAGGAACATCGCCTCCTGAATCGCCATGCTCTCTTGGCTGACCGGGGACGACGAGCGCTGCACTCGGCCGTCTTCCGTCACCAGCCACGAGTGGCGCTGGTCCCCGTTGTGCAAGACCACCAGGTCATCAAATCGTGGCCCATTGCCGACCCGGATTTCGACCGGGAGCAACCGGCCGTGCGGCACCGGGAAGGTGGCCGAGTACACGCCCACTTCGGTCAAGTTCAGCCGCCGCGTACGTTGTTCGCCGCCGGTGGTGATGGTGATGGTCGGTGCGCCATTGGTCGACCAGACCGCTAACTCGACAAACCAGACCCCCTCGTCGCGCCCCTCGGTCGGCGCTTGCCACAGCCGCTCGCCGGGCGCGCCGTGGTGCTCGGACGCCGCGCGGTCCGGCGGCGGCACCGACCCCTGGGCGGCTGCAGTGGGGACCACCGCAGTCAGCCAGAGGCTCAACATGATCAACAACCAACGCATCGGACCCATACTCCCACAAGACGAGCGGTATCCCGGTGGCGAAGTCTCCTGGGTTGTGACCGACCCTACTTTGAGGCTTCTTGTTCGCCGCGGTCGACGACCCCGCCAAACACCAAACGGCGGTTCTGCCGGCCACTTGTGAGGTCCGAACCGTGCTCATCGGGCAGGGCCGTGAGGTTCACCTCGGGGGCCTCCAAGATTTCGGCTTCCTCCATCATCTGCGTCGCCAGTTTGCGCGCGGTGGCATCCGAGTTCCGCTTGATGGACTTGAACAACCCGTCCACCTGCACCCGGCTGCGCTCCAGCCAGTACTGGGCGCGCAGCGACGTCGACTTCTCGCCGCGGTCCCGGTCGGACTGGGCGCGGGCCGCGGTCAATGCCATCACGGCGAGCTCCGTGCCGATGTCCACCAACCGAGCGAGGGTCAGCTGCTTCATCTCGAGCTTCGGGCCGTTCAAGAGCATCGCGTGGAACAGCGTCCGAGCGAGCTTGCGGGAGCGGCTCTCAATCCACCGCATGTGGTCGGCCAGGTCGTCGTCGAACTGGCTGAACGACGTGAACAGGCCACCAATCCAGAGCATCGGGTACCAGCGCGCGTAGAAGACGGCGCAGGTGGCGAGGCTCTTGAGCTTCTCGCCGATGCTGCTCTTCGGGCTGAGGAGCGGCTTGGCCATGCCCAAGTGCTTGTCGAGGGACTCCCGCGCCAAGAACAAGTGCATCACGTCCGTCGTTCCTTCGACGATGCGGTTGATGCGCGCGTCGCGGAACGCCCGCTCGATCGGCACCGGCACTTCGCCACGAGCTTCAAGGGACGAGGCGGTTTCGTAGCCCCGACCGCCCTTGAACTGCAGGCCCAAATCGACCAGGTCCCAGCCAAGCTCCGTGTTGTACATCTTGGCCGCCGCCGCTTCCATCCGGATGTCGGTGTCGCCGCGATCGGATGTCGCCGCGCAGAAGTCGGCCAGCGCCTGCATCGCGTACTGACCGCCGCCCATCTGCGCCAGCTTGTCGCATCCCGCCTCGTGGTCGCCAATGTTCCGGCCCCACTGATGGCGGGTCTTGCCCCACGACGCCAGGTGATCGGTCAGCGCCCCCACCGCGCCCGCGGTGATGGCGGGGATGCCCAGACGCCCATCGTTGAGGGTGGTCAGCGCCAACCGCAGGCCCTTTCCTTCGCCCCAGATGATGTTCTCGGACGGCACCTTCACGTTTGTGAACCGAATCAAGCCGTTTTCGATCGCCCGAAGCCCCATGAAGCGGCACCGGTGCATGACCTCGATGCCCGGCGTGTCGCGCTCCACAATGAAGGCCGTGATCTGCTTGATCTCGCGGCCGTTCTTTTGAATGGGTGGGGTCGCCGCCATGACCACGTACAGGTCCGCAATCACGCCGTTGGTGCACCACAGCTTCTCGCCGTTGATCACCCAGTGCTTGCCGTCTTCGGTGGGGGTTGCGGTCGTGCTCATCTGCGCCGGGTCCGAGCCCACCGAGGGTTCCGTGAGGCCAAACGCCGAGACGGCACCGGCCGCCACCATGGGCAGAAACTTCTCTTTCTGCTCCTTGGTTCCGAACAACTTCAGGGGTTGCGGCACCCCGATCGATTGGTGCGCGCTCAGCGTGGCCACGGTCGAGCCGCAGTACTTCGCGACCACCGAGAGCAGGCGCATGTAGTTGGTCTGACTCAGGCCGAGCCCGCCATACTCGGTCGGGATCTTGATTCCAAACAGCCCCAGGTCGGCCAGTCCGCGCAACACGGACGCGGGAATTTCCCCGGTTGCATCGATTTCTTCCCCATCGATGTTGTCCACGCACCACGCATCGACTTTGGCGCACCACTCGTCGCCAATGGCCTTGTCTTCCGGGGTTTGCTCGGGGAAGGGGTAGCACATGGCCACGTCCAGATCGCCCATGAACATCGACGCCATGAAGGACTTGGATTTCCAATCGGCCTCGCGGCTCTCTTCGGCGACCGCGATGGACTTGTCTTCCTCTTGATTCCGGTTTTTGTTTTCGATCATGACGGGTTCCCCTCCAAAAATGAATGAATACTCATTCAGTGTACCGAAAAGATCCCGCTTCTGCTCGCAAAAAGCATGTAGCGAACCCATCAAGCCGCGCACTGCGGAGCCCCTGCGGGCAAACTGATCGCGATCAACCTCGGTCTCCGGCGGTCCACCGCATTGGCGCGCGGGCACACATCGGGTGATGCATCGGCATGGGTGCTCCATCCAAGCGTCGGGCGCGAATCGCCCTCTTGTTCAGCATCGTCATGACCGTGGCGGTCTATGCCCTGCCGTTCGGAACGGTGGTGGCCTACCCCCTGGTGTTGCTGTCCACGCTGGCGCACGAACTCGGTCACGGCATCGCCGCAATGATGGTTGGGTGCTCCTTCGAGGAGTTCGTCCTGTACAGCGACGGTTCGGGGGCGGCGCTCACGTCGGGCAATCCCGGGCGCCTGGCCCGGGCTTTCATCAGCGCAGGCGGCCTGATCGGGCCCGCCGTGGCGGCCGCCGGATGTTTCATCGCAGGGCGCAGCGGGCGGGCGGCCCGCTCGGCACTGGTGACCGTCGGGATCCTCTTGGGCGTGGCCATGGTCGCGCTGATCCGGAACGCGTTTGGGTGGTTCTTTGTGGCCGGAGTGGCGGCGATCTGCCTGTACAGCGGCACCCGGGCCCGCAGCGACACCGCGCAGCTGATCGTGCTGTTTGTGGGCATCCAGCTCGCCCTCAGCGTCTTCTCCCGCTCCGACTACCTCTTCACCAATGTGGCCGTCACCGCCACGGGTACGGGCCCGTCCGATGTGGCGCGGATCGCCGACGCCCTGTTCCTGCCGTACTGGGTGTGGGGGATCGCGTGCGGGGGGTTTAGCGCATGGGTCTTGTGGCGCGGACTTCAAACCTTCTTCCGCGACACAGCGTGAGTTCATTGCGGTATGAATGAACCGTGACCGGTCTTTCTGCCCTGACTTGGATTGTCGTTGGTGCCGCCGCGGTGGGGCTCGTGGGCACCCGATTGTCCCGGCCGGTCCGCTCCAGCGGCGGGGCGGTGGCCAACGACGCCGTGGATGCGCTGTGGATGCTCGGGTTGAGCATTGCGGGCGTC
Source organism: Myxococcota bacterium (assembly GCA_036156175.1). GTDB lineage: Bacteria > Myxococcota_A > UBA796 > UBA796 > UBA796 > UBA796. The sequence goes on from JAYZVA010000058.1 coordinate 18,148, forward strand.
CTGGCCGCCGACGCGATCCACACGACGGCCAACCCGGCCTGGTACCCCGTCGGCCAAGACTGGCGCGAGTTTGTGGTGCTGGCGCTCGACATCCAATCGGGCGGGCGGTACCACCCGGTGCCCCAGCGGTATCCATTCTATCCATGGGTGGCGGTCCAACTGGCCGAGGCCACAAACAGCGCCGTGCACATCGCACTGATGCAGGTCAACATCATCGCCGCGGGGCTGCTGCCCGCCGCGGTGTTTCGGTTGGGCACCGCGATTGGGCCCCGCCCCTTGGCGGTCGCCGGGGGCTGGCTGGCGTTGTTTGTACCCACCGTCGGCTGCATCGTCGGCCCGCCGACCGACTACTTGTTCCATGGGCTCATCCACGTGGGCGCCATGAGTGCCGGGGTTCGCGCCCTTCGCTTCGGACGGGTTCACCACTGGCTGGGCTTTGGCGGCGCCCTCGCGCTGCTCATGGCCACGTCGATGAAGAGCTTGGTGTTCTTGCTGGTGGCGGCCCCGCTCGTGGGCGCGGCGCTGCTGTGGACGGCGCGGGCGCGGCCGCTCGGCGCCGCCATCAACGCAGCGGTGTGGCTGGCCCCAATGGTGCTGATCTGGCAGATCTACGCCGGCATCCCGCGGTGGGTCACCGAAGCCTACAGCCTTGAGTACAACGTCTACCGAACCCAGGTGGTGGTCGCGCGAGCCCATGGGCGCACGGCACCGTTGCCCACCGACCTCGGGTGGCACCCGTCCGATGAGAAGCGGCGCGGCTACTGGGGGGTGGGCCGACCGGGCGCATGGTCCAACCTCGACAAAGCCCTCACGTTCTTGTCCCGCGGACCCCAGCACAACCTCCCCCAGTCGGTTCGCTGGCAAGGCGCAACCGAAGGCATCGCAACCGCGCTGCACGTCCCATCGCCGGCGTGGCTCGGCCTCGGCCTCCTCGGATGCGTGGCGCCCATGCGGCGCCGACGGCGCGACACGCACCTCGGGCCCCTGTTGGCAACCGCCTGGCTGGGGGGCATCACCGTGGCCCACTTCATGGGGGTCATGGCCACGCACTACATCCCCCGGTACGCCTTGGTCCTGCTGATCACCGGACCCCTCTTGCTGCTGCTTGGGGCGGTGCCGTGGCGCAACACCGCCTGGCTGTGGGCGGTGCCGGCGGCGGCGGTGACGGCCACGTGGACGGCATCGAGCGCACCGGGCTGGCGTGCCGTTCATGCGAGTGCAGAGGCGCAAGCGATGGCGCTGAACCCGCACGAGGATTTCTGGGCCGTGCGCAACTCGTTGACCGCCGCCGACCGCGTCGTGGACCTGACCGGGAACCGCATCTTGACCGACCTGTGGCCTGCGGCACGCATCAACGCCGTTCCCGATGAAGAAACCCACGTGTCGATCCCGCCCCAGCTGAATGGGCGACGGATCCTTGTGATGCCCGGTGCCCTCAACTTGGGCGATCCGGTTCGTCGGTGGGTCGGCGCCGATGCCGAGCGACTCCGGGAGCTCCGACCCTACGTCTTCGAAGACACAAAGCCGGGCCGAAACCTTACGCTGACGCTTTCTGGGTTAGGCTCTTGATTATGTCCGTGGCCATCGTCATTCCCGCCTACAACACCCAATCCTCGCTGACCCGGGTCTTGTCGGAGATTCCCGAATCCCTCCACGAGGGCGTGGTGGTCGTCGACGACGGGTCGGACCGACCGATCGAAGCCCCCGGGTTTCGCGTCATCCGTCACGACCAGAACCGCGGGTACGGCGCCGCCCAAAAGACCGGATACGACGCCGCGCTTGCCGCAGGCGCATCGCGCGTTCTGCTCCTTCACGGAGACGGCCAGTACGCCACCAACGACGTGCTCGGCTTGAACGACGTCTTGGCCGCCTGCGATGCCGCCATCGGGAGCCGCTTCCTCAACATGGCGGGCGACCAAATTCCACTGTGGCGCCGGGCGGGAAACCGCACCTTGACCTTCATGGCCAACCTCCGATTTGGAACCCACGTCTCCGAGCTGCACTCGGGCGCCCGCGGGTTTCGGGCCGAGGTCCTCCGCGACCTCGACTACCACCGATTCAGCGACGACTACATCTTCGACCACCAAGTCCTGGCCAGCCTGCTCGACCGGGGCATCACCATCGGCGAGCGGAAGGTCAAGTGCGCGTACGACGACACCGTTCAATCCATCGGGATCGGTCCGAGCATTCGGTACGCCATGGGTGTTGTGCGCACGATCGTCCGGCCGCCTCCGCAGTCCTGACCACCGCCCTCAGTGCACGGACGCGCCGAAAAGCGCGGGCTCCCACAGGTCTCGGTGCGCGCGATACCACTCCACGGTGCGACGGATGCCGTCCTCCATCTCCACCCGTGGCGCCCAATCGAGGGCCGCCCGAGTGCCCATGTCGTTGAGCGCGTAGCGGGAATCCTGCCCCTGCCGATCGGGGCCAAAGGCCAACCCGGGGGCGTCCAAGAGGGCGGCGATGGCCCCGGCCGTGCGGCGATTCTCGCGGTGTTGCTGCCCAGCGAAGTGCCACGTCGCTTGATCCTGCCACCGATTGAGCCCGGCGATGATGCCGCGGGCGAAGTCCTCCACGAACAACCAATCGCGAATCGCCGTCCCTTCGCCATGGACGGGAAGCGGACGACCGTGCAGCGCCGACAGAATCCAGCAAGGGATCGCTTTCTCCGGGTGCTGGCGCGGTCCGTAGTTGTTGGTGCAGCGCACAATGGCTGCGGGGTAGCCGTGGGTGTGCCGCCAAGCATGCACGAGCCCTTCCGCACCGACCTTGGAGGCCGCATAGGCGTTGCCGGGACGCATGGGAGACTCGGGATCGAATGCCACGCCGTGCGGCGCTTGCCCGAACACCTCGTCGGTCGAGATGTGAATGAATCGGTCCACCCCCGCTCGGCACGCCGAGTCAAGCATGACCCGGGTTCCGACCACGTTGGTCTGCAGAAACGCATCGGGGCCGGTGAGCGACCGGGCCACGTGGCTCTCGGCGGCCATGTGGACCACGGCGTCGATGCCGTCCATCGCTCGGCGAACGGCGTGCTCATCGCACACATCGCCGTGAATGAAGGTGTGGGGAACGCCGTCCAGAAAAGCCCGATTGCCGGCATAGGTGAGCTTGTCAAAGACCACCACATCGCGGCCCGTTTCCGCCAAACTGCGGACGAGTTGCGAGCCCATAAAGCCCGCGCCGCCGGTGACCAAAATGCGACTCATGCCGGTGTCCCCTCCTGCTCACGACTGTCATAGGGCATCTCGCACTCCGCGTCACGGGATACCTCCCGACCGACCGGCGTTGCGACGCGCCCCATGCAACTCAGCCTTCGCGCAGGTTGCTCACCAACTGGGCAATCGTGTCGCCCGCGTTCCCAAACAACATCCGCGAGTTGTCGTGGAAGAACAGGGGGTTGGCCACACCGGCGTACCCCGCGCCCATTCCGCGCTTGAAGATCACCACCGTTCCCGACTTCCATGCCTCCAGCACCGGCATGCCGTAGATCGGGCTGGCGGTGTCGGTCTGGGCCCCGGGGTTGACGATGTCGTTGGCGCCGATCACGAGCACCACATCGGTCGCGGGGAAATCGTCGTTGATTTCTTCCATCTCCAGCACGATGTCGTAGGGAACACCCGCTTCGGCCAACAGCACGTTCATGTGACCCGGGAGGCGGCCGGCAACCGGATGAATCGCATACCGGACGTCGATGTCTTTGCCGCGAAGGATCCGCGTCAAGTCGTTGACCATGTGCTGCGCCCGCGCCACGGCCATGCCGTATCCGGGCACAATGATGACGCGCTTGGCTTGAAGCAGGGCGTTGGCGCAGCCGGACACGTCGATCTCGGTCACCTCGCCCTGGGCCCCGGCTGCAGCCGGTGCGGGGGCATCGCCCGAGTCGGTTCCAAAGCCGCCGAAGACCACGTTCCAGATGCTGCGGTTCATCGCTTCGCACATGATGTACGACAAGATCGCGCCCGATGACCCCACCAACGCGCCCGTGATGATCAACGCGTTGTTGTTGAGCATGAACCCGGAGGCCGCTGCCGCCCACCCGGAGTAGCTGTTCAGCAACGAGACCACGACGGGCATGTCCGCGCCGCCGATGGCCATCACCAAGTGGATGCCCATCAGACACGTGATCGCCGTCATGATGTAGAGGAGCTGCAACCCGTACTCGAGGTCCGCGCTCAAAAAGGGCACGGCGAGCCCGATGGTCGCCAAGAGCATGGCCAGGTTGATGAAGTGACGTCCCGGCAGAAGCAGCGGTGTTCCCGACATCGAGCCGCGAAGCTTGGCCCATGCAATGACCGAACCGGTGAAGGTGATGGCCCCAATGGCGACCCCCAACCAGACTTCGATGTCGTGCACCGCGCCCGCATCGGGGTGCGCCATGTAGGTGGAAATGCCCACCAACACCGCAGCCAACCCAACGAAGCTGTGGAGAATGGCGACCAACTGGGGCATTCCAGTCATCACGACCCGCGCGGCCATGACGGCACCAATGACCCCACCAATGGCGACGGACCCGATCAACACGGTGTTGATTTCGAGCCCCTTGGTCAGGAATGTGGCCCCAATGGCAATGACCATTCCGATGATTCCGTACACGTTTCCGCGGCGGGCCGTTTCCTGGGTCGACAGTCCGCCCAAGGACATGATGAACAGCACGCCGGCAATGAGGTACGGAACGGCGAGTTGATTTTCAGACAAAGCAATCATTGGATCCGACCCTTACTTCCGAAACATGGCGAGCATGCGTTGGGTGACCAAGAAGCCCCCCGCGATGTTGATGCTGGCGACCAAGATGGCGACGGCGCCCAAAATTTGAGCCACCTGGCTGGCTTCGGCGTTTCCGGCCTGCAGCATGCCGCCCACGATGATGATGCCCGAGATGGCATTGGTCACGCTCATCAGCGGTGTGTGCAGCGCCGCTGTGACGTTCCACACCACTTGAAAGCCCACAAAACACGCCAACACAAAGACGGTGAGTTGCTGCACAAACAGGCTCATGTCCTCGTTCAGCCCCACATACACCGCCAGCGCGCCGACCACGGCCATGATGACCGACGGCAAGCGACTCGGTCCCGTTTCTTCGGGTTCAACCACCGGAGCGGGTGGCGGCGGAGCGGCCGGCACCTCATCGGTGGGCGGTGGGGCCACCGCCTTCTCGGGATCGGGCGGTGGTGGCCATGTGACGACGCCATCGCGCAGAACCAACGACTTTCGAACCACTTCGTCTTCCAAGTCGATGGCGCATTCGCCTTCGGTGGTCATGTCCGAGAGGAGGTTCACCAGGTTGGTCCCGAACAACTGGCTGGATTGGGTGGCCAGTCGGCTCGTGAGGTCGGTGTACCCGAGGATGGTCACGCCCTTGACTTCGACGGCGCGGTCCGGCTGCGTGTAGCCGCAGTTGCCGCCTTGTTCCGCCGCGAGGTCCACCACGATGGACCCCCGCTTCATCGAATCGACCATCTCTTTGGTGATCAGCACCGGGGCTTTTTTGCCGGGAATCAGCGCCGTGGTGATGATGATGTCGACTTCTTTGGCTTGTTCGGCGAACAGGGCCATCTCTGCATCGATGAACTCCTTGGACATGGTCTTGGCGTACCCGCCTGCCGTCTCGCCGGACTCGTCGGCCGGGAACTCCAGCTCGAGGAACCGAGCCCCCAAGCTCTCGACTTGCTCTTTGGCGGCGAGGCGAACATCGAAGGCCCGCACTTCGGCACCCAAGCCGCGGGCGGCGGCAATGGCCGCCAGGCCGGCGACCCCCGCTCCAATCACCATGACCTGCGCCGGCCGCGTCCGGCCGGCCGCCGTGATCTGTCCGGAGAAGAACGAACCAAAGTGATTCGCCGCTTCGATCACCGCCCGGTAGCCCGCAATGTTGGCCATCGATGACAGGACGTCCATTTTCTGAGCGCGGCTGATCCGCGGGATCTGGTCGAGGGCGATGACCGTTGCCTTGCGGGCGGCCAACCGTTCGATCATCGGCCCGTTGGTGGCGGGCTGAATCATCGAGATGAGCCACCCGCCTTCCCGGAGCCGTTCGCACTCGTCGCTGCCGTCGGCGGGGTCAACCCCTGGCCCGCGAACCTTCAACACGATGTCGGACTGCGCCCACAAATCGGCAACCGCCGACACCACCTCGGCACCGGCTTCGGCGTAGGCGTCGTCGCTCAGCTTCGCCCCTTCGCCTGCACCGGACTGGACCGAGACGTCAAAGCCCAGCTTGATCAACTTGCCCACGGTGTCGGGGGTCGCTGCGACCCGACGCTCTCCGGGGTGCACTTCTGTAGGGATTCCTACCCGCATTTCAGCCTCCAGCGCGTGTTTCTATCACGTGCGAGGGCTTCGATCCCGGATCGAGTGAAGGCTTTTCAAACAAATCCCGCGGGTCGCCCTCATTTATTGGGGCCAAACTCCGAATCCGGGACCGCCGAAGGCATGACCAAGTGGACGCCCTCGAAGCGCTGGCCGTCGTCTTTGTGGTGCCACTCGGCGGTGTCGGGATCCATCGTGTAATCGACAGCGTACTTCCGCCATTCGCGCGCAATGTGCGGAATGGCCTCCAAAAGCACCCGAAACTCGCCCTCCGACGTCGCGGGTGAGAACGAACACCGCACCCACCCGGGCTTCGCGGCCACGTCGCCGCCATCGAGGGAGCACCGAATGGCTTCGGACTCGGATTGATCGATTCCCAGCAGGTCGTGCCCGTAGGTGCCCGCGCACATGCACCCTCCACGGACTTGGATGCCGTACAGGTCGTTGAGCAGCCGAACCGCCAGATTGTGGTGCAGGCGACCGCCGTCGAGGATGACGCTGACAATCCCGATGCGGGGGGCCTCCAAGTCGCCCAGAATCCGCACCCGATCGTTGTTGCGCCATTCATCGATGGCCCGCCGCACAAAATGGTGCTCCACCGCTTCGATCCGTTCCAGACCGATCATCGCCTTCAGGTCGAAGGCCAACCCCGCCCGAATGACTTGAACGATGGGGGGTGTGCCCCCCTCTTCCCGATGCTCGACATCGTCGAGGTATTTGTACGCCCATGGGCTCGTGTACAGCACCGTGCCGCCGCCCGGCTCCGCCGGCACTTCGGTCCGGAACAGCGCCTTGTTGGCCGCCAACACACCGGGGGTCTGGGGTCCACCCACAAACTTGTGCACCGAGATGAACACCGCGTCTTTGCGGCATTCGTCATCGGGGTCGGGATGCATGTCGATCTCCACATAGGGCGCGGCCGCCGCGTAATCGAAAAACGCGAACCCGCCGTGTGCATGCATCACCCGGGCCAGCTCGTCGGGATCGGCGAGGATTCCCGTGACGTTCGAGGCGGCCGAGAACGTCCCGATCTTGAGGGGTCGATCCCGATGCTCCGGCTTGGAGAGCACTTTGTCGATCTCACGCCAGTCGATCCGCCCCTGCTTGTCGTAGCCGATGTACTCGGTGATGCCGATGGTCTCTTGCCACGGAAGGTCGTTGGAGTGGTGCTCCATTCGGCTCCGAATGACCACCGGGCGGGCGTCGTCCGGAACCTCCACTTGGCCGCGGAGCGTGTCGGGGATCCGCAGCCCCATGCATGCAATCAGCTTGTTGATGGCGCCGGTCGCCCCCGATCCACTGAACACGACGGCGTCCGATGGACCGGCGTTCAGCGCGTCGCGCACCTTCTCGTGCGCCTCGCGGTACAGCGTGGTCATCAAGGAACCTGTGTAGCTGGCCTCCGTGTGGGTGTTGGCCATGTAGGGCAGCACCGAGCTTCGAATCAGATCTTCAATCGGGGCAAAGGGCAGCCCGCTGGCGGTCTGGTCAAAATACCGCTTCCGTCGCATGCCGCCGGGGGTTGGGATGGATGCCGTGCGGCCGATGATTCCATCCCGCACCCACGTCAGCACCGGGTCGGTTCGCACATCGAGGGTTTGTGCCATGGGGACCTCCGCTCTCGAAATCATAGCCCCACACCATCGGTTTGGGGGACCAGAGCTGCAGGTTTTTCCGCAAGGCCTCGCCAGCGGCAGCCTCACGACTTCTTGAGGATGTACCGCATGAGGTCCTCTCGAGAGTGAAACGCTTCGTGATTGCTGTTCCGAAGCCCCTTGTAATCGTTGTAGTAGGGGTAGCTCGACCGACTGCGGTCCGTCGGAAGTTCGGTGAACGTTCCATCGGGTCCACGCTCCGAACGAAACATCTCTCCCTTCTTGGTCTTGGTGAACTGCCAATCGTTGAACGCGTCGGTCTGGCCCGCCTCTTCGCGCGCCACATCCAGGGCAAACTCTCCCGAGAAAAACGCCGCGTAATCCGACCCCGGCGCAATTTTTTGCCAGTTGGACATGCGGGTCGCTTCGGGGAACGTGCTCGCCACCCAGTCCTGGGTGGACCGCTTGTCGCCGTTCGCATCCTCCAAGCCCAGGTCATGCGTGTTGCAGGCACTGAACATCATGGAATCGACCTGCGAAAACGCCTTCGGAAACACCGCAGACAACGCCTCGAGGTCGCGCACATCAAGCGTATCGCCTGTGGTCACGTTGTCGTCGTACTCGTGATTGGGAAACTCCCCGAACACGTAGGAAGTGTTCGAGTAGTGGTGGCCGGACAACACAAACGACGAGATCTCAAACTCGCCCATCTCGGCGCGATTCAGCACGCTGATCAGCTGCAGCATTTCATTCGCGGCGCCCCCGCCAGAGTGCATCACCTTGGCGGCGCCTTCCGAGTCCGTCATCAGCGCGTGCACCACGGCGCTTGCGCGGGACGGCGGCACCCCAATGTGACCCAACGCCGTGAGCCAGTCGGACCGCACCCGCTCGGCGGTGCCCGCCTTGAGGGTGCCCTTTTCTTTCCACGTGCCCTCTTCCAGGACGTGCGAGTCGTTCACCCCCAGCGTCAACACCCGGCCGTCCATCCGAACCTGACCGTGTTCCAGCGCCGGGTCGTCGTACCACCAGGTCATGGTGGACGCCATTTGCTCCCCAAAGGCGTACTGGTCGGTGCGGTGCCCATCGGCAAACGGGTCGGAGATGGGGATCATGCTCTTCTTCCCGAGGCCCAGTTGATCGGCTTTCTGGAGCGCCGCGAGCGTCTCGGGAATCTCGTCGTTGTGGTGCGTCACGCTGTTCTGCGTCAGGTAGATCATCACCTGCTCTTTCTGCATTTCTTCGACGGCCGCGGCGTTGCTCGTGGAATCCGACCCGGCGGAACTGGACGACGACCCGGATGTCGACCGGTCTGTTCCATTTCTTCGACGGGAATAATCGGACACAGCGCACTCCTCCTGCGCGATCGTATACGCCCCGGTCCAATCGTGTACCCCCGAGCCGAAAATATTTCGAAAACAAGGGGACCACAATCGCCCAAGATGGCTTAAACCGACCTCAGCACTGGTTCACCGCGAACCGCTGGAGGGGACGCATGGAAGCAACGGACCAAACCGGGAAAATCATTTGGACAAACGCCATCTTTTTGGCGATTACACCTTTTCTTGCAGTGGCGGCCGGCGCCTGGTACTTCGCCACCCAAACCTTCTCGTGGACCCCCATCATCGCCGCCGTCGCCCTGTACTTCGTGGCGGGCATGAGCATCACGGTCGCGTATCACCGACTGTTCAGCCATCGGACGTACAAAGCGAGCCCCATCCTGCGGGCCATCTTCGCCGTCACGGGCGCTTCGGCGTGGCAGAACAGCATCATCGAGTGGGCGTCCGACCACCGGCGGCACCACCTGTACGTCGACACCGACGATGATCCCTACAACGCGCACCGGGGTTTTTGGTACTCCCACATCTTCTGGATCTGCATCCGCGGCCGCCACGACGGCGACCTGAGCAACGTCAAAGACCTGTTCGACGACCCGATTTGTGCGTGGCAGCACCGCCACTACTGGTCCATCTCCATCGCGTTCAACGTCCTCGTGCCCGTGCTGTTGGGCTGGCTGACGGGAGACGTCCTCAGCATGGTGATCTGGGCGGGCCTGATCCGGGTGGTCGTCGTTCACCACACCACGTTCCTGATCAACTCGTCCGCCCACATGTTCGGCACGCAACCGTACTCCGACCACAACACCGCCCGCGACTCGTGGTGGCTGGCGTTCCTGACCCACGGCGAGGGCTACCACAACTACCACCATGCCTTCGAGAAGGACTACCGAAACGGCCGCAGCTGGTACGACTGGGACCCGTCGAAGTGGCTGATCGCCGCGTTTGCAAAGGTGGGGCTGGCCCAAGACCTCCGTCGTGTGCCCGACGACATGGTGCTTCGGCGTCGCTTCGAGGAAGGGCGGTCGCGCTTCGTCGACGATCTTGAATCCTGGGGCAAGAAGTGGGACGCCTGGAAAGAGGAAGTCCGTGCCGGTGCCCAAGACGCCCTCGGCGAGCACCTGCTCCACGCCGAAGAGCGCATCGATGCGGCCCTCAAGGACCTGCGGAAGAAGCGCGCGGCGTGGCAAAAAGCGGTGCGGGACAACCAGTCGAAGGCGACCATCCGGTCCATGAAGAAAGCCTGCCGCTCTGCCCAACGGAGCATCTCCAGCGCGATGGCCGAGTGGGAGGCCATGATGGGCCAGTATGCCCAGTCCATGACTCCCCAAGCGGCATAGCATGCCCGCCCCCACCCTCGAAGCCGCCGCCACCGAGTTCGACCGGTGGGCCGATGCTGGGCGCGCGGAATCGATGGCGGAGGGCCACGGCGGCGTGACCCGACAGACGCTCGACCGGTGGGCCTTGAGCACCGATGACACCGTGCTCGATGTGGGGTGCGGCAACGGCTGGGCCGTGCGCGAGATGTTGGCTCGAGGCGCCGGTCGAGGGATTGGCGTCGACGTGGCTCCGAAGATGGTTGCGCTCGCCCATGCCGCGAGGGCGGCCGACGAGCCCTCCGCGTTTCATGTGGCTCCCGCCGACGATCTGCCCATCGCCGACAGAGCCGTGACCCGCATCTTGAACATCGAGAGCATCTATTACTACCCCGACCCCGCTGCGGCGGTGCGTGAGTGGGCGCGCGTCAGCGCTCCCGACGGACGATTGGCCGTGCTCGTCGACCTGTACGCCGAGAATCCCGCGACCCACTGCTGGATCGACGCGCTCGACGTCGCGGTTCACCTGTTGAGCGCCGACGACCTGACCACCATGCTGGCCCGTGCCGGTTGGCGCGACGTGTGGACCGAGCAAATCGTGGACCCCCGACCCATCACCCCGGAATCCAAGTTCACGGTGAGCAAGTATTGGCCCAGCTACACGGCGTACTTGGAGTACCGGCGGACCGGTGCGCTGGTCGTGCACGGCACGCGATAGGTCGGATCACCGGCGGACCAGCAGCGCGTACCAACCGCGCTCCGGTCGGGGCACCTCCGGTGCGTCACCCCGAGCCAGCGCCAAGTCGCCGTCTCCCACGACCCACTCCACGCGCCAGTCGGGGCTCTCGAGCAGCCGAATGGTCCGCCCCCCATCCTCGCCTTTCGCGCCCACGCTGTTGATCATGATGGCGTCGAGGTCGTCGGGAATGGGTCCGGCCCAGATCGGCCCGACGGCGCGGGCGCGCAGCCCCGCCCGCAAGACCACATCGCGGCTGGAGAAATCGGCCCCCACAACCCCGCTCGGGGGCGCGTTGGACGCCAGCATTTGGGCCGCCAACGCCGCCGCCTCGGAACCCTCGAGGAAGTAGGGAGGCTCGTGGCCAAGGGGGGTCAAGTGGACCTCGGCCAACACGGCTGCCAACGCAACGGCCATCCAGCGGCCGGACGCCAGCGAAGCCACGCCCGCAGCCATCAGCGCGATGAGGCCCGGAAACACGAACAGGTAGTTGGACGCGGCGCCGGCTTGGTCCTTGGCCATGGGTGCCACGGCCACGACAAAGAGCGGCGTTGCCACCAGCACAATGATGGTCCAAAACGAGGCGTTCCGCTCCAACCTCAGTCCGCTCCACACCACACTCAGAACGCCCGTGAAGCCGATGGCGCCCACCACAATGCCGGCGGCGCCCACGAGGCCTCCGGGCATGGACGCCACCAACGACACCACATCGTCGATGGCGGGTTGCCCGGGCACCACCCCCGATTCCACGGCCGCCAGAGCAAACCGACGAAACTCGGTGGGCACCGAAGCGGGGCCAAAAAGCGACAACAAATCCCAGGTTGACCAAGTGCCGTACCACGGCCCGAACAACTGCTCGTGGCCCGACAATCCCCGCAAAGAGCTGCGCAACACGGCGTGGGGAAAGACCGCCACGGCCGCGCTCAACGCCGCGCGACGCCACCCCTGACCCGCCATCCAGATGACGCCCGCGGTCATGACGGGAAGCAAAATTCCTTCCGGTCGGGCCATGGGTGCAGCCGCCGCCAGCAGCACGACCGCAATCGACCCCTTTTGCTGCTGAACCGCGGCCACCGACGCGGCAAGGAAGGCCGTGGTGATGATCGCGCCAAGGGGCCGGGCATCGAGCACGGGAGCGTGGGTCAAGAACGTGGGCATGAGCACGTACACCGCGACCGCAATCCGCCCCGCATGCCGCCCCCCCAACAGGGTGGACAGGCGGTGAAGCGGCCACGCGAGTGCACCCCAAAGGCCCAAGTTCAGCAACCGCGCGCCGGCCGTGTCGTACCCCAGCGCGACCGCGGGCACATTGAGCAACGACCACAACGGAGGCCAGAAGTTGGGATCCCCCACCTCCGTGGGCGATCCGAGCCACGATGCGCTCAGACGCAGCATCTCCATGCCGTCGGGACTTCGCAGGGCTGAACCACCGAAAAGCAGGAATAGAACCAAGGAAATGGCGGTCAACGCCGCCCGTTCCTCCACCACGGAGAGTCGAGTCATTTCACTTCATAGCCACTGGAACCATCGACGGCACTGCATCCCATGGGTAGTATTCTATAGATGATTTCGCGCCTCACCATGTCCTCGGTCCTCGCGGTGGTCGCCGCAGCCGTCGGATCCTTCTGGAGCGACCATCGCCAACGAACCACCCGCGCAGCGGCCGTGAGCGACTGGGTGAGCAGCCACGCCCGTTGGCGAGACGACCCAAGCGCGCCCGAGCCGTGGCGCTGGCGGGCCCCTTCCACCGAAAACCGCCTCGACCGTTGGGGCAAAGTGGCGCCCAGAACCATCTTGATGGCGGGTGCGGGCCAAGAAGTTTGGGCAGTCAACGAAGCCGCGGGCGTGGGGCGGGATGCCGTTCCCACCGAGGCGATCCCGTTGATCAGCATCTCCACCGCCGGATTCCTTGGCGTCGCCTTGCCCATGGAACCCGAACACTTTGACATGCTGTCGACGGGCATCGTCGCCGGGCTCGACCCGTGGCGAACCATCATGGTTCAGCGGTGCGGCGGCTGCGCGCCGTATGCGCGCGCGTTTCCGTCCCCGGATGTCCCGGTGCTTGTCGCCGAACACGGGGTCGACGCCCAAGGCGCCACCGGGGTGAACATCGACGTGGAACGCCGGCGGCGGAGCGCCGTCCCGTTCAACAATGCCGGCCGCCCCTTGACGGAAATGGTGATTCAAGTCCGAAATGGCGCGCTGCCCACATCGGCCAACTGGGCCACGGCCGGACTGGCGGGAATGGCCGCGCTGGAGCTGGCCGCCCAACGACGGACCGACCTGACCGAGACCTTCCAGCAGTTGGGCCGCTCCGGTCCGTCCCGGACGGACCGAATCGCGGGCCTGTGGGCCGCCCACCTCATGGGCGCGACCAACGACCCCTACCTCGATGCAATCCGGGCGCTGATGTGACGGTACACACCCTGCTGATTCATGCGCCCAAGGTCAACGACCGCTTCGGTCCGTTGGGCGACGCCATGTCCATCAACTACTTGGCGGTGGGGCTTCCGGCATTGGGCGGAGCCATCGAAGCGACCGGTCGGAGCGTGGAGATCCTTCACCTCGGCGTCCAACGGCTCGCCGAACCCGGATTCGACCTCGAGCAGGAGGTTCGACGCCTCAAGCCCACCATTGTTGGATTCTCCCTGCACTGGCACCCCCAGACGTGGGACACCGTGGAGGCGGTGCGGGCGGTCCGACGCGGTTCGCCCGACACCTTCATCGTGCTGGGCGGGTTCACGGCCAGCGCCATGCACCGCGAGATCTTGGAGACCACTCCCGAGGTCAACGGCGTGATTCGCGGAGACGGCGAGGTGGCACTGGTGGCCTTGGCGGATGCCTTGGACGCCGATGCGCCGCTCGCGTCCGTGCCGAACCTGACCTTCCGCTCCACCGCCGGCATCCACGAGAACGCCGTGTCGTCGTTGTCCACGGCGAACAGCATCTCGGGGCTGGACTACGAACGCTTCGACCTCATCCGCCACCACCGACGGTACATCAACGAGTTCTGCGGCGCGTTCTACATCCCGCATCGGCGCCCCCAAGCCGCCCTCATGAAGGTGGGCCAGCGTCTGTTCGGCGGCGCCGGCGGGCGCACCATGATCCTTCCTGCAGGCCGCGGGTGTTCCGTCACCTGCGGCTGGTGCGGCGGCGGCCGCCTGAGCCACAAAAAGTTTCACGGTCGAAAGAACTGGATTCAGGTCAGCCCGGGCCGCACCGCGGCGCTCATCGCCCGTTCCGTGGAGCTGGGATTCGATGAGGTGCAGGCCTGCTTCGACCCCACCCCCACCGACCCGCGACACTGGATTGAGGTCGCCCAGCGGGTGAAGGCGTCGGGCGTTCGCACCAAGATGTACTTCGAGTCCTACGCGATCCCCGAGCCGGAACTCGTCGACGCCCTGGTGGATTCATTCGACTCGGTGCTGATCTCGATGTCTCCCGAGAGTCCCGAAGAAGCCGTGCGGCGCCGGTTTCGCCCCATGCACTTCAGCAACGATGAGTTGGTCGAAGCCGTGCGGATGTGCGCCACCAAGGGCGCAAACGTCATGCTTTGCTTCGGGCAAGGACTGCCCGGCGAAGGCGTCAACACGCCCGCCGCGGCCACCAAACTGGTGAAACGCTGCCGAAAGGCCGCCCGCGGCGTGCGCCTGCAGTGCCGGTCGTTCGCGATCGAGATGGAGCCGGGCAGCCCGTGGGCCCTCAAACCCGAAGCCTACGACATCGAGTTGAGCCGACGGACCTTCACCGACTACGTCGAGGCGCACCGTCCCGATGCGCCCGCTGACCTGGGCTACCGGGTCAAAGGAGCCGACGATCGGTTCGCCCTCGAGATCCGCGAGGCCGCCTGCAAAGAAATGTGCCCGTTGCCTCCTTCCCCTCGACTGGGCCACCTGACCTGCAAAGCACTCGGTGCTTTTTCGCCTTCGACCGGCTGTTCGGGGTAGGGTACCCGTATGCAGTCTCCAGCCAGAATGGCGGGGCTCCCACCGGACCGCCCGCCCCGCATCTTGTTCTGCCGCACACCGCGGTACATGTGGCCGATTCTGTCCGAAGCCGACAACTTCCTGATTCCGCTCGGCTACTTGTGCCTGGCGGCCGCGCTCCGCGAGTCCATGCCCGATGTCGAGATCAAGCTGATCGACTGCCCGGTGCAGCGCCTGGGCTGGGGATCCTTGGAAGCGCTGATGCGCGAGTGGCAGCCCGACATGGTCTGCGCCGGGGACGAAGCGATCTACGTCCACGAGAGCGCCAAACTGTTCCGCACCGCGAAGCGGGCCAATCCTGAGTGCATCACCGTCGGTGGGGGGTTCACGCTCCCGCACGTGCCCGAGTGGGCGTTGGGTCCGGGCAGCTGCGACTACCTGGTGTTTGGCGAAGGCGAGATCACCTTCACCGAGCTGGTGAAGACCCTCCGTTACGGGGGGGACCTCAGCACCGTAGCGGGACTTCGCTACCTCGACACCGACGGTACGGTGAAAGACACCGGCTTCCGGCCCCTGATCCGGAACCTCGACGACCTGCCGCTTCCCGCCTACGACCTGATGCCGCGCATCAGCCACCGAAAAGGCGCGAGCTTGTTTCAGAACAGCTTCAACATCGAGAAGGGTCGGGGGTGCATCGACACCTGCAGCTTCTGCGCCATCTGGACCCAGATGGGAAGCTGGAAAGACGGCAAGCCGCGGCCCCGCTACCGCGCGAAGTCGCCCGAACGCGTGGTGCGCGAGATGGAGATCCTCCACCGCCAGTACGGCTACCACAACTTCATGTTCGTGGACGGAACGTTCAACATCGACCCAACCTGGAACGACGACTGGGCCGACCGGGTGATCGCCAAGAACTGGGACGACATTGCGTGGTACGGCTTCTTCCGGGCGGACTCGTACGAGCGGGAACACAAGATGGGCGTCTTCAAGAAGCTCGTCCAGACCGGGCTGCACTGGTACTTGGTGGGAGTCGAACGCGAGACCGCTGAAGATTACGAGTTCTTGAGCAAGCACAACTACGATACGCAGTCCATGCACGCCATGTTTGAGAGCCTCCGCATCGACTACCCGGAGGTGGTGCGCCACGCGACGTTCATCATCGGGTTGCCCGACGACACCCGGGAAAAACTGGACCGCCTCTTCGACTACGCCGTCAGCCTGCGCCCCGACTTCATCGCCTTTCAGACCATCAGCCCCGAGCCCGGCACGCCGCTTTGGAACCAAGCGATCGGCGAAGGGTGGCTGGAGGACAAGGGGATGGACGAA
Source organism: Myxococcota bacterium (assembly GCA_036156175.1). Taxonomy (GTDB): domain Bacteria; phylum Myxococcota_A; class UBA796; order UBA796; family UBA796; genus UBA796. The sequence goes on from JAYZVA010000058.1 coordinate 34,690, forward strand.
CTCAAAGAGTTCTACTGGTGGCAGCCGGTCATGAAGACCAATCACCTGTCGATGCAAGAGATGCTGGAAGTGGCCAACACCATGAACCGAAACGTCTTCTCCAGCTACGTGCGGTGGGACACGGTGCGGTCCCTGGTCAGCCGATCCCGCGCCCGACGGGGCTACTACCAGTTCATGGTCGCGGTCGGAGCCAAGACGATGGCCCAGCACATGTTCGATTCCATGCGCGGCAAGACGTCGTTCTCACACCTCAATGTCATCAAAGACATGGTGAAGCCTCACTGGTACGACCTCTGAGTCACGGTGGTGCCGGCAGGCACATTTGCGTGCTCCACCGGGTCTCCATTCACCGGTGTGATGCGCACCCAATCGGCGACCGGATGCCCCGCCAAGCCCAGATGAAGCGATGACCCCGAGTTGGAGAAGGTGGTGCCGGGGAGCATCCACGTCTCGCGCGCGAGCCCATTGACCGACCACTCCACCGTGGCTCCCAAGTCGGCCGCACCCATCTCGGGAAAATCCACGACTACCCCGGGGCCACAGCCGCCTTCTGAAGCATAGATGCGAATCACCTGATGGCGATTCGCCAACAGTCCGGAGGTCGCCAAGTCGGGCAGCCCATCTCGATTGAAGTCTGCCACCACGACGGCTCGAGTCACGCCCATCGCATCGAACCCGAGCATCGATGAGAACTCGGTAAACGCGTCGCCATCGTTCATCCACAGCGCATTGGGCTGAGCCGGCAGGTCATCGATGTCCGCCACCACTTCGTGATCCACCAGGTCGGACCAATCGCCTTCCATGCCCACCAACACCGGCCCGAAGGTCGACACCAAGTCCGAGTGACCGTCCATGTTGAGATCGATGAATGAGGTTCCCCATCCCGTGACCCGCTCGGGGCCCACCGCAATGCCCCGAGCCAGTGCCGACTCGTAGTACCGTCCGTCGCCCATTCCCATCAGCAGTTCCGGCGAGCCAAAGTTGGTCACGTGCACATCGGGCACACCGTCGCCATCGACGTCACCCACCGCGCCGCCCATGCCGAACTTGGCACCATCGCACTGGCAGTCATCCGCAGTCGTGAAGGTTCCGCCCTCGTTGACCATCAGCTCGCTGGCGTGAATGAACGCGCCAAAGTCGTTGATGACCAACAGGTCCAAGTCCCCGTCGTCATCGGCGTCGTAAGGGATCCCCTGAAACGAGGCCGCGACTGGATTTCCGGGCACGGTTCCCGGAGAGAACACACCGGCGTCGTTCCAATAAAACCCGTTCGGGTCGGCCTCAAACGTGCCCGCCATCAGCTCCGGAAGCGAAGTGGAGTGCGCATCGACGTGGCGGGCCACAAACAAGTCCAGATCGCCATCGGCATCGGCATCAAACAGGGCCGCGCTCTGACTCTCAAAGGAGGAATTCACGAGCTCTGTTGACTCGAACCGTCCTTCGCCGCGATTGATGTACACCCGGTCGGGGGTTCCGGTGCTGGTCAAGAGCACCAGGTCGACCCGACCATCGCCGTCGACATCGCCCGTGGTCAGCCCGTTGCCCATCGGGAGCGGTCCCCCATCGAACTCGATCGTGGAATCGGGTGCAAAGGACCCGCCGTCGTTCACCAGGACATGGGTCTGGGCCCACGCGCCGGCCGGCACCAGATCGGGCCAGCCATCGTCGTTGACATCCAGCACGGCCAGCCCCCACCCGCAGGAGCCCAACACAAACGGTGCGGGCGGCGACCCCATGGGATGGATCTGGGTCGATGTGAATTCCGACACCAACCGCAGGCCGGGCGCGGCGCACTCGGGCGCGGACGGCTCTCCGGGGATTGCGGTACCCGTGTCATCCGCCGGCCCGGTATCGGATGGCGTGGCATCCGATGGGTCATCGATCGCCGACGCTCCGGTGTCGATGCCCGGTTCGGCGATCGGGTCGGGGCTGCCCGACGATGTGCACGCAATCGCCAAGAAAAGAAACGCCGTCACTCTTCCCTCCCCGCCGCGCTGTTGTCCAGCTCTTCCACCACATCGCTGGACAGGAACACGTTGGCCCATGCCGCAAACATCACGCCCGAGATGCCCAGCGAGAGCAGATGAACAATGCGAAGGGACACCACAAATGTGCCCGCGTCCACCACCGAGACACCGCCGGCACCCACCATGCTGCCGATGACGGCCACCTCGAAGGTTCCGAGCCCACCGGGCAAGAACATGCCCACCAAGATCGCCAAGCTGCCGGTTCCTTGCGACAGCATCAACCCAGCAAGGTGAGCCTCGACGTTCAGTGCCACGCACAACAGGATCATTGACACCACCTGGAAGCCCTGAATGCACACGCTCCATCCAAACACGCGAAGCCATGCGGTCCACGGCGCTCCACCGACCGACACCAAGGCATCCGCAAAGAGCCGCAACGAGCCCCCCACCGAGCCCAGGGAATCCGTCGCAGCGATGACGCCCTTACCGAGCCGCATCATCCAGGCCGGTCGGGTCGATACGGCACCGAGCCCCACACCAACCAACACCAAGATGACGCCGCCTCCAGCGACCACTTGACCCACCACACCATCGACGGTCACAAAGGGAAAAGCCGCGAGCGCAAAGCAGGCTGCGGAAGCCAGGCCGACAAAGCGCGCGTGCACAGACGCGGCAAACGCCACGCTCATGGGGATGCCGTATCGTTGACGCAATGCAGCCACGGCGGCGACCTCACCCACTGGACCGGGGAGCATCAGCGAAAACACGCTGCCCGAGAAAAACAAGGAGCCCACCGTGAACCCCTTCATCTCGCGGGTGTGTTCCGCGGGGGCAATCGCCAGAAATCGATGACCGACCAAGATGTTGGCAAACACGAACATGCCCACGGCGGCCGCCAGCCACCCCGGTCGAATCGCCTTGAAGATTGGCCACGGATCCACATCGGTCGTGAATCGGATGACCCCCACCCCGATGGCCAACGCCAAGATCAAGCCGACCCCCGTCGCGCCCAGCACCCGGCGCATGACCGCCGAGCGAGACAATTGCGCCGCGCTCACGACTCCTCCCGGAGGGACACAGGAACTCCCGCGCCGGACAACACCTTGACCACTCCCGAGACCACAAACCGCGGCATCCAGCCTTTCTTGATCAGCGCGATGTCGGAGAGCGAGCCCGTTTGCACCAACTCTCGGCACAGCCTCAACGACTCCCCCGGACCCGGGGGGCCATGGCCCACAAAGTCCAAGACCAACGAAATCGAACCACCCCACCGCTCGCTGAGGGCGCGCACGGCGGCAACCGCCGCTCGCCGGTGCTCCTCATCGGGGGTGGACGAAGCCATGATGCGGAGGATCCGGTTGCCATCGCGGAGACCGACGTCCCGCCCGATGCGGAACACCTCGCCGTGTTCGGCATCCGCGTCGGTCCACTGCAGCTGGGGGGGCCACTCGGCTTCCATTGGGGGCCTCGGGTCAGCCGCGCGCACGCCTCAGCACACGGGTGAACAACTGGCCGAAGGCGCCTTCGCCCAACCGCCGCTTGACGACCAGTGCGGACGACAGCGGCACCAGCGTGAACCCCGCACGACCCACGGAGGTGTCCATGGCGTCGAGGCGAGCATCGAGCGCCGCCCGTCCATTGATGGCTTCGAAGGGCATGTCGCCGGCGCAGAACATGCGGCAGACGAAGCGTCCAAGCACTTGCGTGAACGAGTTGTGCATCAGCATGAAGGACTGGTCCACGCTGCCGTTGCTCCAGGCCGCACGGCTCCACTCGAACAAAAACTGCGCTGCCGGCGGCTTCTTGACGTCCGGGTCAATCACAAACACGACGGGGGCACCCCAGTGCTCGGCAAGCTCATGAAAGGCCTCCACCGCGGGAGTGAGGTAGTCCAGGTTGGGCGAGTGTTTTGCTGCGAGTCGCACAACCCGCTGGCCTTTTCGCTCGCGGTAGTAGACGTCTTTGGGACCGATCCGAAACAGGGGGCCTTCTTCTGCGTCCTTGTTGATCCATTCCAACTCGTATTTCGCCATGCTCACCTCTTGTCCGACCACACCACTCGTGGCACTGTACTGCTCAGCATAACCGAAGAGGCTTCCATTGATCGTTTTCATTGCACTATTGTCGGCGACCTTGGGCGGATGCAGAGAGGCGTGCCGGGACGGATACGGGCGGGCAGCCGACAACCTTTGCTACCCGCTGGCGGACCGGCCGTGCGGCGAAGGGTACGCACGGTCCGATGACGGCGACTGCGTCCCGATCGGCAGCGCCAGCGCGCCAGTCGGCGACACCGATGCCGATGCCGACGCCGACGCCGATGCCGATGCCGACGCCGATGCCGATGCCGATGCCGATGCCGACGCGGGCGCTCCCACTGGTCCCACCGGGTTCCAGGGCCGGATTGATGTCGATTCGGGACTCGAAATGGACGCCGGGCTGTCGTTCATCGTCAACGCCTGGACACCCGATCAAGTCGACCCCGCAACGGGGTGGCCCACCGCATCGAGCCCGTTTCAAACCCACACCTTCAACGTGGTTGAGGGTGGAATCACCCTGAACTATACGTTTCCCCTCAACGACGTGCCCGACGCCGGAGTCGACCTGCGCGTCACTGCAGAAGTCGTCGGAAGCGGCCCGCAATGGGACAACGCACTGCCGGCCATCGTCCCGACGGACCCCGATGACGTCCTCGCGTTTTTACCCGGAGACTGGCGGAGCGACGTCGACTTCACGATCGCCATCGGAGCATCCGACACCGGCGCGCGGTGAACTCACCAGGTTGGCTGGTCGATCCGCCGAACCACCGCATTCTCCGTGTCGGCGAAGACCACGTCTCCATCGGGGGCGTAAACGACATCCCTTGGACTCCGGAGGCTGGCGCCCTCGCTCGCTTCGGTATCGCCATCAAACCCGGTCGCTCCCCGACCCGCAATCGTATCAATGGTGCCATCGGGAAAGACCGCGCGCAGCGCGTCGTTGCCCGTGTCCGCGATGATCATCCGACCCGCCGAGTTGAACGCGAATCCATACGGCCCCGCCAACTGCGCATCTTCCGGAGGGCCGCCGTCGCCGAGGTAGCCGCGCACATCGGTCGCGCCCACCACATTCGTGATTGTGCCGGTGGCCGTGTCAACGGAGGCGATCCGATGCCGCCCCGAATCGGCCACATACAACACGCCCTCGTGAAGCAGCAGCTTCTGGGGTGAGTCGAGCCGGTTGCCGTCGTCTTCGCCATCGGCAGCAATCGGAAAGCCTTCCTCGTCTGCACCCGCCACGGTGATCACCCGATCATCCGCAGTGATGGCGCGAATCATGTTGCTGCCCGAGTCTGCGACGTAGATTGTTCCATCGTTGGCGACGGCAATCCCCGAAAGCGCATCAAACTCGGCCTCATCGGCGGTCACCTCGTCTTCGTTGAAGCCGTCCGTGATCGCCTGAACGCCCGCCAGGATGGTCAACTCGCCGGCCGCCAAATCAACCACGCCCACCTGGTGGCCCTGGCCTTCCACAAAATACAGCAGGTCATCGGGTCCCACCACCATGTCCGAGACCGTGAAGAGCGGACTGTTCAGAGCTGGACCCGTCTGGGCGTATGTGTTGGACACCTTGCCCACCACCGTGGTCAAGATTTCGCCATCCATGCGGCGGATCAAGTAGTTGCGGGAGTCGTTGATCAACAGGCGATCGTCGGCGTCCCATGCCAAGGCGTTCGGGTAGTTGAGGTCCGTGTCCAGCGCGGTCTGGTTTTGATGGTTGTACCCCTGGTCGCCCGTACCCGCGATGGTGCAGATGATCGCCTCGCCGTCGCAACGGGCCGTTTCTTCTTTGGGCTCCACGCAGCCCATCATCGCCAAGCACACCCAAGGTTTCCATCCGTTCATGATCGGCCTCCGTCGGGCAATGCTAACCGGGATTGGCAGAAATGAACCTCGCTTTGGCGGTTTGGGGGTGACTTTTTGGAACGCGGTGTCTACGTTAGGAAAGGAGCCTTCATGTCCGAACGCAGCCGCCGCACATCCACCCAGCAAACCACGAGCACGGAGACGGGTTCGGCGGTCGCGACCGTGGGCGGAGCCTCCAACTCGCAACTCGCCGAGTCCACCCGCACGGCGGAAGGCACGGCGGCGGGACTCGCCAACTACCAGGCGGCACTCGGTCAGTGGTTGGGGGGAGAGCTGTACGGTGCGGTGGCCGGGCACCTGACCCTCGAGGCCATGTCGGGTCACGCCAACTCCGCGCTCATGAGCGCCCTGAAGGCACTGTCGAGCGGCTTGGAAAACATGGAACCGTCGGCCGAGTCAAAAGCCCTTCAAGAGCTGGCCAAGTCCCTTCAAGACGAATTCAAGACCGCCGCCGGCGACTGGCTGGAACAAAACGGCGCGGGCTTCTGCGCCGATTTGGCCGACTGGGTCGATGCCAACCCGATCCTGATCGTGACCGCCGCCATGCTGGCTGCCGCCGGTGCTTATCTGGCGAACGCGTCCATTCCAGAGTTGAGCCACGCGTTCAACATGGGCGAGTTCAAGGCCGAGTTGGGCGCCAAGCTGGGCCGCCTTCGCGACATCTCGCTTGAGCAGGTGTCCCTCGAGCTGAGTCACGCCACCGCCCCCCTTGTGGCGTCGGTCAAGGTCTCTCCGGGCGGCGAGCAGGTCAAAACCGAGGTGGGCGCATCGCTGGGCAGCGCCGAGCGCCGCGTGTACACCTCCGGGGAGTTCGTCGGCGACAACCTGAACGTCCTCAACGTGGGCGGTGTGTTGACCGCTGGAAACACCGCCGTCACCGCCGAGCACAACGCCAACATGAGCGACGGCGGGCGGCAGACCACCACCGTCAACATCGAGACCAAAGACGGCAACATCACGCGAACAAACAACATCGCGTACGACTCGAACACCGATGTGCTGACGGTCAAGAACATCCTCAGCCAAGTCGACGGCAAGAACTCCACCACCATCGAATCCGTCGGCTCGTCCAATGGCAACACATCCGAGACCGTGTCGCTCGCCCGCGACTTGGGCGGGGGACTCAGCGGCACGATGTCGCTGACCGAAGCGGCGCGGCGAATGGGGGTCGGCTCTTCCTACGAGTTGTCGACCGAACAAAAAGCGTCCTTGGGACTCAACTACGACTCGAGCGACCTGGATGCGGCCATGTCGTTCAACTCGTCCACGAGTGGAAACACCAGCGCATCGGGGAGCGTGGACTACACCCGGCCCAGCGGCTGGCAAATGGGGGCCGACGCGGCGGTCACGTTTGGTCAGAAAGACACCCTGGAAGCCGGGGCTTACTTTGGATTCCGAAACCCCAATGAGTTCCAGACCTACATGGGGAAATACCGGTTCAAGGACGATGTCTCCCAGTCCCACGACCTCGACCTCATGGTCGAAGAACGGTTCGGCCCCATCTACACCCGTCTGCAGCAGAACGTTGCCGTGGGCCTGACGGGGACCAGCTGGACCACAACGGCCCAAGGCGCCTACTTCTTCAACGACAACTTTGCCCTCATCGGCGGCGCCCAGTACAGCGGCAACAACGCCGGTGACGAGTCAATTGCGCCCCAGATCGGCGCACAAGTCTATGGGGTGCCGCTGGTCGTGACCCACGACTTCGACACCAAGACGACGACGGTTGGGTTCACCTTCAAGTTTGGCCGCTGAACCTCGCCGAACGGTCGTTCAGTCGTCTTGGGTCAGGTCGCTGTGCTCTTCCGCCTTGGTGTCATCGTTGCGGGTGGCCTGAAGGTCGGCCAAGTACGCCGCGTTGACATCCCCGGTGATGTACTGGCCCGAGAACACCGAGTCTTCGTAGGAAACAATGTCGGGGTTTCCCTCCCGCGCCGATGAAATCAAGTCATCGAGTTCCTGGTAGATCAGCCAGTCGGCACCGATTGCCGACTCGATTTGTTTGACCGTTCGGCCGTGGGCAATCAGCTCCGGTGCGGCCGGCATGTCAATGCCGTACACGTTGGGGTAGCGAACGGGCGGTGCGGCCGACGCAAAGGACACGGTCTTCGCACCGGCATCTCGCGCCATGCGGATGATTTCGCTGCAGGTTGTTCCCCGAACAATGGAGTCGTCCACCAACAACACGTTCTTGTCGCGGAATTCGAGCGAAATGGGGTTCAACTTCTGGCGAACCGACTTCTTTCGCACGGCCTGGCCGGGCATGATGAAGGTCCGGCCGATGTACCGATTCTTGATGAAGCCTTCCCGCAGCTTGACGCCCAGGTGGTATGCGACCTGCAGCGCGGCCGTTCGGCTGGTATCGGGGACCGGGATCACCACATCGATGCCGTGGTTCGGACGCTGCGCCAGGATGTTGCGCGCCAAATGGTCGCCCATCCGCAGGCGGCTCTTGTACACCGAGATGCCGTCCACAATCGAGTCGGGTCGGGCGAGGTAGACAAACTCAAACAAGCAGGGACTGTGGGGCCGCTCGACGCCCAGCACCCGGGCATGGACGGTTCGGGACCGCGAATCGAACAGCACCGCTTCACCGGGCCGCACATTGGCTTCCACGCTGAACCCGGCGGACTCCAGCGCCACCGACTCGGACGCGACCATGAACTCGCGGCCGTGGTCCGTCTCGCGATACCCGTAGCACAGGGGTCGAATGCCGTACTCATCTCGAAACGCAATCAAGCCGAATCCCGGGATCATGGCCACGGCTGCATAGGCGCCCTTGCACCGCCGATGAACTCCCTCGATGGCCGAAAAAATGTTCTCGGGCTTCAAAGAGGCGACGTCTTGTTTTCCCAGTTCGTGGGCAAAAACATTGAGCAAGATTTCCGAGTCAGAGCGGGTGTTGAGGTGCCGCCGATCGAGGTCAAACAACGCTTGTTTGACGGCATCGGCGTTGGTCAGGTTTCCGTTGTGCCCCAAGGCGATGCCGTAGGGTGAGTTGACGTACAGCGGTTGGGCTTCGTGCGAGCTGGCGGTTCCCGCCGTGGGGTAGCGCACGTGACCGATGCCGGTGTTGCCGATCATTTCGCGCATGTGGCGCGTGCGAAAGACGTCTTTGACGAGTCCATTTCCCTTCCGCAGAAAGACCCGACTGCCGGCCGTGGTGGCAATTCCGGCCGCATCTTGACCCCGGTGTTGGAGCACCGTGAGGGCGTCGTAAATCCGCGTATTGACGGACTCTGTGCCGGCGATGCCCACGATGCCGCACATAACCACACTCCTGGTGACGGGGAGACTGCAGTACCTTGCCCCAACGGTTTGCACAACCCCCGCGCTCGGATGAGGCAGAGATTCCACATTCACCGCGCCGAGCGTTGCCCGCCGAGGCGCTGGGTGGTGACCAAACTCAGCGCGGGATCCACCCCCGAGATCGCACCGAGGGTCTGCTCGGTTCGGTCACCAAGCACCGTGTATCGGGCCCATCCGAGCCCCACTGCACGAACAATGGCGTAGCCCGTCTCCCGATCGAGGGTCGCGCAGGTGCCCAACGAGAACGTCTCGTGACACCCGCCCTCGATCTCCATCCAAGTGAAGTCGATGGCGCCCATGGACTCGAACTGGGTGTCCTGACCGCGCTGATCTTCGGTGGCGCCCATGAACAGGACCGGGCCGTGGACGGCCAACTCGCCATCGGCCCCGAACCACGAGCGCCGAAGCGTGCCGGCCATCGGCATGGTGGCCACCACCCGCGGGTCGCCAAGCTCGGCTCCGAACATCGCGGTCTCCTGGGCCGTGCACGGGTTGTCCCCGGATGCACACATCTCGGCCACGTTCTCCGGATCGTATGCCGCGCCCAAGACGGCCCACGTCGTGTAGGCCCCGCGACTGTGACCGGACATCATCACCCGTTCCGTGTTGATCCGACCGGCCAGGGGATGTTCATCGTCCAGACCTTCGACGGCATCCAACGCTGCTCGTATGTCGAGGGGGCGATGGGCATAGTGGGCGTTCGACAGCGGGTCTTGGTGGTCCACGAGGGTGTTGTCGGCGTGGTTTGGGGTCACCGTGACCCAACCGTGAGACGCCATATGCCGGTTCATGAAGGCCGTGGCCTCGCCGAAGCTCCGGTCGCCGTGGGAGAACGTGTGGAGCGGATAGCCGTCGACGTGCACCGGTGGGGCCGGCTCGGCGCCCGCAATGCTCAACGGGTCGACGCCGAAGGTGTAGGCGGCGGGGTTGCCCGTGGTCTCGTTCGTTGGGTACCACAGGTTGATCCGCACGGTCCGGTCCACCACCCCTTCACCGGGGGTGTAGGTCACCTCCCACGACTCAAACCCAACCGAAAACGGTCCGGGTTCGGTCAGCGACCACGACAGGGGGTCCATTGCCTCGCCCCCGGTGTCGATGACCGGCTCGAGGGACGAACCCGAACACCCAAGCCAGCCCACCGCAGCGAACAACAGCCTCACGGATCCACGTAGAAGAAGGCGGGCTTGGCCTTGAATTCCAACACGACCGAAATGCCCTGACACTGACCCGATTCATCGGGCCACAAGTCCGCTCGGGTTCGCAGCAGATCGCTGATCAGGTCGCCGATGTCGATGTCGCTTCGACCGTCGACAAAGTCGATGATTTCATTGATGTAGAGGCCGCCGGCGATGTAGCCCGTGTGGTGACCGTCCACGCCTTGATTGAACCGGAGGGTGGAACCGTTCAGCGTGAAGTACAGGGCGATGTCGAAGATGTTGAAGGGCAGCCCCACCTCCAACGGGGAAGCAATGAGCGTCCCGCCCTCCAGCGACTGCCCTTCCGTTCGGCTCTGGGGCAAATCCAGGTTGCGGTCGAAGGTCTGGCCCGCTTCGATGATGCGATCGGTTCCGACCGTGGGCTCGCCCAGCCCCCGGAGCAGGTTGACGTTGACGCACGAATCGTCCTCCGGATCGTCGATGTCTTCCATCTCCAGCATGATGAGAATTTCACCCCGGTTGATGAGATCCTGAATGTAGACCTCGATCGCGGCGCCTTCGGTGAGCTCAAGGATGGGGATCATGGTTCCAAAGCTGTTGTCGACGCCGCCGTTTCCTTCCGGATCGGTGTAGTCGTCGACGCCGCACCCAAGGGTGCTGTCATCCAGGTCCGCTCCCCAGCTGACCTCGTTGTTTTCGACCCGCGCGAAGCGCATCTCCGTGATGATGGCCACCTGCGTCTTCTCGGGTTCGTCGCACGCCGCCTCTTCGAACGCCGCTGCAGCGCTGTCGGACGACGAGTCTGTGCATCCCATTGCGCCGAGCAAGAGTCCCATGGCGACCCGTGCGCCGAATCTACGTTTCGATTTCAGACAGACCATCGCTGACCTCTCCCTTGTCGATGCCGAACGTCGGGGCGCTGATGCCCATGGCCCGCACTGCCGAGAGCATGACATGGCTGGTGTTGGCCGCGGTGTATGAGCGGTGGTGGTATCCCTGCCGAATGGCGCCGCATGCGCCGCCGGCAAGCACGATCGGCATGTCCTCAAACGAGTGGGTCTGACCGCGGCTGGTCTCGGAGGTGGCAAGAAGAAGCATGTGGTCGAGCAGCGTCTCGTCGCCTTCGGGAATCAAGCTCAGTTGCTCCACCAAGTACGCCAGCTCACCCATGATGAACGTGGTGACCATGTTCACCTCGGGTTGGTCTCCCGGTTCATCGTGCGTGAGGCTGTGGTGGCCCATGGAGGCATCGGGGAAGAGCTTGTTGTTCAACGGGTCCGAGAACCAATGGCTGAACACGCGCGTCTGATCGCAGGCCACCGCCATCACCAGCAGGTCGGCCATGGCCCGGTTGATGTCTCGGATGGGGTGCCGGCCATCCACCTCGGGGTACACCAACTCCGGCGCCGCAGGACGGAGGCAAGACGCCAGGTTTGGTGGGTCTTCTTGCAACCGCGCCAGCCGAAGTTCGAGCTCGCGCACGCCCGTGAAGTGCTGGTCGAGCCGCGCCCGGTCGGCCGCGCCCACCCGGGCATCGAGCCGCTGAATGTCGCCCATCACGGCGTCCAGGACGCTGCGACGCAGCGCCAGCTCTGGATCGACGATCCCCTCTTCACCGGGTTCGCGGAACGACGCGCCAAAGATGCGCTCGTAGAAGGCGTGCGGCGAGAGTTCGGGCGGATTCTTGTTGTTGGGGCCGTTGTACGAGTTCCCGTCCGTCCCCGGCAGCACCCCCGTCTCCAGCGACCGATAAATGGTGTCCCCGCCGATGTAGCTGGCGATCAGCTGGTCGATGCTCGGCAGCGCGAAAGTTCCGTCCTCGCGACCGTCCTCGTACGACAACAGGTTGCTGCCCGTCAGAATCCCCGCTGACCCCGACGTGTGGGGGAAGATGTTGTCGGTGTGGATGCTCATCCCGCTGACCACGGTGATCAGGTCCTTGACGTTTGCCAACGGTGCCAGCTGCTCCGACAAGGCCCAGTCGGTCCCCTCTCCGGTTGGGGTCCAGTGTTCGGGAAGGTTGCCATTGCCCCAGAAAAACAAGCCGAAGCGAAGCGGCAACCCGCCCCCGGCCGCATAGGCCGTGCCGCTCGTGTTGAACATTGCTTCGAGCGGGGGAAGGCCCACGCTGACGGCTGCGCCGCCCAGGATTCCTCGAAGCACCGTGCGTCGGGTGATGGGTTTCATTCCACTTCTCCGGCGAGTCGGAAGGCATCGCTCATGACCAAGTCCATGAGCAGAAATCGAAGCCGATGGTCCATGAAGGTGAAGCCCTCCGCCAAGTAATCCACGGCGGCTTCCTCGCCGTCGGTGACCGAACGACCCGAGGCATACCCCAACGCTGTCCGCACCAAGCACGGACCCAAGCGCTCGTGGGACGCCACGCGGTCGGCAAGACCCCATGCGTCGGCAAAGTCGTGCCCGTCCAGCTGCCCGCTCGGGTCAATCACGGCGCCTTCTTCCATGGTTCGGTAGTGACCGAGCCCGTCAAACTGTTCGAACCCAAGCCCGATCGGGTCCATCATCGTGTGGCACGACGAACAATACGGATCCTCCAAGTGCACAGCGACGCGCTCGCGCAGCGTCGCCGCCGACGCGCTCGGCTCCGGAATCGACGTGTCCACGTCCGAGGGGGGCGGTGGAATGTATTGGCAGAGCAGCACCTCTCGAACGAATCGTCCGCGCAGCGTCGCCGACGAGTTGACCGCGTGGGACTGCAGCGCAAGAAAGCTCACCTGACCCAAGAACCCACGGCGGTCGTCGCTGCCGTCAAGAACGGCCTCGCCGAAGCCCTCGCGGGCCGGCGCACGAACGCTGTAGATGCTCGCCAGCTTGCGGTCGAGGAAGGTCCGGGTGGTCGTGAACAAGTCCCGGTAATCCCCGTCGCTGTCCACCACGTTGTCGACCACGCCCAACAAGGTTTCCTCCCGCGCCGAAGACCCCACTTCTGGGCTCATGTGGGTGAACACGGTCGGGTCTTTGGTCAGGTCATCGAGCTCGTACAGCCCCCATGTGTCGGTGAAGAACGCGCGGATTCCGTCCTCGAATCGGGGGTCTTCGAGCATGCGCTCGGCCTGCACCATGAGCCCGGCGTCATCGAGCAACTCGCCCGCCTCCGCGGCATCGAGCAACTCATCATCGGGAATGCTGTTCCAGAGCAAGAACGACAAGCGGGTCGCCATTTCGTAGTCGTTGAACTGTTCGCCATCGCCCAGCTCCACGCGGAACAAAAAGTTCGGCGACTGGAGGACAGCCGCCACCGCGTACCGCAGCCCGGCGTCGAAATCGTCGAGCACGGTCGCCGCTTGGGCGGCCACTGCGAGCAGCGTGTCGAGCTCCGCCGACTCCAGCGGCCGACGCCATGCCCGGCGCCCAAATGCGGCGAGGGTTTCTTCGGCGCAGGCTTCATCGACCACGCCGGACGGCGTGCACGGGACCAGCTCGCCGCGAAGGACCTCGTTCTCGAACACCTGCTCCGCCAATCCAAAGGCGGCCGATTCGTACTGCTCGACGCCGCGAGGGGAGATGGTGGTCAGCGACGCACCGATGGCCTGAAGACCATCCGTGGCTTCATCGGGCTCCAGGTTGGACGGCAGGACCAAGCCGTCGCCCAGCAATTCTCGAATGGCGTTGTCGTATTGGGACCGGGTCAACCGGCGGAGCGTGGGGGACGGAAGCGTCACCTCGGGTGCGACGCGGTCCAGGGTCGCATCCACCTCTTCAGCATCGAGGGGCTTCTCGCAGCCCATCAGTGCCGCCACCATTAGCGCCATCACGCGATTCAATCGGAACTCCGTTGCCCGCTCATGGTACCGCAAATGCCGCCGGCTGGGGGGTCCATCTGCCCGCACGCCGTTCACGGCTCGGGTTCGCCCGACCACATCCGTCCCGACCACATTCGCCCCACCATGCGAACATCACCGAACAACGACCACAATGGGTAGGTGAAGGTCGCGGGTCGGTTGCGCTCCACCGCAAAATGACCCACCCAAGCGCACCCGTATGCGACCGCAATTCCCGCACCGACCCAGGGGCTGCCAATGACCAGCACCGCCGCGATCGCGAGCGCTTCGCCGACCGCTCGCCGTCTCGCTTCGATCGAGCGCGCCAAAAACGCGACCACGGCGGCCCCGATCACGCAAGCGCCCATCCGTACCGGGTGCGCGACCAGGGAAGCCACAACGGTGCCCCCAAACACCGTTGTTCCCACAAAATGCAGGTGGCGCGATGCCGGTCGGCGATGCTCGCCCAGATAATGGGGCCAGAAGTCCGAAAACGATGCGAGACGTTGCCCTTCGCTCATGAGCCGGGGACCCCACCGTCGGCCCGATTTGGGCGGCGATCGTGGGTGACCAAGACCGGAACCGCGCACGTTCGAACCACCGTCTCCGCGACGCTTCCCAAGATGACCCGCTCCAGCCCGGTCTTGCCGTGGGTTCCCATGACCACCAAGTCGTGCTCGCCGTCCACGGCGAGGCGATTGATGCACGCGGCCGGCTCGCCGGACTCAAACACCACCTCGACGCCGACCGAGCTGGGCACCTCTGCAGCGACCGCTCGGTGAACCCCTTCCGGATGCTCGTCGCCGGGAAACGGCGACGTGTCGACGTGCAGAATGGTCAGCCGAGCCCCCACCCGCATGGCGATGGCTGCGGCAAGACGCAACGCCTCAACGGCGGGTTCCGACAAGTCCATGGGAACCAAGATCCGGGTGAACAACATCACCCGAGTAGACCACAATTGAAAACCCCCCGCGACTCGAAAACCGCGAGGGGTCGGCTGTTACCCGAGCCGAGCTTGTATCCCGCCGCGCCGCTGCCGGGTAGTCCCCGCCAGTGGACCCCGGGCGTCCCGGAGCGTACACTCGTGTCATGACGGGACGCATGGCCATCGGTTGGATGCTCTGGAGCGGATGCGCCAAACCGGACGAATCCACCGCTCCCGGCGACTCCGGCGCGGCCATTGAACCCGCCGTGGAAGGCCCGTGCGGATCCGCACCCATCGCGCTCGAAGCGGGCACGGGGGAGGACGCCTTTCAGCCGCTCACCGATGGCGACCCGATTGAAGTCATTCACGGCGCGCAGGATGGTCATCACATCCTGGGAAGCCTGCGCCTCCGCAACACCGATGAGATCGCCACAATTCACTACTGGATCGAGCACCCCGCCGAGGACCGGGTGGTCTCAGACCAAGTCTACCGCACGCAGCTGGTGCCGATCGCGGGTGCCGACGGGTGCAGCTTTGAGTCCGTGGGGATGTTCGCCTACCTCGGCCGAATCGACCCCGACTCCGCCGCGTTCCTCGACGAAGAAGTGGTCGTCCACATGGACGTGGAAGACGCCGCAGGCCGCTCCGCAACGGCGGCGGTCACGGTCATTCCCTACCTGACAGTAGTGGAGCGCGACCCCGTACGGTGACCGTCTGCCGCGGTTCGATTGGGCCCTCGATTTCGATGCGATCCCCGCCCAATGCGACGCGAATGGCCGTCACTGCGGTGTCGCTGCCCAGGCCGAAGTGGAGCGGCACGCGCGCCGTGGATTGGTAGCCGCGACCCACGCGCGCCCAGTGGGTTTGAATCCCGGAGTCCGATTCCACCTCAACCCGCGCGCCGATGGGGGCATCGACGCGAATCCAGTTGGCCGCGGTGCAGCCATCGGACAAAAAGACCAGCGTGCGGTCGGACACCTGCGTCACGATGAGGTCCTCGATTCCGTCCGCGTTCATGTCGGTGGCCACAACCGCCCGAAACGACCCCATGACATCGAGCCCAAGCGCGGGCGCGACGTCCTCAAACTGGCCATCGGAATGAACCATCACCCGCAGCGGCTCATCGAAGGCGGCCGGTCGGCCGTCCGGCAAGTCGGTCTGTCCGGGATTGAATCGATCGCCCTGCGCCAGCAAGAGATCGGTCTGGCCATCGTTTTGGAGGTCGAAGAACACCGCCCCCCATCCGGCCGCCAGCGAAACGCCTTCGCGCACCCCACTGGCGTCGGATCGATCCACCCAGCCCGAATCGATCCGGCTGAACAACGTGTTGAGGGGCGCACCGGTGACGAACAGCTCGGGCCGACCATCGCCATCCAAATCGGCGATGTCCACCCCCTTGGCGCTGGCCGAAACCTCGCAGAAGCAGTCCCCGCCGCCGTCTACAAACCGGTCCCCTTCGTTGAGGAGCAGTGTGCTCGGACCCACCGTCGCCCCGTGGTCATGAACCACGTACAGGTCGATGTCGCCATCGTCATCCTCGTCGAAGCTGACCGCATCGAAGCCGTGACGCAACCCCACGGCTTCCGGGACCCAGTCGTCCATCACCACGGGTCCCGAGTCGGACAAGTCAACCATCCGGTCGTTGGTGACCACCCCTTGACCGAACGGCGAAGCCGTGCGCACCGCCAGCGCCTCCAAGCCGCCGTCGCCATCGAAGTCGGCCACCGCCCAATCGTGCACCACCGACGCGGATTCGCCGTCGTCGAGGGCGGGCAATGGCGTGAGCGATGGATTCAAGTCGTTGTCAAAGGACACCCACGACGGATTGGGTCCCGCCATCAACAGATCCAGTGCCCCGTTGCCGCTGACGTCCACGAAGACCGGTGCGCGCCCCGGACCCAAGATGCCGAGGTAGTCCACGAACCCGCGCTCTTGGCCCCGATAGATGTGCGAACTTCCGTTGGTCATTCGCGCGACGATGAGGTCCAGCCAGCCGTCGCCGTTGGCGTCCGCCACGGCCAGGGAAGGGCCATCCTCGTGCCCGCCCGGCGCGGCGGGATCGAACCACTCGGTGTCGATGCCAAGCTCGAGCCCCTGTTCGCGGTAGCGCACCGAATCGCGGGGGTCGTCGCAAGCCATCACCGAGCCGAGTTCCACCCCAAAGGCCGGTGGCGGGGGAATCGCTTCGGGCTCGACATCGGCGTAGTCGGCCGGAATGCAGGCCATCCAGAACAGAAACAATGCGCCCATGCCCTCAGCCTACATCAGCCGTGGGCGCGCGGGGCACTAAACGAGTCCGTCGGTGTATCGAAGCTCGCCGTGAAGCACGGTGGCGACCACCTTGCCCTTGAACACATGGCCCAAGAATGCGCTGTTGGTGGACTTGCCGGCCATTGCGTCCTCGGTCACTGTCCACTCGCGGGCCGGGTCCACCACCGTGAGGTGCACTGGGGCATCGGCCCCGATCGTCCCCAACCGACCGGCCAAGCCAAGCAGTCGAGCGGGCCCCGATGTCATCAGTTCCACCGCCCGGGTGTCGCTGATGGTGCCGTCGTGAACAAACGACATCAGCGCAGCAAACGCGGTCTCCAGTCCGATGACACCAAACGGCGCATCGGCGAACCCCTTGGCTTTTTCATCGGCGGCATGGGGCGCGTGATCGGTGGCGACGGCATCCACCGTTCCGTCCGCAAGCGCGTCCACCAGCACCCGGCGGTCGTATTCCGAGCGCAAGGGTGGGTTCATTTTTGTGTTCGGATCGCCCGATGCGCACGCGTCGTACGTCAAGAGCAGGTGATGCGGACTCACCTCGCAGGTCACCGGAAGTCCCTCGGCCTTCGCCGCGCGAATGGCCGCCATCGACCGAGCCGTCGAGGTGTGGAGCACATGGTAGCGCGCCCCGGTCTCGCGGGTCAGCTCGATGTCCCGCTCGACGATGACGCCCTCTGCATCGCTGGACTGGCCGCGAACGCCCAGCGCGACGCTCACCGGAGAGTCTGTCATGGGCGCGTGCTGCGTCATGCGGATGTCTTCGGCGTGTTGCATGAAGAGCAGGTCGTGCTCCGCACACTGCTGCAGGCTGCCCCGCATCACGTCGTCGTCGAGCACAGGAAAGCCGTCGTCGGTGATCGCGACGGCACCGGCTGCCTTGAGGGACCCGTGGTCGGTGAGTTCTTTGCCGTCGAGGTTCTTGGTCGATGCCGCCGCAACCAGCAGGTCGATCCCGCGGACCCGACGGGACTCCTCGGCCTCGAAGGCGACCTGGTCGGGCGTGTCGAGCCGCGGCTGGGTGTTGGGCATGACCACTGCCGTGCAGATGCCGCCCGCCAGCGCCGCGGCCGACCCGCTTTCGATGGTTTCTTTGTACTCGAAACCGGGTTGGCGAAAGTGCACTTGAATGTCGACCAGACCGGGCATGGCCCACAGTCCCGTGCCGTCCACATGGGTGGCGTTGCTGGGCACCGAGGCCGGGTTTTGTTCCACACCATCGGGGGTCACCAGCAAATCGGTGACCGCATCAATGCCGGCTTCTGGATCGATCAACCGAACGCCCTTGAAAAACGAGGGGGTCGGTCCACTGGTGCTGCTCATTGCCCTGTCTCCTCCGCGCATGACGCGCGCGAATGCTGCCTTCCGTGGGCCGAACCTAACGCGCGACGCTGCGGACTGCCTGCGGGGAACGTCGGCGGGCGCCGGACGAACGCAATGCCTTGCCGCGCCGACTGCACCGCGGTTACCCGATCCCCAGCAATCCTGCATCGGAGGGCCCATGATTCTCGTCTTGACCGTGAGCGCATTCGCCGCCGGGCCGGGGTACCAACACCCCCCCGATGCCATCGGGGCCATCCTCGATGCGAGCAGCCCACCCGCGGTGTCGGTGTCCCCGGACCGAACGTGGATGTTGGAACTCGAGCGTCCCAATCTCCGTCCCTTGGCCGAGCTGGCGGAGCCCTCGGTGAAGGTGGCCGGCATTCAGATCAACCCCGAGACCAATGGACCCGCCCGCGAGTACGCCTACCGCGGCATCGAGCTGCGCGACATGGCATCGGCCAAGCGGGCCCAGCGCGTCCGGATCGACCTGCCCGAGGGTGCACGCGTCCGAAACGTCGACTGGAACGACGAGGGCACCGCGTTCAGCTTCACCCTGACGCAGGACAACGGCATCGAGTTGTGGCACGCAGAGGTGCCCTCAGGAGCAGTCAAGCGATTGACCGGCCCCGTACTGAACGCCGCCTACGGTTCGCCTTGCGACTGGCTCCCGAACGACCGCGGGTTGATCTGCAAGCGGGTTCCTGCCGACCGGGGCACTGCACCCGAAGAGAGTCGGGTTCCCTCGGGACCCATCATCGACGAGAACTTGGGGCGAAAAGCACCGGCCCGCACCTACAGCAATCTGCTCAAGAATCCCCACGATGAGGCCCTCTTCGAGCACTACCTGCAGAGCGAACTGGTGCACGTTGGCCTGGACGGCCGCATCGAGCTGCTGCGATCGGCCGACATTGTGGATGAAGCCACGCCCTCCCCGGACGGCGAGTGGCTCTTGGTCGAGACCTTGCACCGCCCGTGGAGCTACCACGTCTCCGCAAGCCGCTTTCCCAAGACCATCTCCGTCTCTCGCATCGCAGACCCGAGCCAAGTCATCCCCATCGAGGATCTCTCGCTGGCCGACGACATTCCCATTGCGCGCGGATCGGTGCGGGTCGGAAAGCGCTCGGTGTCCTGGCGAGCCGATCAACCGGCCACCCTGTACGCCATTGAAGCACTCGACGGCGGAGACGCGGCCGCCGAAGCGCCCAAGCGGGACCGGGTGAGCTTGCTGGCGGCACCGTTTGATGGGGCGTTTGCCCCGCTGTGGGAGTCCGAGCTTCGCATGAGCAGCGTGATGTGGGGGAGCAGCGACCTGGCAATGGCCTGGACCTGGCGATGGAACGATCGACTGCTCCGGACGTGGCGGCTGGACCCCAGCGGGTCTCGGGACCCGACCTTGATGCACGCCCGCTCGTTCCAAGACAACTACGCCGATCCGGGCACTCCGTTGACCCGTCCCGGACCCCATGGCTGGGGCGTGATTCACCAAGTGGATGGCGGCATCTTGATGTCGGGCCGCGGGATTCGACCCGATGGCGTCCGCCCATTCTTGGATTTGATGGACCTCGAGACCGGCGAGACGCGCACCCTGTGGAAGGCCGGCGATGACCACCACGAAACGCTGACAGCGGTCATCAATGGCGAGGCCACCGAGTTCATCACCCGACGCCAGAGCCCCGATGAGCCCCCCAACTACCACCGCCGGACCGCCGGATCGCAGCGAACGGTGAAGCTGACCGACTTCAAAGACTGGGCGCCCCAGTTCGCTTCGGTCAACAAAGAAGTGGTCACCTACACCCGCGCCGACGGCGTCGAACTCCAAGCGCGGGTGTACACGCCGCCGGGATGGCGTCCATCGAAAGGCCCGCTCCCGACCGTATTCTGGGCGTACCCCAACGAGTTCAAATCAAAGAAAGACGCGGGCCAGAAGACCAAGTCGGAGAACCTGTTCAGTCGACCCTCCACCCACAGCCCGTTGTGGTTTTGCCTGCAAGGGTACGCGGTGGTCGACGATCCGACGCTGCCGATCGTCGGCGAGGGCGACACCGAGCCCAACGACAACTTCGTGGAGCAGTTGGTGTCGGGGGCGGAGGCCGCTGTGAAGATGGCCGTGGAACGGGGGGTGGCGGACCCGAATCGCTTGCTCATCGGGGGGCACAGTTATGGCGCGTTCATGACGGCCAACCTGCTGGCCCACACCGATCTCTTTCGCGCCGGAATCGCCCGCTCGGGCGCGTACAACCGCAGCTTGACGCCGTTTGGCTTCCAGTCGGAGCAGCGCACGTACTGGGACGCGCTCGACACCTACATCGAAATGTCGCCCTTCACCCACGCCAATCGCATCGATGAGCCGATTCTGCTGATTCACGGCGCCGTCGATCCCAACCCGGGGACCTACCCGGTCCAATCCGAGCGGCTGTTCGAGGCCATCAAGGGCAATGGGGGAACCGTGCGGTGGGTGGTGCTGCCGTTGGAAGAGCACGGCTACCGAGCTCGGGAATCCATCGGCCACATGCTGTGGGAACAGTTTCAGTGGGCCGACACCTACGTGCGAAATGCCGGTGACCGCCCAGTCCCATCCACCGCCGACGCCCCATGACGCACCCCGGACCGCAGCCCGCGCGAATCAACGGTCCGCGCGGGCTGGGCGGGTGAATGGTCGGGGCGAGAGGATTTGAACCTCCGGCCCCCTGCTCCCGAAGCAGGTGCGCTACCAGGCTGCGCTACGCCCCGAATTCGTCGTTCGATTATTTTCCCGGACGCCGGGCGTCAAGCTTGCTGGAGCGCCCGGATCGCCGCCGTCCGATCCTCGGCATTGAACACGCCCGAACCGCTCACCAAGACGTGCGCACCGGCGGACGTGAACTCGGCGGCGTTGTGAACCTTGACGCCACCGTCGACCTGAATGAGCGTGTCCAACCCCAGGGCGTCGATGCGGGAGCGGATGCGCTCGATTTTTGGGAAGACCCGCTGGATCAGCGACTGACCACCGAATCCGGGATTGACGCTCATGACCAACACCAAGTCCAACTCCTCGAGCACGTAATCGAGCACCGACTCGGGGGTGTGGGGGTTGAGGGCCACACCGGCCTTGGCACCGGTCTGCTTGATCGCTTGGATTGAGCGGTCGAGGTGGCGGCTGGCTTCGGCGTGCACGCTGATCAAATCGGCGCCCGCCGCGGCAAAGTCGGCCACGTAGTTGTCCGGGTCCTCGATCATGAGGTGGCAGTCCATGAGCTTGTCGGTGTGCGGCCGAATGGCCTTCACCACCAGGGGCCCAATGGTGATGTTGGGCACAAAGCGCCCGTCCATCACGTCCACGTGAATCCACTCGGCAGCGCGAACGCTGTCGATCTCTTCGCCGAGCCGAGAAAAGTCGGCACTCAGGATGGACGGAGCGACAATGGCCATTCAGGTCTCCTCGCCGAGCAGTGCACCGGCAGCGATGCGTCCCCCATTAACCACATCGCGGCCGGACTGAGCGCGTTTCCCGGGCAACTGGATCGTGACCAACTCCACCGCCCCGTCACCGGTTGCCACGCACAACCGCTTGCCGGCTTCAATGACGCAGCCCGGGGTGCCCGTTCCATCCACCCGGCGGGTCTCGTGCACCTTCAATCGCTGGCCGCCCAGCGTGGTCCAGGCGGACGGCCATGGGTTGAACCCTCGGACGAGGTTGTGAATCGTCTGCGCGTCCGCAGACCAGTCGATCCGGGCCATGGCGCGATCGATCAGGGGCGCAAGGGTGTGAGCGGCATGATCCTGCGGGGAGGGCTCGATTGCATCCAACTCCGCCAAGGTCTGGACAGCGAGCCGGGCGCCCATCACCGACAGCCGATCGTGGACAGAGCCGGCGGTTTCGTTGGGCCCGATCGGCGTCCGGTCCACCAGCAATACGTCCCCGGTATCCAACCCCTCCGCCATGTTCATGGTGCACACGCCGGTCTCGGATTCGCCCCGCACAATGGCCCAGTTCAGCGGGGCGGCACCCCGGTACTTCGGCAGGATGCTGGCGTGCACATTGATGCACCCGTGGGTGGGGGCATTCAGGAGTGCGGGAATCAAGATGCGCCCGTAGGCCACCACCACCGCGACGTCTGCATTGCAGCCCGTCATCCATTCCACAAAGGGACCGCGGCGCACCGCCTTCGGCTGCCGAGTGGGCAACCCCAGCTCGCGGGCGCGCTCGATGGTGGGCGGACTCACCATGCGTTGACCCCGGCCCTTGGGACGGTCGGGTTGCGCAACCACGCACAGGATCTCGTGGCCCGCCTCGACCAGGGCGTTCAACGTGGGCACCGCAAACTCGGGCGTTCCCATGAAAACGACGCGCATGACTACCCTTGACTGCGCAGCGCTTTCTTTCGGCGCGCCAAGTATCGGCTGCGTTTCATGCGGCTCGAGTGATGGAGCAGCGTGATGCCCTCCAGGTGATCCATCTCGTGTTGGACCACCACCGCTGGAAACTCCTCGAACCAGCCCCGCTGGACATCCCCGGCCACGTCTTGCCACTGCACGTGGATGCGGTGGGCCCGGTCCACCATCAGGTCGTATTCGGGGATGCTCAGGCAAGACTCATCCCAACGGATCCGCTCGTCGCTCTGCTCGACGATCACCGGATTGATCATCGCGATCCACTCGTCGCGATCGTCTTCATCGATGTCGCCTTTGAGGTTCGCCACCAAGATGCGGCGACTGTCCCCAACCTGTGGGGCCGCCAAACCCACGCCGGGAGCGGCGTACATGGTCTCCGCCATGTTGGAAACAAACGCCTCCAAATCGGCGTTGAACTCATCCTCCGTGACCGCACGGGCCCGCTTGGCGAGCACAGGATGGGGCTCGGTCAAGATGGGAAGAATTGCCAAGACTCACCTCCGGATGGAATACATACCTCGTCTTGGGATATGACACACGGGAGGGGGTACTCATGGCTTTTGGAAAAATACCGCGGTTTTCGCCATCGTTTTCGCCATCGGAAGCATGGATTTGCACCAAACACCTGCTGGGAATGGCCGGTGATGAGGACTTGGTCACCGAGTTCGAGCAGTCGTTTGCACGCTTCATCGGCGCGAAACACGGGGTCATGGTTCCGTCTGCGCGGTACGGGCTGTACCTGATCCTCGAGGGACTCGGAATCGGCGAAGGCGACGAAGTGATCGTTCCGGGGATCACGTACTTCGCCATCCCCGCCATGATCGAGCTGATTGGCGCCAAGCCGGTCTTCGCCGACATCGGCCTCAACACCCACGTGATCGACGTGGACGAGTTCGAAGCCGCGATCACCGAGAACACCAAGGCGGTGATTCCCACGCACCTGTTCGGCACCCCGTGCGACATGGATGCCATCAACGCCATCGCGAAGAAGCACAACATTGAGGTCATCGAGGACTGCGCGCAGTCCACGGGGGCCCGCTACAAGGGGCGGCGAGTGGGCGCGATCGGGGACCATGCGTACTACACCTTCGGCCTCACGAAGAACATCACCACGCTCTCCGGCGCCATGGTCACCACCGACAACGACGAGGTCGCGGCGCACCTCCGACGCACCATCGACAAGAGCGGACCCGCCAGCATCAAGAAGGCAGCAAAAGAAGCGGCCACCGGCGCCGCCATGTTTCTGGCCACTCACCCATTGATTTATTGGTGGACGGTCCACCCGGCGATCGTCATGGGCAACGCCTTGGGCAAAGACCCCATCCACGAGCGCTTTGGCGAAGAGGAGCGCACCTACACGGAGGTGCCATCGTCCTACGTCGACAGCGCGCAGGCGCGGAACATCCAAGCCGCGGTCGGCCTGAAGCAATTGCAGCGAATCGAAGCGCTGAACGGTTCCCGTATGCGGAACGGCCGGGCCCTCGACCAAGGCCTCGCCCACGTCAACGGTCTGGACGTCCCCGCCTACCCGGATGGCGCAGAGCCCATCTACATGAGCTTCGTGGTGCACCACCCCAACCGAGACGCATTGATGGCCGAGCTGCGGACCCACGGCGTGGACACCACCACCGGGTACATGAGCGACCTGAGCGACCATCCGTTGTTTGCCGAGCACAAGCGACCGTGCCCCAACGCCACCAAGGCGATGCGCGAACTGCTGCACATTCCAGTGCACCCCAACCTGACCCAAAAGCAGGTTCGGCACCTGATCGAGTCGGTTCGCTCCGCAACCATGGCCACTTTGGGGTAGACTCCGGGTTGTGAACCTTCGTTTCTCTGCCGAAAACTACAAACGCATCGCGCTCGGGGCTCTGACGCGAAAGGTGCCGGTGTATGCCCATTTCGGCATCACCCATCGGTGCAACCTGACCTGCAAGATGTGCGGGATTTGGCGGTATGGAAACAAGAAAGAAGAGCTCTCCATCGATGAGATCGGGCGGATCGCGGCACGCATGCGCCGACTGGGCGTGGTCCAATGCTCGATTGGGGGCGGCGAGCCGTTCGCGCACGATGAGGTCGAGGAAGCCGCCAAGCAGTTTGTCGACCAAGGCATCAACACCCGGTTGCTGACGAACGGGATTGGCGTGGGCAAGGACCGACTCGACAAGGCCATGGACTACGGGGTCAAGAACTTCTCCATCTCGCTCGACTCGCTCTACCCAGAGCGCTTCGACTACATCTGCGAGAAGGAGGGGTCGTGGGACGAAGCGGTGACATCGATCACCCACATCGGCCAGCGCCTCGCTGGGGTGGCGGGCGCCATGCCCACCATCAACTGCGTCGTGAGCAACCTCAACCTCGAAGAGTTGCCCGACATGGTGCGCTTTGCCAAGGACGTCGGGTTCGCGATCAGCTTTCTGCCCATCGAGCTGCTCGAGAACAAAACCGACGGCGTGCGAAACTGGGAAGCCCGCTTCATCCGGTACCGCCCCGAAATGGGCTTGCACACCAACGACTCCGCCAAAGCCATCCACGACCGGGTCGACCGCGCCTACGAGCAACTCATCCAGATGAAGCAAGACGGATGGCCGATTCTGAACTCGAGTCCGTATCTGAAATCCAGCCAGCAGTACCTCAAGACCGGCCGCTTTCCCCAAGAGGGATGCGACGCCGGACGGCTGTACTTTTCGATTGCGCCGAACGGTCAGTTCACCATCTGCCACCGCACCGTCCAACAACACATTCATTTCCTGGACGACGGCTTCGAAGATTACTTCCATTCGGCCGTCTACGAGCGGGCCCGGATGCTTGAGGCCGGCAGCTGCGAGGGCTGCATGCGCGCCTGCTGGATCGACACCTCGCACATGTTTCGGACCCTCGCGGGATTCGTGGAGACCGCCAAGCTCACCCTGAGCTCGCGGCCCAGCGAAGTCGCCGACATCCAACAAGCCATGTCCTGGGCGCGCCGCGACGGCGCCCCCATCGTGCCCGAGGCCGTCACCGCGAAGTGAATGGCGGGGTGCACAGACCCCGCGGAGACGCTACGCTCAGATACACTTGACGAGCCAAGGGAACTTCGCACCGTGCTGACCCACGTCAGAGCCATCTACCGACGCGAACTGTCGAGCTACTTCGACTCACCGCTGGCCTACATCGTGATCCCGATGTTCCTCATTCTCGTGGGCGGGTTCTCCCTGTTCTTTCAAGACCTGCTCGGCGGCGGCATCGCCACGATGCGGCCCGTGTTCTTCTGGGCCAGTGTGTTCATGTTGATGCTCATTCCAGCAGTCACCATGCGGTTGTTTGCCGAGGAACACCGAACGGGAAGCATCGAGTTGTTGGTCACGATGCCGGTCAGCGAAGCATCGGTGGTCCTTGGCAAGTTCCTGGCGGCATTCTCGTTGGTGTGCGTCGCAATCGCCCTCACGCTGACGTATCCGCTGACCTTGGCGTTGCTCTCCGACATGGATCCGGGTCCGGTCGTGGGCGGCTACATCGGTTTGTTCGGGCTGGGCGCAGCGTTCACCGCGATTGGAACCGCCGCCAGCGTGGGCACGCGGAACCAAATTGTGGCATTTCTGCTCGCATTGGCCGTCTCATTGGTTCCCTTCGCCAGTGGGTTTGCGCTCGGCCAAGTGCCCGCGGGCCTGCTGCCGCTCGTCCAATTTTTGTCGTTTGAAGCCCACTTCAACAACCTTGCACGGGGTGTCATCGACACCCGAGACCTCGTGTTCTACGGGTCCACAGTGGGCCTGTTCCTCCACCTCGCGGTGTTTGGACTGGAGCGGAGGCGACTTCAGTGAGGAGCATTCGCACGCACCTGCTCTTCAACGCGCGCCTTCAGGTGGTGTTGGTCCTGGTTGTCATCGTGGCGCTGAACGTGTGGTCCAGCCATCGGTTTGCACGGCTGGACCTGACTCGGGGCAACGTGCACAGCCTGGCGACCACCACAAAGCGACTGGTGAGTGACCTCGATAAGCCGCTTGTGGCCAAGGTGTACTTCACCGCGGGCCTGCAAGCGCCCTACAACAATCATGAACAAACCGTCCTTGATGTGCTCAACGAGCTCTCGGCCTATGCGCAGGGACGCATGCGCATCGAGCTCATCGATCCGACGGGTGATGCCGAGGCGATTGCGGCGGCTCGTCAGTTTGGAATCGCACCGATCGACTACCGGTACCGCACCGATGGCTTGAGCGAACTTCGCAAAGTCATGATGGGCGTCGCGCTGATCTACGGCGACCGCCAGGCCTCGATCCCCGCCATTACTCAGCTGGAGACCGTCGAGTACGATGTCGCAAAGGCGCTGAGGGAACTCACATCCGACGAACCGAAGAAGGTGATCGGCTACACAGTCGGAAACGGCGAGCCGAACCTCGGCACCGCCCGAGGACCGCTGGAAACCCTTCGAAACACGCTCACCGAACGCTATTCCTTTGTGCCGGTCGAAGTGGGTGGGGCGGTCGGCGTTCCCGACGAAGTGGATGCACTGTGGGTGGTCGGACCGCAACGACAGCTTTCGGACCGGGCGGTCTACCACCTCGACCAGTTCTTGATGCGGGGCGGAAGTCTGGGGCTGTTCGTGACGAACGTTCGGGGCGACATTCGGTCGGGTGCGCCGCGCGCAGTCCGCCACGGAATGGACGATTGGATGGCGTCTCTTGGCGTCACCGTGCGCCGCGACACGATCATCGATCGAAAGCGCAACGGAGTGGTCCGCATGCCGGTCCGTCAGGGTCGCTATGTGATTCAGATGCCCGTCAACTTTGCCCTGATTCCCCGGGTGTCTGAACTGGCAAGCGATCACCCGGTTGTGGGTTCGATTCATTCGCTGCTGTTTCCGTACGCCAGCTCCATCGATGTGAGCGATACCGCGAGTGCCACCGCCACCATTCTGGCCCGCACATCCCTGTCTGCAACCCGAATGGAGAACATCCCCAGCGTGGCGCCGAAGGCGTTCAGCCAAACCTTCGAAAACGAGGAGACCGGAGGTGACTGGCCGGTGATGGTCTCCATGGTGGGCGCGTTCGAGAGTCACTTTGCTGCCGCCGGAATTCCCGCTCCGGACCGGCCCGGCATCGACACCTCCGAAGACGACCCGTCCGCGCACTTGACGGAGAGCGAACCGGCGCGATTGGTGGTCACCGGATCGTCGGACTTCGTGGCCAACAACGTCCCGTTGATGGTCAACCTGGCCGACTGGATGGTGCAAGACAGCACGCTCATTGAGATCCGGTCCAAGACGCTTGCACCGCCGCCCCTCGACCCGCTGACGGACGAACAAGCCACAATCATTCGCCTCGCCAACCTGTTTGGCGGCGCGCTGATCATCTTGGTGCTCGGACTGGCGCGTCGAGCCTTCCGCGCGCCACCGCCAAAGATCCGAACGCCGGCCGATGACGTCTTGGACTTGGCGGCGAAGAAACGCCGGCCGTTCGACGACGAAATCGACGATCGGCCCACGATGCAGCGGGCGGAGCCCGAGCCGGAGCCCGAGCCAGTACCCGAGCCCGAGCCCGAGCCAGAACCCGAGCCCGAGCCCCAGCCCGAGCCCGATCCCGAGCCCGAGCCCGAGCACGAACCCGAATCCGATCCCGAACCCTAACCCTAACCCTAGCCCTAACCCTAACCCCAGCCCCAACCCCAACCCCAGCCCTCAGCAGGAGCGCGGGCGCGAGGCGCTGCGCCAGAAGAAGATCGCCACCACGGCGCTCGGGCTAGGGCTAGGGCTAGGGCTAGGGCTAGGGCTA
>JAYZVA010000059.1:0-13248 GCA_036156175.1 Myxococcota bacterium
GGTGGCTTCCCGGGTGGCGGGATCGCCGTCAGTGTCGAGGCGCGCCTCGACCCAGACCTCGCTTGGCCACTGCCCGCCCATCATCATGTCCCGGTCGGTCACGCTGAAGGTGCCGGGAATCCCCCGCGGATTCAGCCGGACGGCTGCCACGGGCGGCCCGACGCCGGAGTCGGTGCCGCGGACCATCACAAACGCGACGCCCCCATTGGGCGGCGTCGCGCCGGGCGCGAGCGCGAGCGACCCGCGGAGCTGCACGGTCGCCGGCGGTCGGCGGGCTTCCCCGAGCGCCCGCGACGCCATGGTGCGGTCTTCCGCGGTCACGGCAAGCTCGAGGGCGGCCTCGAGGGACGGAATGGCGCCATCGCGGTCGCCGTCGCGCAGCGCCAGAAGCCCGAGCCAGAGGTGCGCTTTGCTGAGGTCTGGGTCGGCTTGAATCGCTGCTTCCAGTTCCGCTTTTGCCCTGGCAGTCATGCCGATTGATGCCTGGAGAATGGCCAAATGAGTGCGGAGCTCCGGGTGGTCCGGCTGGATGGCGCGGGCCTTGTCGATCCACGCCATGGCGCCACCCAAGTCGCCTTGTTGCAGGGCGATGCTTGTGAGCTCGTTGATGGGTGCGATGTCGTCTGGGTCTTCGGCGTGGGCCGAGTTGAGTTGCTCGATCCGCGCGTCGATGGCGGTTGGACCGATTCGGTCGCCCCCCGTCATGCCGCGGCCTGCCCGGTCGGAAGTGGCGCTCCGCAGTGTGAATCCGACGGCCGTGAAGAACACGAGGGTGGCCACCCCCCATCCGGCTCGGCGGGTCCAGGACGTCGGTCGAACGGCCGCGATTGCCGGCTGCCGGATCGTCTCTGCCCGACCGGATTCGATGGCCTCGGCGTCGCGAAGTGCGCGCGCCGCGGCGTCGACGAGGCGGTCGAATTGCCCAGCAAACTCGCCGGCCCGCATCTTGTCGCGGTCGGCGCGGAGCGACCGAAGCTGGTCCATCAGGGACTCTTTGCGTGCCCACGCTTCATCGGCCGGGGACCCGGAGCCCTCGCCGCGCGAGCGAACGGCCAAGATCAGGCCCACGATGGTCCCAAGGCCAAGCACGGCGAGGGGCGCTCCCCAGACGTCCCAGTCCATCAGGTCCCTCCGTCCAGTTCCGCCAAGATGCGGTCTCGCCACGGAGCGAGTTCGGGGTCTGGGGTGTACTCGCGCGGCCCGGTGTCCGGGTCTCGCCGCCGTCGGCCGAACAGGGCGATGCCTCCAGCGCCGAGCACCAGAGCAACAACGGGCGCCCAGAACAGCGCTTGGTGGTCCTCCCGGGGCGGTTCGAGCTCGACCCATTCTCCGTATCGGTCCACGAAGTAGCGGGTCACCTGTTCCTCGGTGTACCCCTCCAAAACGAGTTCTTCGATGCGGTCACCCATGGCCCGCGCCGCATCCGCCGGCGAGTCGGAGACGCTCAGGCCCTGGCACACCGGGCACCGGAGGTTGGTCTGCAGGCGCTCGGTTCGCTCCGCCGCAGTCGCCGCATCCGGCGGCGCTTCCAAGGGGGACTCGGGCATCTCGACCGAGTTGAGGTCATCGATGAACTCTTGGGCGTCTCCAGCGGCTTGTGCTGCGGGCGCGCAGAAGAGCCACCCCGCCATCAGTGCGCCAATCACAGCATCTGCTCCAGCGTTTCGACCATCACCTCTTGACTCACCGGACCGCTCACTTTCCGCACGATGGTGCCGTTTGCGTCGATGAAGAAAGTCTCGGGCACCCCGGCAACCCCATACGCAATGGCCGTGCGGCCACCCGGGTCATCGAGGGTCGGCCAGTGCGAGCCCGACCGCTGGAGGTAGGCGCGCGCTTTGGCCGCATCGTCTTGGTACAACACCGCGACGAAGTGCACCCCAAGCGGGGTGTATGACCGAGCGGCCTGCATCAACACGGGGTGCTCGATCTTGCAGGGTTGGCACCACGTCGACCAGAAGTTCACGACCGTGGGTTTGCCCCGTGCTTCTTCGAGAGAGAACGGTTCGCCATCCAGGGTGCGCAGGTCAAACATGGGGGCCTGCGTACCCTCCAGGGCATTGGAACGGAGCTTCGGGTCGCGCCCAAATCCGGCGGCCAAGACGGCCACCAGCGGGGCCGTGATCGCCAGGCCCGCGGCGAGCACCTTCCAGTTCACGCGACTTTCCGCCTTCGATTGCTCGGCCATCCGGCCACGATGGACCCCAGCAGCATCACGCCACCGCCAAACCACAGCCACCACACCAGCGGCTCGACCACAATGCTGAGGCTCGCCATCTTGGCCTCCGGGTCGACTTGGACCAGGCTCAAGTACAGGTCCTCATCAAGGCCCGACATGACGGTCGGCGTTCCGATGGATTGGTTCATCGTCTTGTAGTGGTTGAGCCGAGGTTCGGCGTTGCCGATGGATGACCCGTTCTTTTGGATGTCAAATCGCGCCACCCGCGACCACCGGTGGGGCTCATCGATGCGCTCAGTGCCCGTGTAGGTGATGTCGTAGTGCATGAAGCTTTTGGTCTGGCCCTCGCGCAGGGTCATTTCGGCTTCGGAGCGGTAGACGCTGGACGCGGCGATGGCGACGGCGATGATGATCACCCCAAAGTGGACCACGTAGCCGCCGGTTCGGCGATGGCCTACCCGCCACGTGTGGAGCAGGGCCTTCACGACGGGTTCGCCCAACGCCTGTGCCCGATGGCGCCCGGCTTCGGTCAACTCCCGAAGCGTCACGGCGGCCGCGAAGCCCGCCAAGGCGAAGGTCATGACCGCCGTTGGTTCGCGGATGCCGGTCGCGAAGCACCCGCCGGCAATCAGCACCGTGATGGCCGTGGGCACGCCGAGCCGCTTGAGCAAGACGTTGGGTTCGGTTTGTCCCCACGGCAGCGCCGGTCCGACGCCCATCAAGAACAGGATGCCCATGCAGATGGGCACGCTCATGCGGTTGAAGTAGGGCTCGCCCACCGAGATCTGCACGTCGGTCAGGACCTCGTTGAGGAGCGGGTACACGGTGCCCAGCAGCACAGTGAAGGTGAACGCAGCGAACAGGAGGTTGTTGCCGAGAAATGCGAACTCGCGAGACCACGGGCCCGCCAGCTTCGAGTCCGGCACCGTCAGCAGGTCGACCCGTGCGGCCAACAGCACCACGCTGACCAACAGGGCGAAGGCGAGGAAGCCCAGGAACACGGGCCCAATCGGGGACTGGGTGAAGCTGTGAACGGAGTTGAACACCCCTGATCGGGTCATGAATGTGCCCAGCAACGTCAACAGGAAGGACGCCATCACAAGCGCCAACGTCCACCCCTTGAGGTGTTCCTTGCGCTCCATCACCATGGACGAATGGATGAACGCGGTCGCGGTCAGCCACGGGAGGAAGCTGGCGTTTTCAACCGGGTCCCAGGCCCAATATCCGCCCCATCCAAGCACTTCGTAGGACCACCACCCTCCCAGGATGATGCCGACGGTCAGCGCCGTCCATGGCACCAACATCCAGCGGCGAATCGCGCGCGCCCACGCGGTGGGCATGCGGCCGCTCAACAGCGTGGCACACGCCATCCCGAACGGAATCGACATGCCGACGTAGCCCAAGTAGAGGGCCGGCGGGTGGATGATCATGAGCACGTGGTTTTGCAGCAGGGGGTTCGGACCCGGTCCGTTGTCGAGCGGGTTGGGCACGCGCTCGAAGGGGTTGGCGATCCCGCTCACCAAGAACGTAAAGAAGACCCCGATCGCCAAGATGCATCCGGTGGCCCAAGGGGCGTGCTCGGGGTGTTTGTTCCGCATGCTGTAGGCAAAGTAGGCGGACCACACCGCGAGAACGAACGCCCACAACAGAATCGATCCTTCCAGGGACGACCACAGCGAGACGATGGTGAACGTCAACGGCGTCTCGTTGCTGCCGACCTCGGCGACGTACTTCACGGAGTAATCGTGCGTGATGAGCGCATACTCCATGAGCACGGTGGCCGCGGTGATGGCGCCCGCGAAGACGTATGCGGCGATGCGGGTCCATCGCCAAGCGTCGGTTCGACCCGTCTTCCCGGCCCACAGTCCGGTGACCGCCCCAACGCTGCAGGCGGCAAGTCCGAGCAGGACTGCAGCTCGTCCGAGTTCTGGAATCACAGCGACTCCACGGTTTGATACAGGTCTTCCACGGTCGCGCCTTCTTCGGGCGCCTTGTATTCGTTCGAGTGCTTGACCATCAAGCGGCTGGACTCGAAGACGCCCTGCTCGGTCATGGTGCCCTCGACCACCACACCGATGCCCTCTCGAAACATCTGCGGCGGCGCGCCCTTGCAGTGAACCGCGACGTCCTCGGTGCCGTCGGAGACGACAAACAACAGCTCCGAATCGTCGGGGCGCCAGTCCATGGTTCCGGACTTCACCACGCCGCCCAAGCGGATGGTCGCGCCGATGCTCTTGTCGCCGGCCGCGACGAGTTGGGTCGGGTCCCAGTAGTACACCAAGTTCTCGCCGATGTTCCCAAACGAGATCGTGCCCAGAGCGGCCCCCGCGACGGCCAATGCGGCGACGAGGACCATGCGGCGACGGGTGCTTTCTGCGCTCATGACTCTCTTTCCATGGTCCGGAGGCGGACGGCGTACCAAAGCAGGCCGCCCCACGTCACTCCATAGGCCACCCAAACAAACTCCCATCCGCCTTGGATCATTCCCGTCATGTCATTCCTCGATCCGAAGGGGTGCGACCGGCTCGGGAAGGTCGGGGGCTTCGAACTCCGCCTCCAGCGCTTTCAGTCCAAGACGCCACCGACGCACCACAAACGATGTGGCGAGAAACAGCATCCCGAATGCGGCCGTCCGCAACGGCGTGACCATGGCGCTCGACACCGTCTCGGGGCTCGAGAAATCTTGGTGGATGGTGCGCCACCAGCGGACCGACATGTACACGACCGGGACGTTCACGAACGCAATGATGGTGGCCACGGACGACAACGTCAGGCGCCGGACGGGATCGTCGATTTGGCGTCGGAGGGCCAGAACCGCTCCAAACGACACCACCATGATGGCACTGGTGGTCAACCGAGGATCCCAGGTCCAGTACACGCCCCATGTGGGCTTGGCCCAGACGCTTCCTTGAATCAGCAGCAGCACGTTCAGGAGCAGGCCCACCTCGACGGTGGCCTCGACGAGGGCGTCCCAGGTTGCACGGCCGGTCACCATGGCGCCGATCGCGGCGATGAATGCCGCGAGGTAGGCCACCAATCCGACCCAAGCCGTGGGAACATGGGCATACAGTATTCGCCCGACGTCGCCCATCATGGCCTCCGGTGGTGCGACGAAGAGACCGACGTAGTGCCCGCCCACGATCAGCGCCAGGCCCACCAGACCCGTCCACGATTCCCACCGTTTGCTCATGCGTCCACCACCCGGCCAAAAAGAACCCCGCACAGGCTCCAATACACCAGATTGAAGCAAGCAAGGAGGACGAGCCAAGAGCCCGCCTGGTCCATGGGGTCGCCCAAGATGACCAATGAAGTGGTTTTAACGGCCGCGACAAGGACGGGCACGATCAATGGAAACAACATCAGCGGCAGCAACAGTTGCCGTCCAGCCAACCGCGCCGTCATGGCGGAATACAGCGTTCCGGGAGCAGCCAGCCCCGCACCGCCCAGCGCGACGGCGGCGAGCAACCACAACGCGTGCTCGACGAACGACACATCGCAGATGACCACCACCAGCGGAATCGTGAATGCACCGACCACCCACAGCTGCACCGAGTTGGAGAGTGCCTTTCCGTAGAACAGTGCGGCGGGCGGAACCGGGGTGAGCAACAAGCGCTCGATGGCACCCGCCTCGAATTCAATCCGCATGGTGCGCTCGAGGAGCAGCGTCGAGCACAACAGAATGCTCATCCACATGTACGCGCCGGCGTGCCGGCGGAGGGTGTCGGCATCGGCGCCCACCGCGAAGGCAAACAAGAGCAAAATGGTGTACGCGAAACTGAGCAGCGAGACGGTCCGCGACCGCGCCGTCCACTCAATCAAGGCGTCTTTCCACAGGATCTGGAGCACCGCGGTCACAGGTCACCCCGCTCGCGATGAAGCGCCCGCCAAGCGGCTTCGGCGTCGTTGGCGGGTCCAGCCCAACGGATCTGGCCCTCGTCCATCAGGATGGCGCGGGTGCACAGGGGGGCAGCGTGATGCACTTGGTGGCTCGCGATGACGACCGCGCCCGGCAGGGCACGAATGGACCGGCTGACTTGCGCGATGCCCCCGGGGTCCATTTGCGCAAAGGGCTCGTCGAGGAGGGCGAGCGCCGGTTGCGTTTGCAGGAGATGGGCGAGCGCCAGCCGGCGCCGCATTCCGGCGGAATACCGCGAGACGGGCTCCGATCGCCCATCCAAGCCAACGGTGGTGAGGATGGACGGCACATCACCGCGGTCCCGGCCAGCGAGCCGGGCGAACACGCGCAAATTGTCGGCCGCGCTCAAGTCTTCGTAGATGCCTGGGGCGTGCCCCATCAAGCCGATGACGCTTCGCGGGTCATCGCCGTTTCCCGACCACTGCAGCGTGCCCTGACTCGGCGGAAGAAGCGTGGCCATCATGCGCAGCAGTGTGGTCTTCCCGCATCCGTTCGGTCCGATGATCAGCAGGCGCTCGTTTCGGTCCACTTCCAGGTTCAGGCGTGCAACGGCCCACCGGTGACCGAAACGCCGGCCGAGGCTCTGTGCTGTGACAACGGGATCCATCGTGCGGGAGTTAACCCATCGGTGTGCAGACTCCGCGCGGCAGAGGGCGCAAACGGCGAACCGTTCCCATATCGTCAAAGAAGCCGCGCCGATGCAGACCGGTGGAACCGTTGGGGTGTTCCACGGCTTGCGGGCCCGCGCGTCAGGGAGAGATTCGAAGCGCCTTGAGGGTCCGGCGAGCGGCGACCGCAGGCGACAGCCGCGTCGCATCGATGCGAACAGCCGCGGCGTCGTACAACGCCGACCGTTCTTTGTGGAGCAGCCGAAGGGTGTGCAGGTCGGGGATGGCGTGTTCGGTGAACTCGGGAAACCGCTCGGGATGCGCCTCATTTTCGTCGAGCAGGCGCTCCTGCAGCCTCAGGATGTCGACATCCACCATGACCAGATGCGTGCGAAACCGGAGCAGATCGATCGTTCGCTCATCGACCAAGCAGCCCTCCGTCAACCCAATGATGCCCGCCGGCGTGCGGTTGATGGCGGATTCCAGCACGTGCTCTTCGGCGCCGCACCAGTCTGGATTTTCCATGGAAGTCCCCACCGCCGCCCGGTGTTGACCCAGGCGATGCGCGGTTTCTTCGTACACATCGACGTGACGCCAGCCACCCAAGGCGGCGAGCCGCTTTGCCACGGA
This sequence comes from Myxococcota bacterium, assembly GCA_036156175.1. GTDB lineage: Bacteria > Myxococcota_A > UBA796 > UBA796 > UBA796 > UBA796. The sequence continues at coordinate 7,334 of JAYZVA010000059.1, forward strand.
CGACCCTCCGCCGCCGAAGAAACTGCACACCGCAATCGGGCGGTCGAGTTTGCACTGCGGCCAGGGATCGTAGTAGCCATCGGTGGGAGTGCTGTATGACGAATCACCGGCCATGGCGTCCTCGCTTTGAATGCTTCTACCCGTTTGCGGCGCTCGTGGGTACCGCGATGCTGGTGGCCGGCTGCGATCCGGCGGCATCCACATCGGATGGGGCCTTGGGCTACGCGGACCGGGTGGAGACGGAGCTGGGCACCGCGTCCGGAGACTCGGGCGCACTGGTGCCGTTCCCGCGGCGCCGGGACCGCATCCACGTCATCGAGCCGGTTCGGGTGTCGTTGAGCCAGTGGAGCGACCTCGAAGACTGCGAAGCAGGCGCGCTGATCGCGCAGGCCAACAGCCCGCTCGGCAAGGTTCGAACCGCGTTCGAGCGCGTGCGTCACAGCCACGCGCTCATCGCGGCATTGGACGAGTGCCAGGGGACCATGTCCGAAGAGGAGTGGGCCGCGTTCGAACCGGACCGCGCCGCGAAAGCGGCGCAAGTCGACGAAGAGCGGTGGAACGCATTCTGGGTTTCTGAGGCCGTGGAGCGCAGCGTGGGGCGCACCACGCCGCTGGATGCCTCGCTCCGGTCGGGCGCGTTCGAGCAGTGGCAACAGCTCGTGGCGTCCATCACGCCCGAGGAGCGGAGCGCCGTGGATGAAGCGCAGTGGTACAGCGCGGAGGCAACCCTCGACAAGAGCGCTGGGGTGGGCGAAGCGTTCCGATTCATGGTCACCACCACTGCGGGTCTGGAGCGGGTCGCCGATGCAGTCGAACAGACTCGTGCGGAACGCAGCGTTTGTCTGCGAAAAGACCGTCGGGTCATCGCCATCATGCGGGGCGAGTACGCCAAGAAGCTGCAGCCGCTGATGGCGCGGGGCGACGTCACGCTTCGAAACGCATCGCAGTCCATGGCCGCCGCCCTGAAGGCCTTGGAGCCGAGCGCGGGGATTCCGTCGGCGATGAAGCCGTGGGCCGCCCAGTGGGCGGGCAACCGGGCCTTTGAGGCATACCGGGCTGCGACCCGGCGCCACGCAGCCGCCATTGGGACGTTGCTGACGGCGTGCAACGAGACGCTGTAGCGCCGCACCTTGGCGACCCGATTGTCAGCCGGTTGACTCGCGTGCCAGCATGTCGGCGGCATGGCGAAGGGCCCGCGCGATGGGCGGTTCTCCATCGGAGTGCCCCGCGGCTTCGACGAACTCCATCGTGGCGTTGCTCTGCGCCCCAGCGGCCTTCAGCGCATTGAAGAGACGCGCGGCAGCGCGCGGCAGGCACACCGCATCGTTGCGGCCGTGCACGATGTGAATCCGGTGGTCCTTGATGGAGCTCACCTCATCCAGCAGCTGGCCCCGGCGCATGAAGCCGCCGTTCAACATGTAGTGAACCTCCAGTGCGGCAAAGGGGACCAGTTGTTCGGGTTGGCTCATGGTGGCGGCGATTCGGTCGTGGTTTTTGTGCAGGTGAGACATGGACAGTTCGTAGGTCACGAAGGCCTTGGCCGCCGCCATGCGCTGCGCCGGATCGTTCAGACGGTCTCGGTATGCGCCCACCAAGTTGTGCTGTTCGCGGTCCCAATCCACGCTGGTGGAGCGGATGTAGTCCACGTAGGCGTTCCATTCGTCCGGGTAGTGGTCGGCCGCGCGGCCGTTCTGGAAGAGGGTGTCGACCTCATCGGGGAGGAACGTGAAGATGCCCCGCAACAACAGTTGCCGGACGCGATCGGGGTGAGCCTGGGCGTAGGCGAGGGCGAGCGTGGAGCCCCAGCTGCCCCCCAAGATCAATTGCCAAGAGTCGAGGGCGAGGGCCTCGCGAAGCGCCTCGATGTCTTCAACGAGGTGCGCGGTTGTGTTGTGGTGGAGCGCGGCGTCGTAGTCGTTGCTCACATTCGGTACGCTCTGGCCCGATCCCCGTTGGTCCAGCAAGACGATGCGGTAGTGATCCGGATCGAAGAATCGCCGAACGCGGGGCGATGTGCCGCCGCCCGGGCCTCCGTGAAGGAACAGGGCGGTGGGGCCATGCGGATTGCCGCTCAGTTCGTAGTAGAGTCGATGACCATCGCGCGCGAGGGCGGCAACTTCGTAGGGCTCAATCGCGGGGTACAGACCATCAGACACGGGACACCTCCTCCGATGACCTATTGCAGCGGACTGCCGGTTGCACCCCGCGATGGCCGCGCCACCGGCGCCCTTGAACGCAAACGAGCCCGGACGGATCCGGGCTCGCGGTGGGGATGCGCGGGGGCCTACTCGGCCGCGTCGGCTTCCTTCATCTTCAGTTCTTTGTCTTCCTTGGCCGCAGCCAAGGCTTCCTCTTCGGCGATGCGGGCTTCTGTGATGGCCTCGGTCATGCCGTTGATTTGTTCGGTCGTGAGGTCGATGCCGGCTTGACGAACCGCCTTCAGCTTGCCGTCGATGAAGCCCGCGAGCACCAGACGGTCGGTCATGGAGAAGTTTCCGTCCAGCACGGCCTCGGTTTCGACCCAGAACTTCAGGTCCACTGAGTCCATGCCGCCGCGGAAGTTCTGCGTGGACCCGTTGTCGACGATGCCGACCTTGAGGGCGGTGTTCGCGCCGGTGGCGACCCAGCCTTCCATGTCGTTGCCCAGGGTGCCGATGTTGGTCTCGAGCGCCGACTCGATGATGACCTTGGTGGGGGCCAACTCCGTGCTGCCCTCCGCGGTCCACGACTCGTGCGCGTCGATGGCCTCGCCGATCTTCTTGGCGACGGTCTCGGCCGTGTCGTTGTTCTCGTAGGTCCAGTCTTCGCCTTCCGTGAATGTGACTTCGTTGCCGTTCTCGCGCAGCACAATCTGCAGGCCGGACAGGCCGTTGCCTTCGTTTGCGGCCCGAGCGCCCAACGTGTTGCGTTGGTTGCGCCGGCCGGCTTCGCCGACGACGGTGAGAACCAACTTGGCCGGGATGGCGTCGGCGGAGTTCTCACCGGCGGGCAAGCGCGCGCTGATCTCGGATGGAATGACGAGCCCGCGGCCGGTGAGGTTGTAGGTCGAGCGGTCGGGTTCGACCTCCGCCGACCCCAGCAGGGCTTCGACGTCTTCGATGGTTTGATTGTATGCAATGCCCAGGAAGCCCTCGGGCGTCAGCCGTTGCGGGTTGTCCATCGCGTCCTTGGCGGCCATCGCCGACATTCCGGACAGGCCGAGGAATGCAATCAAACCGAGGGCGGGAACGATCGTGTTTCGGGGTCCGTCCGACTTCGATGCGAACATCAAGCCCATGCCCCAGGTCACGCTGTACACCACGCCCACAACCAACATCAAATACGCCATGGATCTCTCCTAAAACTCAGGACCCTTTCTACACCCGTGCGCGCGTGAAAGTCGAGGCTGGATCCGGCCTCCACACAAACAATTTGCCGGTTTCAGACAGGTCAACCGGTTCTTGGGGCGATTTTGTCCCGCTGCCGGCGCCTACGCCGAAACGGAACCACGCCGATGCCGAACACCAGCGCCGAGGCGCCAAAAACGGGCCAGGCCAGCCGCCAGCCGTCTGGAGAGAACGACCACTCAATCTCGTGGGTCCCGGCGTCCACGCGAACCCCCCGAACAATCCCGCCCACGCGCAGGGGGGCTGCCGGGGCGCCATTGACCGTCACTCGCCACCCCGGGTGCCACGCGTCGGCCAACACCGCGATGGCGGGTGCGTCGGCGCGGGCTTGGATTCGAACCCGGTTGGGAGACTCGGACACGATGGCGACGGCCTTGGCTTCCCCGGTGTCGGGCCACCGTCCGGTCAGTCCTTCCACCGGTGGTTGGCTCAACGGATCGGCGGTGTGCTGAAGCCGACGAGCGGCCGTGCGGGCGTCGGGCACAGACTGCGGAGCGCTCGCCAACCAAGCCCGTCCCAGCCCGCCGCCGACGGCCTGGGCGTGCAGCGGGGCCTCTCCCCAGTTCAGCGCCGGGTCGAGCGGGTCGGGCGAGAGGACGACGCGAACCGCCAAAAAGTGCAACAGCGACGGGGGCGGGAGGCTGTCCACGCGGAACCACGGGCGCACGGGTCGGGGGTTCAGAAGCGACTGCAAGCGCTCGGTGTCCCTCGATACCGGAAGGTCGTACCCGCGGAGATCCCGGACGCCCACCAACGCGCCCGTGTTGGGTTGGAGGGCCCACCCCAGCCCCAGCACGCGATCGCTCCCCACCCGTTCGACGAGGTGGCTCGTCCACGCAGCAGGCTCGGGCCGATGTTCGGAGGATGGCAGGCTGCCTTGATCGTGCCAGCCGGCCCAGACGCCCGTGACCACCACCCCCGCAAAGGCGAGGGGCTGGACGCGCTTCAGCGGCGCGAGCCCGGCGCTCACGGCCAGCACGAGCGTCGCCAGCCCGCCCAGCCGCGCGTGATTGAGGGGTCCGGGCATGCCGAACACCGCGATGGCCATGCATCCGGCCCACACCCCCCAGAGCCAGCGCGCTCGACCGCGAACGCCGGCCGCGGCCGCCAACCCCAGCGCCGCGAGTCCCGGATGGATTCGCCCGTCCGCCCAGCTCCATCCCGGCCGGTTCCACGTCTCGGGAACGGGATGGCCGTGGATGTTTGGCCACACGAGATCCAGGAGTTGGCCCGCGGCGAGGGTGTTTCCACCGTGGGCGTGCAGCGTCGACGATCGAAGCACTTCTTCCACAAAAGGCATCCACAGCGGCGCAGCGAGGCCCACACCCACCGTCATCCAGATCAGGCCGCACCACCACCGAAAGTGAACCACCAACGCCGCGACGGCGATCATGCCCACGTGCGCTGCGGTCTCGGGGTGCCCGCCCGCCAGCACGCCCGCCACGGCGAGGGCTGTGACGGCCCGCGAGCGGCGCTGCAGGCCCCACAAAATCCATGGCAGCCACACGGCGGTGGCGGCGTGAGGGTGCAGCAGCCACACCGACACGTAGGGGGAGGTCATCGCCGCGGCGCCCGCGATGGCCGTTCCCCAAGGTCCCGCACCGAGGCTTCCCGCGAGCAAGGCCGAGCCCAAGCCGACCCAGAGCAGCAGCCAGACCACAGCCGCATCGGGTCCCGCCTCGGGCAGCCACAGGCGGAGCCAGGTGGCCGGCGACCCCACGGCAGACTGCGCATCGCCCATCAGCGGAGCGCCGGCCCAGATCATGGGGTTCCACAGCGGAACTTCGCCGTGCTCGATCGATCGGTGCACCGCTTCGCGAAGCGCCTTGAACTGCAGCGCGGGATCGGAAAGGTGTGGATTGCGGACGCGGCCGCCCGCGCTGGATTGGTAAGCGTGGTGCACGCTGAGGTGGTCGTTTGCGCTCACGGTCTCGGGGCCCGGGATGGCACCGGGAAACATCGCCACCGGGATCAGCAACAGCAACAAGAGTGGCCAGTGGGTCCGCATCGAAGGGATTGTATCGGGCTTTCGCGATAGGCGGGTCTGAGGAGGGCTTCATGGCGCGCTGGTGGCTGTTGATCGGGAGCGTTGCGGGATTTCTCGGGGTTGCCGGTGGAGCGTTTGGCGCGCACGCGCTGGAGGCGCGGATCAGCGAGGCCATGCTCGCAAACTTCGAAACGGGGACGCGCTACCTTCTCGTGCACGCCGTTGCGCTGCTCGTGGTGGGGGTGCTCGCCCGGCGCGAAGGTGCGGCGTCGCTCACGGCCGTTGGCGTGTGCTTCTCGGTCGGCATGGCGATTTTCACCGGGACGCTCTGGACAATGGCCGTGACCAACATGCGGTGGCTGGGAGCAGTGACCCCCATCGGCGGGACCTCCTTGATCATCGGGTGGCTCTTGCTGGCGCGCGCAGCGGCCCGTGGGCAGCTCGAATGACCGCCCAGCGGTTCTCGGCGCCGTGGTCGACGCGGCTCAGTGTGCTCACCGCGGTGGCGTCGGCGGTCATTCTGGGCTCGGCCTATGGGCTGT
>JAYZVA010000060.1:0-12182 GCA_036156175.1 Myxococcota bacterium
TCGGCATCGGCGTCTGCATCGGCGTCGGCGTCGGCATCGGCATCGGCGTCGGCGTCGGCATCGGCATCGGCGTCGGCATCGGCATCGGCATCGGCGTCGGCGTCTGCGTCTGCATCGGCGTCGGCGTCGGCGTCTGCATCGGCATCCGTGTTGGACATGGGTTCCGTCCCCGTGTCGGTCTTGTCGTCGTCGCAACCAACGATGGGTGCAAGCAAGAGCAGTGCCGTAAGGGTCATTCGCATGGGGGTCTCCGTTTCAATCATCGTACTGGCTCAACCTTTCGCCGTCCATGCCGCCCCATGAAATGGTTGCTTGCGTCGTCGAGGGTCGGTCCACGGTGCAGCATGCGCCTCCGTCAAAGCGGTCACATTGTGTCCGCTTGGGGTGGGGCGTCCCTTCCGTTCGGTGGTATCCTGAAGCGTGGAACGGGAACGGTGGCGACGCCATTGATGGGAGGGCGCATGACGGATTACGACGAGGCGCAGCGGGCGGCTGAAGCCGCAGCCGACGCCGCGGAGATCGCCGAGATCAAAGAGGAGTGGCGTCAGTGGGCGCTTCAGCAGCACGGTGCGGGATGGGTCGCACGGCACTTCGAAGCGGAGTGGGAGCGCACCAAGCACATGATCTTGTGAGGCCGAACACCGACCCGTCGTCGCCGCTCGGCCTCATCGGTTCGGCGTGCCTGGAACAGGGCACGCAATTGCTGGCTAGCCGCGAAGCGACCGGGCGATGATGAGCTCCATGATGTCCGCCATCAGCAGATGGTCGCCCCGCTCGTGTGCACTCAACAGTTCTTCGAGCACGGGCATGGACGCCTCGACGTCCAGCCAACCCTGACCGAAGCTTTGCTGCAACAGCTCCAGCAGCTCGGGGAAGGCCAGCATGGCCTCCGCGTCTCGTCCAAGGCGCAGCTGCCAGCCGGTGTCCTCGAATCGTTGTGCAAGCTCGACGCGGGTCACGGCTCATACCTCGGCGCGCCGGCGATCTTGGCTCCGGCAGGGCTCGTGTTCCAAAACCGCACATGGGACTGAGCCGAGATGTAGTGCTCCAAGTCCCGCAGGTACCCCAGAAGGTTGATCCCCGTGGGCACGGGTGCGCCGGTCACGCTCTCCACGGTCAGCGATTTGATGGCTCTGATCTCATTGGCGACCGCTCCCTGAGCATGGCTGGTGCCTCCAGGGTAAGCGAGGTCGACTCCGCAAAACACGACGTCGCGGGCCCCCATCTGGACAGCCAGGTCTGCTGCGGCATGGGTGACCGTTCCCGATGCATACAGGGTTCCAAGGTCGAGTTTATCTCGCAAGTTGGCGTATCCGGGTGTGGTCAACAGGGCGGCGTAACGCGGCCCCGGCCACAGAGTGGGAACCCGGGTATCCACCCCGAGGGCGTAGACCAAGGGGATGGATGACATGCGCTCTGGATGGGCCAGCTCAGTGATGTGGCGGCTCATTTCGGGCGCGGCATCGATCAGGACCACGGCGTCTGGAACCACCCCCATCTTCTCGAGGGGCACCAAAGCGGTGCTGACGGCGATCAGGGTGAACTCGGAGCGGCGGGGCATCAATGCGTTTATGCCCTCGGCGAGGCCCGGTCCGCCCCCCGCCACGATGGCCTTGGTGCAGCCCGCTGAAAACAACGCCCGAACCGGGTCGTCCTGCGGGTGCTGCCGGCGGTTGGCGAATCCCCGCTCGGTCAAGCCTTCGTTGATCGTGGCTTGGTGGTTGGCCTGAGCCGCCTCGGCGAGCTCGAAGACAAGGGCATCGCGAATGGTGGAGCCTTCGGCGATTCGGAGCTCGGCCGACGCCACCACCCTCGGGTGGCGTGGGGTTGGGCATTCATCGGGGGCAAAGAACCGAAGACGGTCAGTGGACCCCTCGGGAAGCGATGCGGCCTGCAAGTGGGCCGATGCCGCGCGCCGACTCAATCCAACCACCGACACCCGTTCCGCCCGCTCCAGCGCCGCCGCGACCAAGGCGGGGCACACCCCGTAGACCCAGGCCTGCGCACTGCCGTCGGGAATGCCGTCCTCGGCCAAGCGCCGCGCTTCGCCGGCCGCATCGAGGGGACTCACCAAGTGCACTCCGTCCACAACCAGGGCGGTTTGGTCGCCGTGTTCGGAGCGGCACACCGGTTCCGCCAAGCCGGATTCGACCCATCGTAAAAACGCGGCCGAGGTGCGTTCAAGCAGGACCTGGTTTTCGTGCATCATCGTGGCGGTCGTAACGATGCGTTTCGGCCCCGGCAATGTCGGGACACGCGACGGTGTGGCGTTGAATCGGCGTCGATTCAAAATATCGACCCGCGGGCATTGCTGGCCCGTGTCCGCACGAATAGGCCTCCGGCGTGCGCGGCCGTTGTGCCATACTTGCGCGGAAGGAGAAACCATGGACGAACAAACCACCACAGAAGAAGAGACCACCGTGCAAGCGCAGAGCGGGGATTCCGAGGCATCGCAGGCGGAACCGGTGGGCTTCTTTCGAAAGTACGAGGCTTCACTGGTTGGCGTGGCCGTTGCCGTGGTTTCCGTCGTTGGGTTTGGGGTCCTGGTCGCCATCCTGTAGGGCGGCGCGCTGGACCAGCGCAGCCGATGGCGGCGTTTCCAACGGCTGAGGCTTGGTCGAGTGGGGGTCGCGCAAACCCTCGGTTCCGAGAACCGCTACAATCGTGGGCATGACCCGCCCTCCACACGGCAACGAGATCTTCGCTCGCGACGGGGCCCTTGCCGTGATGTGGGGCGCCGCGTTCGCCGCAGTGTCGGCCTGGATCGTGGCGCCACAGGTGCTACAGACCGAACACCTCGAACCCTACCTCTCGCCAAACTTTGGGGAATACTGCGAGGTCCTTGGGCTGTGGAATCGGCCGGAGGGAAACTGGCAGATGCAGCCGCTCCGTCGAACCATGGCCGCGAGCGTGCCGGCGCACCTGTTTGTGGGCGCGTTGGGGGTGATTGATGCCTTGGCCGCGGGGGCCTTCGTCTGCACTGCTGCCGTAGGGGCCGGGCTGTACATCTGGGCCTGCGCGTTGGGGGGACGCTTCGCGGGCATCATGGCCGTTGTCGCAGCGCTCGGAACGGGAACGTTGCCGCTGTTGACCCGGCACTTCACGTTCTACCCTGCGATTGTTGCATCGTTCGTGGCGACTGCGGCGTTGTCCGTCTGGGCGGTGAGGGCATCGGAAACAGTTCGGCCTTGGGCCATACTGTGCGCCGCCTGCGCGGCGTCGGCCGCGCTGTTGGTGGACGTGCGCGGGATCATTTGGGCGTCGCCGGCCCTGGCGCTGTTGGGCTTGGCATCGTTCGGGTGCACGGGCTGGGGACGGCGACTTCTGTGTCTGGGGGTGATCGCGCTGCCGCTGTGGGCGTCGTTTGGGTTGGGGAACTGGAACGCGAGCGGCATGCAGGTGGTGTCGCTGGAGGAACAAGTCGATGTGCGCCCACTGGCCTACCTCCACGGTGCGCGTGGCCCGGGAATGGAGCCGCCGTTCGCGTATGAGAGCCGCTTTTTCTGGGGGTTGTCCAAGCTGAACGACCTCCCCAAAACCGCGCAGTTTCTCGTCAATCAGTTCGGCTTGACCAGCGTCGAAGACGTTCGCGACGTTCGCGCCGTAGAGACGCAGTTGTTCGAGTCGCAGGTCGCGCCGTGGGAGCGGGGAGCGCTGGTGGCGCTGATTGTCGTCGTGCTGGGCATGCGGCGAGACCCCCGCGGCTTGGTGGCCTTGGCGCTCACTGGAGCGCCCTTCGCGGCCGCGCAGATGGGCATTCACGCCCATCACGAGATTCGCGTGCGGTTCTTGTTTCAGACTTTGCCGTTGCTGGCCGTCCTCTATGGCCTCTCGGCGCGGTTCGTGCTGGCCTGGCTGCTGCAGCTTGTGGGCCACACCCGCAACACGCCGCGCGCCCGCCAAGCACGGGAGGCGCCGGAGCGCTCGCCATTGTGGCGGTGGATGGGGGGCGCGGTGGCGGCGCTCGTCACCGCCAACTGCGTGGGCCTGATCCCGGGTCCGTTGCACATGGATGCCGCATGGCGAGGAATGCCTTGGCGCGTCGCCAATGGGCACATTTCCACGTACAAGCGCTTGGTTGACGACGGGCAGACCGATGCGGTCTTGGCGGGTGATCCGTGGGGCAATCAGGCCGGTTCAGAGGAGCGGTGGACGTTTCGCCAAGCCGCCTGTGAACCGCTGCTTCGGGTGGGGCAAGACGACCGAGATGATGCCTTTGAGTCCCGGTTGTACGCCCCGCTGAAGCAGCGTGCGGGGCATGCACAGAAACCCTCGGTGGGCTTTGCACCGAACATGCGTGACCAGGCCGTGCAGTGAATCCAGCGGGCGTAGAGGCCGTCAGGGCAACTCAGGTTCTCGGTGCAGGGATGGCGTCTTCGGGTTGACCGGGGAGGGATCCCGGCTTGGGCGCCATTCCGGCGCCACTTCAAGAGCGCCGGGCCACCGGGTCCGATGCATTCGCCCAAGGCCGTGGTTGTTTCAATCGACGGGAGCCGCATACCTGCCGGTGGTCGCCGCTTCGGGCGTCGCCCAGTCGAGGGTGATGCCTTCGGGGCCAATGCTTCCGCTGATCGCGTCGCCGTGACCGGACCCGTAGGTTGCCGGTGCCTTCGGCGTTGGGATCGTCGTCGAAGGACCCCTCGATGGCGAGAGAGATGCGCATGAAGCTGGCCAAGGTGCTCGACCCACTGAAGGCGCCCGTGTCCGTGACGGTGGCCTCCGATTCTCCGGAGCCCATCGACATGCCGGATGGTCCGGCGGGGTTCACATCCCCCGTTTACACACCGGCCCACTCGAAGGCCGGCGCCATTCCGTCGCCGGCGCCGCTGTCTTCTCCCGTGTCCGCGCCAGCGTCGGCGTCAACCACCGTGACCGTGCGCGCGTGGACTTCGGCGGGGGAACCGTCTTCCCACGGACGCGCGTAGTGCAGTTCAAGGGCGACGATACCCGGGGCCACCCGCACCGACCAGGTCGGTGTCGTCCGCGACGTACTCCGACGTCCACGACACGACGTCCGCATCCACCGGTGAGATCACCGACCATGCGTAGCCCGTGCTTGGGTTTTCCCTCAACGGGATGGTGAGTTCATCGCCGACTGCCAGCGTCACGTCTGCGTCTGCGTCGGCGTCCGCGTCCGCGTCTGCATCGGCGGCCGTGTCAGCGTTGCGTTTGTCATCGGTGTCGGAGCCGCAGCCAACCGCCACCGCAATCATCAGGTGCCGCATCGAGCCTCCCAGTTGAAGCATCGTTGGCGTAGCGGGGCGGCGGTCGTTTGGACCGATTCGCCATCTGGAAGCAAGGGGCTATGACCCATTCACGCTGCGTACGCATGCGGCGCGCGCACGACGAAGGAGCAGTTCATGCGGTTGAATTCAATCATTCCCATCGCTGTGGTGATGGCCGTTGTGGCCATGAGCCCCGCGGTAGCGGCACCCCCAATGGAGTTGTCCCCCACGCTGCGAGGGCTCAACGACCGCATGCACGGGGTGCTGCGGGAGGTCGTTTCGGTCGAGCGGCAACAGCTGGGGCCACTCATCATGTTTGAGGACGGGGAGATCAAGCTGTACCGCGGCGATGTCGAGGTGGCGGGGCACTCCATTGTTCCGCCGCTGGCCTATGACCAACTGAAAATCATGGGGCATGCCGCATTCGCGGTGGTCATTCAAGCGCAACGGACGGATCTGTCGGTGAAGGCGCGCCGGGCGTGGCTGGAGGGGTTTGTCGATGAGGTGAAAACCGTGCGCGCCGAACTCGCGTCATTTGATCTCCCCAAGCCTCTTGTGAAGTCGCAACGGGTTTTGATGGACCACACGCTCGCATTTGCCAACCTTGCGAAACGTCAGGGCTCCGTCAGTGATGCCGAGCTGCGGGCGTTCACGGCGCGGATCCTGCCGCTGCTCGAAGACGGCTTCACCCACAGCGCGCGTCTGCACGTGGACCTGATTCATCGGCAGGCAGAGAAGCTCTATGCGCTGCTGACCCCCGAAGAGCGGGCGCGGGTCCGCGGTTACTTTCACGGGGGGCGGGGCGCGCGCGAGGGCAACCTGGCCTTGCAGTACGTGTCGTGGCTCGTGGGCGAACGCACGGGAGCGGAGAGCGAGCGGGTGGTGTTCACCGAGGGCGTCCTTGACCGCGACAAGGCCATGATGGAGCTGGCCAAGTTTGGCATCGAGCGCAGGCTCGCAGAACAGGTGTTTGGAGACCCGGCGGGGCTGCACCGCGACGTATTGAGCGAGGCCACACGGGCCTACTTGGCCACGTTCCCCGATGTCACCGAGGCATTTGGCGGCGAGTAGGCAGCGGGCGGTGCATCGGAAACCCGCCGACGGTCATTCACGCTCCCAAACAGGGGGTGGCTTCAGCACGAGTCATCGTTGCCGATCAAGGTGTACTGTTCGGACGTTCCCGACCATCCGCGTTCCTGGAGCGTCTCGAGCAGGTCATCGACCGCGCTCTGGCACAACGAATCGTTGTACATCACCGTCAAGTTTTGGCCGCTATCGCGAAAACTGCCCAGTTCGAGGTTCGTCAGTTGTTCGTTGTAGGCAAAGAAGAAACTATCGGAAGTGGTCTCCAATGCGTTGAGCACGACGGATTCGAGGGCGTCGTTTTCCATGACGCTGACGCCATCTGTCGACACGAGACTGGGCATCTCCAGGAGTTGCAGACTCGGGTTTTCCCACACATTGAACTGCAGCCCCACCGTCGATGCCTTTGGCATATCCACCGTGGTTAGCGCATCGTTGTCGCGAATCACCAGGCTTTCGCCCGTCTCCGTCAGCAGCGGAGCGGCGATTGAAACGAGGCCGCTGTTGGTCGAAACATCCAATGTTCCGGACACGGTCTCGAGGGACTCGAAGGCCAAGGCCTGAAGACTGGTCGAATTCGCCACCTCCAGCGAGCCGTCTACAGCAGCAAGCAGTGGAAGCTCGATGCTCGCCAACAAGGGATTCAGGCTGACATGGAGCCATTCTCCTTCGACCGTGGATAACTGCGGAAACGAGGCCGTCGTCAACGCGTCGTTTCCGCTCGCAACACCGGAGATTCGACCGCCGAGCTGCAGCACACCCCCAACGGACTCCAGGCGCTTGAATCGCGCGACCGTCACCGATGGGTTGCTTCCAATCTCGAGGTCGCCCCCGATGTGGGTCAACAGGGGAAGCCCATCCAGCGTGTCGTAGTTACCCCCGATAATTTTGATGGACCCGGCAACCTCTTGCAGGCAGTTGTCTGGAATGGGGTCTGGCGCGCTGTACTCAATGCTGCTCTCGATGCTGCTGCACATGGCAATACCGTCCCAGTCATTGTAAACAGGCAGGATTTGTTCGGGACAAGGGATGGCATCGCGGCATCGCTCAACGTCGCTATCGGTGTCCTCGCCGTCGCAGTCTTGATCGATGCCGTCGTCCCAAATTTCATCGGCTCCCGGGTAGATCGTGTCGTCGGCGTCATTGCAATCGCCGTCGGCGACCGACACGCCGTCGCCGTCCCCATCCTCGGGCCCAGCATTCTTCGCGCCGTTTTCGCTGGCGCTGCTGCAACCAACGAGCAGCAAACTGGCGACAAGGGTTTTGAACGGTGAGCGCATGGATTCTCCTGAGTGGGGGGATTTAGCAGGTTTGTTGCGGCAAGAAGAGTGGCCTGCAGGTCCATCCATCCGCAACGCGTATGCTGCTGGCCGAAGATGAGGTAACTCATGCAGTCGCTTTCGGTGCTGTCCACGTCGCCGGCGCGTCAACTCCGCTCATGACAGCGGTTCGATGGCAGGAACGACCCGACGCCGGTTCGAAATAAATGGTCGGTTCGTGAAACTTTGGTTCCCACCGACCCTTGGTTGGGTGTGAACGACGCCGACAGGGGTCGCCTTCGCACACAACCAACCGTCCCAGAGGATTCCCATGACCCGTTTTGTTTCACTTGCCCTTGGCCTTTCTGTGTCCACCCTTGCTCTTGCGGGCGACCGTGAACGGCCCGGCGCGCCCGTTCACGGCGACGCCGCGGCGTCCGATGCGGCATCGAGCATCCGAGGTCCCGCATCAAAGTTTTCATTTCCCGTGTCGAGCTCGGGTCCGCACGATCCCACCTCAGACGGCCGCGATGGCCTCGGTGTGGACGCGATTCAAGTGGACTACTTGGGCGGCGGCCGGGGCGCGCTCCGCGGGGCTCACGAGTACGATTTTGAGGTCGATGGCGAGTTGTTCACCGTCGAGGTCCAAAACGGCTCGTCCAGCTCCAAGCTGTCTCTGTACGACGAGATGGGCGAGGTGGTTGTGGGCTACGCCACCAGCGGTCGCGGCGCGCACATCTTTGATCGCGACGGCGTCGTGCAGCGCGGTCGAGCGGGTGAGGTCGACCTCTCGACGATTCATGCGTACGGCGCCACAGCGTCGCTGCTGACCAACCCCGTGTTTTTGTCTTCGGTCATTGAAGCCAACGGCGACACCTTCGCAGGCGATGATGAGGTTGCCGGGTATTGGTGGATTCCGGCTGCGTATTTCATCGCACGCTGTGCGGAAATCAGCGTCACCTACGACTCGGACGGCAACTGGTCGTTCTCCGCCGGATGGGACTGCTGAGCAACGGGTGGCTCGAATTCGGTGAACCGCACAGCTCACATCTCCGGTGGGCTGGCCTGGCCGTGGTCGTTGCCTCCCCAGCAAAGCGCATCTCCGGAGACGGCAATGCCGCACGTGTGGAAGCGCCCGGCACTGACCGCCGTGAAGGGCTGTTTGTCCGGTGGGCTGGCTGCACCGTCGCCGTCGGAACCCCAGCACACGACCCCACCGTCCAGGGTGACGCCGCACGTGCGGAACCGACTGGCGCTCAGTTCGGTGAACCGGACCCCATCGGGGGGACTGGCGCGACCGTAATCGTTCGAACCCCAGCAAACCGCACGTCGGTCTGCGGTGATGCCGCACGAGTGGTTGTAGCCCGCGCTCACCGCGGCAAATGCGGCGTCCCTTGGTGGGCTGGCACGACCGTAGTCGTTTGAACCCCAACAAATCGCGACACCTTCGGTGGTGACCCCACAGGTGTGGCGCCATCCCGCGCTCACGGTCTCGAAATCGAGTCCAGCTGGAGGGGTCGCTCTGCCAAACCCATTGTCCCCCCAGCAGACCGCTCGGCCGTCGTGGGTGACACCGCAGGTGTGGAAGTACCCGGCGCTCACCTGCGTGAAGCCGGAGTCGGGGGGTGCCGTGGCCCGCCCGCCGTCATTGTCGCCCCAGCATGCGACCGTTGCGTCGATGGTGATACCGCACGTGTGGGAAAAGCCGGCGCTCACGTGGGTGAAGGTTGCCCCTTCAGGGGGGCTTGCTTCCCCATGACCATTGCCACCCCAACAGACGGCGTGGTCGTCTGCAGTGATGCCGCAGGTATGGCTGTGACCCGCGCTGATGCCCTGCCAGCCCCGGAGGTCGCCCTCGTCGCACCCGGGTGCTCCCCCGGTGTCTGCACCCGGTGCGCCATCCCCGTCTGGGCAACCGGGCGTCGCCGCCCCGGTGTCCGGAACCGTCCCCGCGATGGTCTCGTCGACTCCGGCAGAGTGGGGGATGCCGGCCTGCGGTTTGGAGCGGTCAGAGCCGCCACATCCAATGAATGCCACCGTGGTTAACCATCCGATTCGTGCAGTTTTCACCGGACGCTCCCCGACTCAGCAGTGGTTGTTGCCGAGCGCTTCGTCCGACGCGCCAGTCCCGGAGACGGAACCTGTGCATCCAACGACCAATGGGCTGTTCAACAACGAGGTTTTTGCGGAACGCATGGGCCCTCCAGTGTGGTCGAAGAATACCGCAGTATCTGCAGGTCGAACACTGCATTCACGTCATCCGCGAGCGATGCGTTCGCCACCGCGGTCGGCGTAAAGAACATGTTTCGGGTAAGCGACTGTCTACTCATCAAAGGGAGACTCAAGTTTGTTGTGGGGCCTGGTTTTCCATGCTGTACACGTTCAGTGAACAAGCAGGTCCGGCTTGCTCGTTCCTCGCCTTGGCGGCATTTGCGTGCGCGATATCCGGATTGGTAACCCACGTGGACGTCGATTCACGATACGGAATTGCGTTCGTTTTGGCTCCGTTTCACTACCTGTCGACTGAAATATCGCTCGGGTGGCCGCATTTTGAGCATCGGTACGAACCACCACGCCAACTGCCATTTCCGACCGAGGGGGAGGTTGCACTGTTCACCTCGCCACACCGGTCGCATTTGTGACGGATCCTCAACTGCCAACCTTTATCTTCCGGGAGAATGCAGCCTGGTATCGCATAGGGTGGTCGACCCGCTGTTCGCCTCCCAAAGATGATCGACTTGCCAAAAGCCGTCTTCACTGTTGGCCATTACTGAATATGTGCCCACCCGTCATCTTCGAAGCTCGTCAAGACCGACGTACCTCTGTTGGTCGAGACCGGCACAATAGAACCCTTCCATCAACACCGGTCCTCAATGCACCTGCTACTCAACATGCTTCTTCCCGCCGTTCTCGCTGCCGAACCGCCAGCCCTGCCTGCCCTCGATCCAGTGTTGGCCAAGGCCGTCACGCTCAGACCCGATGCCTGCGTTCATGAGGATCTGCTTCCTTCAGCGTGGAATACCAAATACCGAATCAAGGCCAAGCTGGTTGGCGAAGAGAGGCTGACCCTTCATGGGGTGCCTTGTGATGCCGGTGCCTACAACCTGGTTTATGTTTTCTTCACCCAAAGCGACAATGGGGAGTTTCGGAACGTGGGTTTTGCCGAGCCTGATACCAGGCACGTCGATGCAACCGACGATGCGTCGGTAGCGAAAGCTGTTGTTGGGTGGCTCGCCGTGGATATGCTGGTCAATCCCGTTTGGGACGACGCAGCTCAGACTTTGACCACATTCAATCGTGCAAGGGGAATGGGCGACGCGGGTGACCGGGGCGTTTGGGGCTTCGATGGTGGGCAAGCGACGCTTCGGTACTATGAGCGCGATTTCACTCTTGATGGCCGGTACACGCCAACGGTGTATTTTGCAGCCGAGGGCATGGCCAAGCTTCCGCCGCCGCAGCGAGACTAAAATCCGATTGCGGAAAAAAACGCGAAGCGCACTTGCCGGGTGTCAGTTGCCACACGCTGCGGGAGCATCGCCAAACTCGATGGCGCTTTATTCATTCCCTCAACGGCACTGGCGTGAATGAGAACTGGCGGCTGACCCCTCGCTAACCCTGCATCTCAGTGCGGGGGACTGCGTGTTTTATTGCCGGCCTGTGGTGTCGGATACCACCTTCAGCAATGGGCTTTCTGCGAGGTCTGATGGCGCGACCATGTTCTCTTTCCAGTTCACGCTCGCGCCCCAACGGGCTTCAATGGTGCGTCTCACCTCGGGGTTTCCGATGTGGTAGCTATCCATCGTTCGTGGTTTGGAAAGCTGGATTCCTGCACCCTCCTTGTAGATCTTCCATACCAACTCGGAACAGTACATTTTCTCGTCTGACCACTCGAAGCGAATGTCGTATCGCTTTTGTTGGTGTTTTTGACCAATGGTCTTCATTGACTCAAGCTGCCGGTTGTCGAGCGGTTCGACCGTGCGCATGAGGCGGTACTTGCCTCCTTCGCCCCGGGCGATCCATTCCGGCAATGGGGTGGTTTTCACGGTTTGTACCGCCTCGTACACCATGGGCTCGCCGTTTTGGAAGGTGATGATTCCCACATGTGAATACGGCGATGCAGTCGCCAACTGAATGGCTTCGCTCTGGGTCGAACGTGAAGTGTGAAAAATGAGGTCGCCTTCCGTGGGTGTGGCCGCGAGCGCGAATGAAATGAGGGCGTGCAATAGAGTCATTTGGGTCCTTGTTTGAAGGTGGACGCACCGAGTATTTTCATTTCAGTGTACGGTGCGGGGCATGAAACTCATCAAGATTGCAATGGCTATTTTTCTTGCAGTCGTCAGTTTGTATGCGTTGAAGTCGTTTTTCGGGGTGACCGCCAGTACCGTGACGACATTGATGTGTGGTGGAGAACACGTCCGGAACGTTTCGGCGCTCGACCCCGACTTCCGGACAAAAGTGGTGCGAATCATGGATGACTTGCGCAAGGCTGGTTTCGAACTCCAAGTGTCGTCTGCCTACCGTTCGCAAGACCATCAGCAATGCCTCTATAGACTCAGCCGGTTCATCGAAAAATACACCTCCCGAAGCGGGTTTACGAAACTCAAGTGGAGTTGCC
>JAYZVA010000061.1:0-20738 GCA_036156175.1 Myxococcota bacterium
ACCGCCGCGGTCACCCCGCCGTTGGTTGTCTCGTTGTTGTTGGGCGTGTTCTGGCATCGGTTCAGTGCAACCGCCGCCTTTTTCACCATGGTGGGTGGGAGCACCCTCATTCTGGCGAGTGTGGTGTGGCCGGAACTCATCACACCATTTGCACACGGAGTGCCCATGAAGGAGGTGGGCGATGAGTTCCTGGCAGGAAAAAACCAGTACAAATTCATGCGGGCGTTCTTTGGGCTCAGCGTGTGCTTCGGAATCGGCATTGTGAGCGGACTCGCCACCCAAGGTCGGCCGCTGTCGGAACTGAGGGGACTGGTCTGGGGCACCGTCGGAGACGCCATCCGACTCTTCTACGGCGGTCGACGCGGCGCAGACGATGAAAGCGCTTGGCTGACTGCAACGTTCCGAACCACGGGCAGCGATGCGGTCGACGAGTCCGTTGGACTGCCATTGGTCCGCATCAGTGGTGGCCTCGCCGAAGCGGCCGATGCGCAGGTGGGCGACATCCTGTACATCTCAGATGCCCGGTGGTGGCTCGGCGGGCTTCGCTCGGGCCACGCCCGGATTGGCGCCATCGATGCAGCCGACTCCGGTGTGACGGTCCACTTGGGTTCTGAAATCGAACGCCGGGTGATCGTTGCGAGCCGCAGCGATGCCCCGCTCCGGGTCAAGCGGTTGTACTGACCTCGCGCTTGCGAATGTAGATGGTCTTCCGGACCTTCGCGACCACCGCCCCTTCGGCATCCACAATGTTCATGTCAAACGATGCGAAGTGCTTCGATCCGTCTGCCGTTGCGCCGCGGATGTCGGCGAGTTGTGCCTCCGTGAGCGCCATTTGGGTGGAAACCGTCCCGCGGCCGGGTCGAATGAACTTGATCTCGCCTCGTTGGTCCCAGACCCGGTAATCCGGCCCCAATCGCTTGATCAGCATCAGCATGTAAAACGGGTCCGTCATGCTGAACAGGCTTCCACCGAACTGGGTACCGACGTAGTTCTTGTTGAACCACCTCAGCGTCATCTGGACCTCAATCCTCGACCAATCTTCTGCGATGTGACGCACACGAATGCCGGCACCCAAGAAGGGGGGCCAGAGGTTTACGACGAACTTGAGAACGCGCGGTCCCATGGTCGGGACCTTACCGGGGGTTCACGAACCTTGCCAACCGTGCGATGCTCCTCTGTATGACACCTTCGATGAAATGGGTGGGCCGGTTTGGGCTGTTGGGAGTCGGCCTCGGCGTGTCGTACGCCGTGGTCCAGTCGATTGAAGGTGAATACCGCATTCACGAAACGGAAATCGCCACCCGTCCCATCTTTGACCCCCCTGGACTGAAGTACGCACAGGTCACTGCTCCGGAGCGCAACAAGGTCCGCGGATGGGTTGCCGGCATGACTCCCCCACTCCCGCGACCGGGGGTCCAGCGCATCCTGGCGGTTGGGGACAGCCTCACATGGGGCCTTGGCGTCACGGTCGAAGAGGCATGGCCCGCTGAACTCGAGCGGATGCTGCCAAATGTGGAAATCTTCAACCTCGGCATGTGCGGATACGATGCCGAACAGGGCATCAGCCTCATCACGCACCACCTTGAGGCATGGGATGCCGACCTCATTGTTTGGGCGAACTACACCAACGATGTGGACCCCACCTTTCTGATGTTCGGCGCCCATGACGAGCACCCCGTATTCGTCGGCACGAACATTCCCGAGCCGGCCCGGATGGCACCCGAGTGGCTGTCCCTGTGGTTGGTCCGAAACAGCGCAATGTTCCGTTCGGTCCAGGCCGCCAAGTTGGCACGGGTATTGTCCGGTGGGCACACGCCCGTCGCGCCGGACGGCTGGTACGAAAACCAACTGGCATCGCTCGCCCAGTGGAGTGCATCCACCGAGACCCCGGTCATTGCCCTTGCGTTGCCGGACCACACCCAGGCCAACCCAACGCAGTGCACCCAATACATCTCCGAAAAAGACTGCACCGATCAGGCCAACGCATACCGTCGGATCGTCGATGCATTGGGTCGCTCTGGGTTGCCATGGGTCGATGGTCAACGAATCTACCAAGCCAGCGGCCGACCGCACTTCATGGGCGCCGACCGCGACACCGGCCACCCAACGGCTGAGGGCCATCGCGTGCTTGCATCTGGCTTGGCACCACTGGTTCGGGCGAAACTGAAGGCAGCGGCCCAACAATGAATGAGGCCACCCGGATTCCGGGTGGCCTCATGATGGACCGACGGGTCGCGGAAACTACCGAGGGCCGCAGTCGTTGCAGTCGGTGCCGAGGTCACACAGGTCGTATTCCGACCCGGGACCACCGTCGTCGCATGCACCGTCGTCGGCAAACTCGCAGGTGTTTTCGCAGATCCCGGAATCGGTGGAGCCGTCCTCGGGCTCGCATGCGTCCGGAATGTCGTAGGTGATGAGGTCGTCTTCGATCTTGTCACCCAGTTCTTGCGCCAACGAGTCGAAGTCCGAGTCCAGGAACGTCGTGATGTCGTAGCCGATGTAGCCGATGATGGCGCTCAGCACCCCGGTGCTGCAGGTGCCCCAGTCCATGCTGGACGATGGGTCGCCCACGACGATGTGGCTGAGTTCGACTTCACCACCGATTTCTTCACCGGTGATGTCGAGTTCGACGGTGCCCGTGTACCGCACAGCAACCGGACCGATGCTGACATCGCAGTCGCCGCTCAGGAGGTTCGTGCCCGTGTAAGCCGCGTTCATCGTCACGTTGGTGTCGATGACCACGTCAACGGTTGTACCGTCGTCGCCGGCGGTGGCCGAGGTGGTATCGGGGTTCACCGTGATGGCCTTGTCGGTCATGCTCCAGTCGTTGATGAACAAGTAGCTGCCCGAGGAATCCGCGGCAGTCCACGTCCAGCTGGCGATCCAGTCCATGGTGAGATCGAGGGCTTCGTCGACGCAAGCCTCGCCGGAGAAGTCGTACCCGTCGCAGTCTTCGTCCACGCCGTTCCAGCTCACTTCAGCGCCTTCGGGGTTGGCGTTGCGATCGGTATCGTCGCAGTCCTCGTCGTTGGCGACGTACCCGTCGGGTTCAGCGCAGGCATCCACGTCGACATCGGGGTCACCGTAGCCGTCGTTGTCGAAGTCCTCGTAGAATGTCGAAGTCTCCAGGCCTTCATCGATGCGGTCATCGCAGTCGTCGTCCTGGCCGTTGCAGCGCTCGGTGGCTCCAGGGTAGATGTCCTTGTCGCCGTCGTCGCAGTCGCCTTCGCCCACGGTGAAACCGTCGCGGTCGTTGTCGTTGTTGGCGTCCGCGTCTGCGTCGGCATCGGCGTCCGCGTCGGCATCGGCATCGGCGTCCGAATCGGCGTCCGCATCGGCTTCCGGGAACACCTCGGGCTCGTCGGCAACCTTGCTCGCGCAACCGATGGCCAAGGTCGCAAGAATGGAAAGGGTCATGGTTTTCATGATGGACTCCTAAACGCCCGCATCGTTACGCGGGCAACTCTGATTGAACACACTCTTTGGCACTGGTCCGACGCGGCACCCAACAGGATGCCCTCGAAATCTGTGACTCGCCCAGCGTTTTACCCGATACGGTTCCGCTTGTTTGTGGCGTACCTGTGACAGATTGACGGAAAACCGTTCTTGCGGCGCTGTGGACCCCCGCTTAGTCCTGGCAACCGCACACGCCGCCCTCTTAGCTCAGTTGGATAGAGCGCGGGATTCCTAATCCCGAGGCCGCAGGTTCGATCCCTGCAGAGGGCACCCTCCCTCCCCCGCCATGGCGGCGCCTTCCAACGCGCCCGAGGCCAGGCGCCCATCCGAAGCCGGCTCGACGGTCGCATCGCCCTCGATTGCCGAGGTTGAATGCACGGCGTTCCGATCCGTTACTGTGACGAGGTGAGCCAAACGCCGACAGACTGGCTACAATCAATGGGCGCGGTCCGTTCAACCGGCCGGGTAAATCGCGAGGAGGCAACCATGGCATCACACTGGACCCCGTTGAAACTGGTGCTCGCGTTGACCTTGGTGGCCTCCGGTTGCAGTGAGACCGGCGTCTCAAAAACAGGCGCCGTCGGTGCATCACCGGGCGATGATGACGCTCCATTCAGCACCGACTGGGGCCAATGGTTGGCCATGACCTCCTACGAAGGAAAGCCGGCCATCACATTCTACGACCGCGCCCAAGGCGGGCTGGGGTTCGCGATTGGTACCGTGACCGAATCCAGCGTGGAGTGGGCTTTCGAGGGCGTGGACGGCTACCCCGACTCATCCGGACTCGATCTCGGTGACCGTGGAACGTACGGCTCGTTGGCCGTCGACGCAGCGGGGTTTGTGTGGGCCGCGTACTACGACCAGGGCGCAAAGACGCTGCGCTACGCGAAGCGCCATCCGCGACTCAAAGCATGGAAAACGGGGATCGCAGATGTCGGCGACGGGGTGAGCCCAGACGCCGGCCGGTTTTCATCGATCGCCATCGCAGCCGACGGGAATCCCGTGATTGCTCACCATGACCATGGCGCGGGCACACTTCGCAAGGCGCGCTGGAATGGCACCGGGTTCGTGGGCAGCGTGTTCGATGCCGGGGACCCGGTCGCCGCGAGCGACACCGGTTCGGAAGAGCCGGAGACCGCGCCCAACGTTGGTCAGTTCGTGAAACTCAAAATCATCGGCGGGGTCGAATACATGGCCTACTATGACGCCGCAAACGGAGACCTGAAGCTCGCCATCGGCGATACCGTTCACGTGGTGGACGACGCCGGGGATGTCGGCAAGTGGCCCGACTTTGCCGTCGTCGGCGACACCATTCACATTGTGTACCAGGATGCCGGCCTCCAGCAACTCAAGTACGCCACTGGCGCACCGGGCGCATGGGACATTTCCGTGGTCGACACCGCGCCCTACACGGGCGCGGACACCGCTTTGTACGTGGAAGCGGGCGCTCCAAAGGTGGTGTACTTCCAGGGACGGGAAAACGACATGAAACACGCCACCTTGGCCGACGGCGCATGGTCGTCACGCATGTTGCTCACCGAGGGCGCGGTTGGGTTCCACAATGAGGTCATTCAGCTGGACGGCCAGTCCTACGTTGGCTGCTATGACTACACCTCGCGCAGCGTGCGCTTTGCGAAGTTGGACTGATGCTGCTCTGGCTTTGGCTCACCCTCGCCGCACTGGCCGGGAACCTCACAGTCCACGTGTTGGACGTGGGCCAAGGCGACGCCATCCTGATCGAAGCCCCCGATGACAAGCGGGTGCTGATCGATGCGGGCACGGCCAAATCCGGCGTTGCTGAACTGCTGCTGCAGCGCGGGATCAAGAAGCTGAACATGGTCGTTGCGACGCACCCTCATGCCGACCACATTGGCGGCATGGTCGACATCCTGAAGACGTTCGATGTGGGCCTGTATGTCGACAACGGAATGACGCACACCACGTTGACGTACAGCCGCACAATGCAAGCCGTCGAGAAGCGAGAGGTAAACTACCGATCGGCCGTTGCCGGGCGCACGTTCAAGCTCGGCTCGGAAGCAACCTTGACGGTGCTCCATCCACGCCAGACTCCCCTTCGCGGGACCCGGTCGGACCTCAACAGCAACTCGGTGGTCTTGCGGCTGGTTCACGGCAACAACTGCTTCTTGTTCACCGGTGATGCAGAGGACCCAACGGAACGTGACCTGATCAATCGGGGCATCGAACAGTGCGATGTCTTGAAAGTCGCACACCACGGTTCAGGGCACTCGACGTCGGACAG
The DNA here is from genome assembly GCA_036156175.1 of Myxococcota bacterium. Classification (GTDB taxonomy): domain Bacteria; phylum Myxococcota_A; class UBA796; order UBA796; family UBA796; genus UBA796. The sequence goes on from JAYZVA010000061.1 coordinate 5,717, forward strand.
TTTTTTGGCGGCCGTGAAGCCGCAAGTGGCGATCATCAGTGCCGGGGCCAACAATCGCTACGGGCATCCCGACCCCGAACTGGTCGGTCGGCTGCAGCGAGCCAATGTACCGTTCCACCGCACCGACCTGCGGGGAACGATCAGCTTGAAAAGCGATGGCAGCGTCGTGTCCGTTACAACCGAGAAAGCCGCCCCTGCCCAGTCCGCAGACGCCACCCTGGCAGAGGACTCAACCCAGCCGGCGGCCATGCCAGCAGCTTCGTTGAGCACTCGTGCGGGGGCAGCGAGTCCGGCTTCAACCACCACCAACATCAATGCAGCGACGGCCGCTGAGCTCGATCAACTTCCCGGGATCGGTCCGTCAAAAGCCGCGGCGATCGTATCGTATCGCTCCCAACACGGTCCGTTTGCCAGTTGCCTCGACCTGTCCAAGGTCTACGGCATTGGACCCAAAACCGTGGCCGGAATTGTCGAATTCTGCACGACTGAGGACCAGACACCGTGATTGCCGTCGACCGGATTGAAGGTGAAATCGCCGTGCTCGACGTGCACGGTGTGATGGTAGACGTGCCCCTTGCGGTACTGCCAGAGGGCCTCTCAGAAGGTGCGCAGCTAAAACTTGTTCTCTGCGAGAAGGATTCGAGTACACTGACGCAGGAAAACGAAGACCGTCTCCGGCGCCTGCAGGGTTTGGACCCGGGAGACATGGAAATCGAACTTTAAGGAGGTCACCGTGATCCGAACTCTCCAACTTCTGCTGGCATCCGCGCTGTTGTCGCTTCAGGTCTTGGCGGGCGTCAACGTCAACACCGCATCCGAGAATGAGTTGACCTCACTGCCCGGAATCGGACCAGCAAAAGCAGCGGCCATCGTGCAGGTTCGGACCCAAAACGGTCCGTTCAAGTCCCTCGCTGACCTCGACAATGTTCCGGGCATTGGACCAGCAACTCTCGCCAACATCACGCCGTTGGTGGTGTTTAGCGACGACGGCAAAGCCCCGGGAGCGGCTGCTTCAGCGTCGACCAGTGCAACCGCTCCGGCCGCCAGCGGTGCAATCAACATCAACGCGGCGAGCGAATCTGGTCTGCAGGCGCTGCCAGGCATTGGGCCGTCCAAGGCCGCCGCGATCGTCGCCGACAGAACCGCAAATGGACCGTTCACGACCTGCGGTGACCTTCAGCGCGTGCGCGGGGTGGGTCCCGCCACCGTTGCCGGCATCGCGACGGTGTGCACGACCAAGTAGCGCAGGGGCTCAGGTGAAGCGCTTCAACGCCTGGTCGACCAAGGCTTGAACGTCTTGCGCCGGTACGGCGCTTGGGCTTGAACGCACGACCGGGTTGGGCGTGGATGGCGCAGTGATGCGGGCCGGATGAGACGCAGGGCGCCCCTTCTTGGCCAACGCATCGATTTCGTCTTGAGGCAAACGCCGCACTTGGCCAACCTGTCCGGCGTTCATGGCGATTTTGGCCTGGTGCTCCAGCAACTCCATCCTCAGATACGCCTGCTCGAATCCACCGCCGACGGCGAGAACGCCATGACGCTCCAAGATCACAACATCCGCCTGCTGCAAGGCTTCGCCAATGGCGGCAAACAGCTCCGGCTGCCCGGTGCGCATGTAGGGAACCATGGGGATCTGCGGCCCAAGGCTGACCACCGGTTCGGCCAATAGTGGATACGGTAGCGGCACGCCCGCAACCGCGTACCCACAACACACAGGCGGATGTGCGTGGATCACGACGGAGATGTCGGACCGCGCAGAATACGCGGCCCGGTGCAACTGCAACTCAGAGAAGGCCCGCCGCGTTCCCTCGACCACGGTCCCCTCCTCATCAACCACGATGAGCCAACTTGGCTGCACATCGCCTTTGCTGACTGCCGTGGGGGTGCACAGCAGGCGGTCATCGCCGATGCGCGCAGTGAGGTTTCCATCGTGATTTGCGACCCATTGATTCGCGTGCAGGCGATGGCTGTAGCGCACGATGTCGGAACGGAGCGACTCGACGGTGTTCATGGGCAATCCACCTCGTCGACAATGCCGACGATCACCGAATGGAACGGAGCGTCGTTGTTCCCCAAGATCTGGCGCGCCGTGTTTCCCTCTCGAGCCGCCACCACAAGGTCGCCGACCCCCGCATGAACCGAGTCAAGTGCGAGGAAACTGGTCAGCCGCGGCGTATGCGTGTCGGCTTCAACCGGCTGCACGACCATGACTTTTTGCCCAACGTACGCCGGGTGCTTGACACTCGAAACCGAGTTTCCGATCACGCGACAGAGGATCACAGGTGCCTCCCATCGCCCCACGCGTGGTCCACAATTTCGACGATTCCGCAGTCGACCGGTGCGAACGTATTTGGCAACGCCAACGCCGCCTCGCGCCCCGTTACCCAGCTCACCAGGTCGCCGGGCCCTGCCTGCAATGGGTCGGCCGCCACAATCGGTTCACCGACCGCATTCTGGTCATGGTCGACGGGTTGCACGACCAACAGCCGCACGCCCTTGAGCGTGGGGTACTTCACGTCGCAGACGACGCGGCCTAATACACGAGCCAATTCCATAAACCCTCCCTAACCAACCTGGAACGGTGCCGGACGAAGCAGCCATGCGATCATTTCTGGATGCGGCCGTGCGATGCACTCGGTTCGATGCAGCCGCCCGCGGGACTCCAACACCGACCGAGCGGCACCCAGTGCCGCCTCGACATCGTGGTGCGGACCCGTCAGGAGGAAATACGCCCGTCCTCCCAGGCCAACCGCCACACGAACACCAACCAACTCGACGCGTGCATCCTTGAGCGCGCGGTCGGCCCCCTGCAGGGTGGACGCGATGTCGATGCCCTCGACGATGCCGATGGTTTCCAGCGCTTCCCGGCGTTCAACGCCACGCAGACCGCTCATGAGAGCGGGGTGCACCATCGGGAGGAAGAGCTCTGAGGTGATCGCAGCCCCAAATGCATCCAATGCCCGTCGGTGGCTCTCCTCGACTTCCGCCACCCCACCGCCAACGAGAACCACAAAGGTACCGGGTTCCACGAGGTTCGCTTCGATGACCTCCACCTTGGCCTGCTTCACCATGACGTCGACCGCGGCCAAGCCGGCCGCCACGCCGTCCAGCTCCAACAGTGACAGCGCCTCAGTGGTCACGGCAGCTCACACAATTCGAAAATAACCGGCAAGCGTGCAGCGCCGTTCGCGCGTCCATGTCCTTGCCGTGGTCAGGCCGTCGCCGGTGGGGCTCGCGATTGTGAAGCTCGTGTAGCCCTCTCCCCCGAAACCCAATCCCGCGTAGTTCGGCGCATTCTTGACGAAGATGGAGCAGTTCATCACGCAAGCCATTCGATGCAAGGCGTCGAGGTTGCGGGAGTACATGCTGGCGGTGTGCCGATAGCCGTGCTCCGCCTCCTTGGCGAGATCAATGCCCTGGTGAACATCAGCCACACGGCAAATGCCGATGACCGGCATCAGCTTCTCCAGTTGGATGAAGGGATGCGATGCCGGAACTTCACAGATGATGAGCCGAGGGTCGCCTTGGAACGGAACGTCGATCTCGCGGAGCATCTTGGCCGCGTCTTGGCCCACCCACGCTCGATTGATGTGGGCTCGATCGGGCGTCAAGATGAGCTTCTCCAGCCGGGTGATCTGGTGGTTGCGGAGGAGCACTGCGCCCTCGTCCACCATCGTTTCAATCAGTCGGTCGGCCACTTTTTCAACGACGAAAACTTCCTTTTCATCCGTGCAAATCACGTTGTTATCGAAACTTGCTCCGCGGACGATTCCCCGGCCCGCCAAATCGATGTCGGCGGTTTCATCGACCACAACCGGCGGGTTCCCTGGACCAGCTGCAACGCACTTCTTGCCCGAGTTCATGGCGGCCTTGACCACTGCACCGCCCCCGGTGACCACCACCATCGCGGTGGTCTTGTGCGTCATGACGGCATTGGCGGACGCGATGGTTGGCGTCTCAACGCAGGTCATCAGGTTCTCGGGCCCCCCCACCTCGATGCTGGCCTTGTTCACCAAATCAATGCAGTACGCACTCACGCCCTTGGCAGCGGGATGGGTGTTGAACACCACGGTGTTGCCGGCTGAGACCATGCCGATGCCGTTGTTGATGATCGTCTCGGTGGGGTTGGTGCATGGGGTAATGGAGCCCATCACACCATAGGGGGCGCGCTCAATGAGGGTCAGCCCATCGTCGCCTGTGTAGGCGATGGGCTCGAGAATCTCGGGTCCTGGAGTCTTGTGAATGACCAACAAGTTCTTCTTGATTTTGTCTTCGAACCGGCCAAGTCCCGTTTCGTCCACGGCCAGCCGCGCGAGTGACGACACGTCCTGAGCGGCTCGTTTTCGGATGTTCGCAATGATCTCGCGGCGCTTTTCAAGCGGAACGGAGACGAGGACCGACTGGGCCTGCTCCGCAGCGTCCATTGCCGCGTCCACGGTCTTGAACACGCCACGGGGGGCCCCGGGCACGTCAATCTGCCGGTCCGGAACTTCGCCACTCCGAACCCGAGCAAGCACCCGTTCAACCAATTCACTGACTTGGTCCGCCATCAATCCGTCCCCTTGTTGAACACAACGCGGTTGTCGATGTCGATCTCGTCAACAATCGCCATCACGGTCGCATCGATGGGGCGTCCGTCGGTCATCTTGGTCTGGCGCGCGGATGAACCCGAAGCGTACAACACCACTTCTCCCACCCCGGCACCCACGGCATCGGCAGCGACCACAAAACTGCCCTTGTTCGCCATCTCAATCGAGAGGTCGCGAACAATGTACAGCTTCAACCCGTCGATCTTTTCGGCCTTGGTGGACGAAACGACGGTTCCAACGATCCGCCCCAGCTTCATGACTGGGCCCTACTTCTTGCGGGCAGGAGCCCGGCCGAGCGGGAGGACTTCGTCGATGTTCTCATGCGGGCGTGGAATGACGTGCACGCTGACCAGTTCGCCCACGCGCTGCGCCTGACGCGCGCCAGCTTCGGTGGCGGCCTTGACTGCCGCAACGTCGCCGCGCACGATCGCGGTGACGTAACCACCGCCAATTTTTTCCATGCTCACCAACTCGACGCGCGCGGCTTTCACCATCGCATCAGCGGCCTCAACCATGGCCACAAGGCCACGGGTTTCAATCATTCCGAGTGCATCTGCCATCACTACTCCTAGAGGTAAACTTTCTCGTTAAAAATTAGCTATTTGCGAGGGATTCAATGGCGGCAATTGCCGCTTCTCGTGCGCAGTCAATTTCGGCCTCTGAACCGCTCATCCACAACCGACCAAATGCCCCAAACGGTCGAAGATTGATCAGGTTGACGTTCGCCGCCTTCTCGGCCTCGTTTGCAGCCGCAACCACCCACGCGGCCGGTTCGGTTTCCAGGATGAAGAGGCTCTCACCAGGAATGAGCATCATCCCCTGGCGATTCCGATTGATCAGTTGCGCTTGGTAGGCCTCAACGGACCGGATGACCTGGTCGCTGACGACGCGCGGCCGAAGCCTGTCATCGGCCTTGATGTCGAGGTACTCGAGCACAGAGTCGCCCGCGCTCATCACCTCACCCTTGTCATCGTGGTGGATTTCCAGCAACCCGAAGGCGCGCTCCACAACTTGAACTGCGGGCACGGCCTTGGTGGCTTTGAGTGCCACATCGGTCACGCGGTTGATGATCATTCCAGGTGCCGTTTCAATCCACAACGACGCCTGACCCGCGAGGGGCAAAAACCCCCGGCAAGTGGTTCCCGTGAATGCGGCCAATTGGGGTTGGAGGCTGTCCAAAAAGACGTAGCCCCGAAGGGTCACCGACAAAGCATCACCTCTCTGCGAGTTGACGGGATCCGTAAGGCGGCCATACCGACCCTGCAACCCTGCACCGGAGAGGAATGGCCGGTGGAAGAGTGCCAGGGTACACAGAGTCCACGGGAGGCTTCCTTGACCACATACCTGCTATTCTTGAGCTTATTTGCATGCCCCGACCCCACAACCGCAGCGGAGCTCGGCAACCCGGGACCGGGGGGAGCCGCACCCGGGGCACCCGGCGGGCCAGGCCCATCAATGGATGGACCGCCACCGGTCCCCGGCGACTTCAATGTGGCCGATGGTGCAGGCGTGGTGGTCTCGGGAACGTTGGCTTATTCAGGCACGCAGCAAGGCCAGCTTCGGATCGACTTTCTCGCAACGGAGGAAGGCGCCCCGCCACGGCTGCTGCACATCGAAAAATTGGACGCGGTCGGGCCGTATTCCGTGTCGACACCGCCCAACACGGGCCCCGTCGCATTGGTGGCCTTCATCGACATCGACAACGACGGGCCATCGCCAAAAGACCCGGCCGGGATGGTTCGCATCACCATCGAAGAAAGCAGCATGGACGCCGTGGACATCAGCTTGTCCGACACCCCCGACCTCGGCGACCTCACGCCCGGAGATGCCGCGCCGCCCGAAGCCACGGATGGTGCAAAGGGTTCGGCATCGGAGAACCCGGAGATCGCGCTTCCACCCGGCCCGGAGACGGCTGCTGGGGCAGTCGACGCGCCCGAGAATGCCGACGCGCCATCGGCGGATGAACCGACTGAGCCACCAGCCAACTCCGCGCCCATGACCCCCACCGCGCCAGCAGAGATTGGCAACTCAGAGTAAACTTCCTTCACCGCCTCAGTCACCGGCGGGGAGAGTTCGTGTGAGTGAATCCCAACCCACAGTGTCGTTGGTTGTGCCCGTGTACAACGAGGTGGAGAATGTTGGTCCACTCGTCGAAGCGATTGACGCCGCACTTGCCGGCAGGTCCTACGAGGTTGTGCTGGTCAATGATGGAAGCACGGATGGATCGGGCGACGCGCTGAACACGCTCGCGGCGAACTCGGCGCACATCCGGGTGATCCATTTTGTCCGAAACTACGGACAGACTGCCGCACTGACAGCGGGCATTCGGCACTCCACTGCCCCCATCATCGTGACGCTCGACGCCGACCTGCAAAACGATCCTGCCGACATCCCAGGCATGCTGGAACACCTCGGCGAAGCCGACGTCGTTTGTGGGTGGCGCAAGGACCGAAAAGACCCTTGGTTGTCGCGAACATTGCCGAGCCGAATGGCCAACGCCCTCATCTCGCGACTCTCCAATGTTCCCCTGCACGACTACGGCTGTACCCTCCGGGTTTACAAACGCGAATATCTGGAACAAATCCCTTTGTATGGCGAGATGCACCGGTTCATTCCAATCTACGTCACGTGGGCAGGCGCAAAGCTCATCGAGGTGCCCGTTCGCCATCACCCGCGAACCCGTGGTGAAAGCAAGTACGGTTTGTCTCGCGTCTTCAAGGTTCTCCTCGACTTAACGACGGTAAAGTTTCTCCGGGACTTTTTCGTCACTCCGATCTACTTCTTCGGCTGGCTCGGCTTTCTGTTCGTGTCGCTGGGCCTCATTACGGGAGTGGCAGCACTGGGTTTCTGGACGGTCTGGAGCCACACCATGTTGGCCGTCTGTCTGACTGTCATCAGTCCGATGCTCGCCATTTTCGGCGTGGTGGAGATCACCCTCGGGATCATCGCCGAAGTGCTGATTCGAATGCACTACGAGATTCAGGGGCGCGCTCCCTACCGCATTGGGAGTGCCGTCGGCATCGCCCCAAGTCCCGAGGAGCGCTGAATGTGTGCGATTGCTGGGCTGTTTGGCACCGGCCCCATCAACGCCACGCCGATTGGCGCGATGGCGCGGTCGATGGCGCACCGAGGCCCAGACGCGCACACCGTGCGGCGGTACGGTGGGACGTCACCGTATGCCGCACTCGGTGTGGAGCGCCTATCGATCGTGGACATCGACCACGGCACCCAACCCGCCGCTGACCCCAGCGGCCGATACCGTGTGGTCCTCAACGGAGAGATCTACAACCACGCCCAGTTGCGCACGACCTTGGTTGGCAACAGCGTTCAGCCAACCTCTGATTCGGACACGGCGGTATTGGCGGCCCTGATTGGGCTCAATGGGCTGGAGCGAACACTCGAAATGGTCCACGGCATGTTCGCCATCGCGGTGCTCGATACCCTCGATCGAAGCCTCACCCTGATCCGGGACCGAATGGGGGTCAAACCCCTTCATTGGACCCAACTGCCCGACGGCACGGTCGCCTTCTCCAGTGAGCTGCGGGGTCTCCTGGCGCATCCGGATGTCACGCGTGTCATCGATCCGGTGAGCGTTCAGCAGTTTCTCTTGTTCGAGTACATTCCGACGCCCCGAACCATCTGGAAGGGCATCGCGAAGGTCGAACCCGGTACATGGATCCGATGCGATGAGTCCGGCGTTCACCACCACCGCTGGTGGACACCGCCAACAATTCTGGCCGGGCGTCAAGGCAGCTTTGAGCGCTGGGCCAAGTCCTTGCACGGAGCGTTGCAAGTGGCGGTTGGGCTGCGTGCACACGCCGATGTGCCCGTCGGGTACTTGTTGAGCGGAGGGCTGGACTCGGCCAGTGTCGCGGCCGTCGCAGCAGCCCGGTCAAGCGACCCGCTGCAGACGTTTTCGCTGCAGGTTCAAGGCCCGGGTTTCGACGAGTCCGACGGCGCGGCGGCGATGGCCAAACACATCGGCGCCCATCACCGCACGGCTACGCTGGGGCCGAACGAACTCGAACCGCTGCTGCATGCGGTCGGTCAGCACATGGACGAACCGCTGGCGGACAGCTCCCTGATTGCGACCTGGAAACTGATGCAACTGGTCCAGTCGGCCGGACTGAAGTGCGTACAAAGCGGGGATGGCGCCGACGAAGCGTTGGGGGGCTACCCGACCTATTTGGCGCACCACCTGGCCGCCCCTGCGGTCGCTGCAAAGCCCCTCTTGAAGGCCTTGGTATCGCGGTTGCCTGTGCGGAATGAGGGGGTCACCAAGGACTACATGGCGCGGCGCTTTGTGGAAGGCCTTGGTGAGCCTTGGCAACGACGCCACCAAATCTGGATGGGCGCGTGGCTCCCATCCGAACTCGACCTCGATCCGTCGGTTTGGGCGGAAACCGACCAACACGCGGCCGGCGCCGGATCGGACGTTGTGGGTCGGGCGATGCAACTGGATCAGCGCATGTACCTGGCAGACGGCGTCTTGGTCAAAGTCGACCGCGCTTCGGGAGCCCATGGAATCGAAGTGCGGTCGCCCTTCTTGGACCACAGCATCGTTGAGCTTTCTGCCCAGATGGGCACAGGTCACCACATCCGTGGAACCCAAGGAAAGCGGGCGCTGCGCCGCGCCATGCATGACCTCTTGCCTGAGTCGACCCGTGAGGTCGGGAAAAAAGGCTTTGGCGTTCCAATTGGGCCTTGGCTTCGGGGGTCGTCTCGTTCGATGATGAATGGCCTCAGTGAGCGTACGCGGGAGTGGATCAACCCCGACCGCCTCGAGCAATGCATCGCCGAACACGTGGCCGGCACCGCCGACCACCGCCGCCGGTTGTGGACCGCCATTGTTCTTGGCGCATGGCGCCAAGGTCCCCACGGCATTCCCTGAGCCCGACCAGACCTTCCGGTCGGTGCCGCGAACGCAACCGCATGTGGCAAACCGTCTTGGACAACCGTACACTGGGAGTGTCAACCGCCTTTCATCCCCGAGCCGAAAATGCGCGACCTGTACTCGATATTGGGCATCTCCAGAGAAGCTGACCAGGCCTCCATCCGCAAGGCCTACAAGCAACTGGCCCGCAAGTACCACCCCGACCTGAACAAGGACCCCGGGGCCGATGACCGCTTCAAGGAAGTCACCACCGCTTACGAGGTTTTGAGCGATGAGCAGCGGCGAAACCTCTACGACACATTCGGCGCCGAGTCATTGAAGCAAGGCTTCAATCCTGATGCTGCCCGGCAATGGCGCCAGGCAACTGGCGGTGGGTTTGGGGGCGGCTTTGGAGGAGGAGGAGGCGTCGACATCGACGATCTGCTCAATGCCTTTGGCGGCAGGTTCGGGGGGCGGCGCGGGCGACCTCAGAACCGCCCACCACCGCCGCCACCCAAGGGTGCCGATGTGGAACAAGCGCTTCACTGCACCATCGAAGAGGCGCTTGCCAACGAGCCCAAAGTCGTGGAGGTGCGACGGCCAAGCCCGTGCACGGACTGCGGGGGGCGCGGCGGGACGGGCAAGCACGCTTGCCCCGCGTGCGCCGGGACCGGCCGAACCAAAGTCGGCGACGTCCACTTTCCTTGCGTTGCCTGTTCTGGCTCTGGCTTTCGGTTCCAGTCCGAGTGTGAAACATGCGAAGGCACCGGGCGGATCATGAATGTGGAGCGCCTCAAGGTGCGCCTGCCTGCGGGCGTGACGCACGGTCAAACGATCCGGCTCCGAGGAAAAGGGGGGGTCGGCGTGAACGGCGCCCCTTCCGGCGACCTGCTCCTGACGGTGCACCTCGAAGCACACGAACGCTACGAACCCGACGGACACAACCTCCAAATGGTCGTGCCGCTCACGGTGTTGGAAGCCATGACCGGGGCCAAAGTCAAAGTACCCACCCCCGATGGCGCGATCCGCGTCAACATTCCTGCGAAGTCAACCTCGGGAACCGTCATGCGCATCAAGGGTCGCGGCCTCCCCCGAACAGCCACCAGCCGAGGCGACTTGCACCTGTTGCTTCAGGTTGCGCTTCCAGACGACACCCATGACGCGCGTGCGCACGCCGAGGCGCTGGACGCGTTGTACGTGAAGCATCCACGCGCCGACTGGGATTAGCGCAGTCCCGACTCCGCAAAGACGCCGCGTGGAACGGCATCCGACGATTTGGGGCCGCCAAGGTGCGCGCGAAGCACTTCCTCAATCACCCTCAGGTCTCCAGCAGGGAGCTTGGCTCCAATGAGATTGAGGACCGGGTCAACCGAATCGCTGTCTGTGGCCAGTGAGAACTCAACATCAGCAACCCGGAAAAATGCCTGAAACGACCAGTCTTCCGAGTCCTCCCAGCGCGAATATTCAATGGCCATCCACGCACGCTCTTTCGCAGCGGTTGGGTCGGGAGACTCCGCGGGGACAAAGGCGGTGCGCACCCACCACTCCTTGGGAAACTCCTCTCCTCCGCGAGTGTCGAGCTCGTCGGTCGTGAAGACGCGCACGTCATTTCCAGCTTCAAAGCGATGCAAAATCGCCATCACGAGAGGCTCCATCGTGCTTCGAAGCCGGCTGACCAACTCCGGACCACCGGGGGAGGTCAGGCGAACCAGGCCAGGAACTGCAAACGGATATCGGCGCATCACTACCTCAGCGTACTTTACCCGTTCGGACACCCAACTCAGAACTGAACCAAAGGTGGAAAAACCGCCCCAAAACGGGGCGGCTCATGGACGGTTCACGGTGCCGACGCAGCCTGTTCGGCGATGACTTCTGGTTGTTCCGCCGTCATGGTCAACGTTCGAAGCGTCTCTTCAAGTCGCTGAAGTTCCTCGCCGTACGTGGACCAGTCTCCCGCCTTCTGTGCCGCGACGGCGGCCTCATACTCCAAGGTCGCCCGTGAGACCAGCTGCTGCCAGTTCGACGAAACCGTGACCGTCTCACCTTCCGGTGTGACCTCACCGATCACCGGCATGCTGCCGCCGCCAAAGACCTTCCGGAGCGCAGCATCAAGGGTCTTCTCCATCGCGATCGAGTTTTCATACGACACAATGACCCGCTTGAGTTCCGGCAACTGGCTCGACTCGGCCTGCAGGTACACCGCCTCCACATACATCAGCGAATCCTCCACCGGAATCACGAGAAGGTTGCCGCGAATCACGCGGCTTCCTGCCTGAGACCAAAGCGTCATTTGCTCACTAATTTCAGGGGTCTGGTCAATCCGCGCCTCGATTTGACTCGGCCCGTAGATCAGCCGTTGCTTGGGGAACTGATAGAGGACCAGCCGGCCGTAGTTCTCCGGGTCGCACCGCGCCGCAAGCCAGGAAATCATGTTGTCTTTGTTCGTCGGGACGAAGGGGACGAGCAGAATGAACTCTTCCTCTGACTCCCCTGGGAGCTTCATGATCAGGTAATAGCTGCGCATCAACTGTTCTTTGGAGCCGAACAACTCTTTGGGCGCTTCCCACATGTCTTCTTTGTTGTAGAAGACTGTCGGATCCGTCATGTGGTACGCCCGATACATCGCCGCCTGCACATCGAAGAAGTCGGCGGGGTACCGAACATGGGCCCGAAGCGAGTCAGGCAGGTCTTCCATGGGCGAGAACGCGTCCGGAAAGATGCGTCCATAAACCTGGATCATGGGATCGTCGGGGTCCGACACGTAGAACCGCACAGTGCCGTGAAAGGCGTCCACGACGACCTTGACCGAGTTTCGGATGTAGTTGATGGGCTTCCTCGGAAGCAAGAACTGCTCCGCGTACGGGTACCGGTCAGTGACCGTGTACGCGTCCATCATCCACATCATCTTGCCCTCTTCCACCACCAAGTACGGATCACGGTCGAGGTGCAAGAACGGGGCAATGGTCGAGACCCGTTCCTGAATCTGCCGTCGAAACATGATCTTGGATTCGTCGGTCAGGTAGTTGCTGAGGAGGATGTCGAATGACTGGTAGTACAGACTGAACAACGTCTTCCGGAGTGTGCTTCCAATCGGCACTCCTCCGTCGCCCTGATACCGGGTGTACGCGTTCTCATCGCCGTTGGGGAAATCAAACTCTTCCGCCTTGGTCTGCACAAGAACAAATCGGTCGGTCAGCTCCCCGTAGTACACCTCCGGGCGATCCACCTCGATGCCAACCTTGGAGACCGGAGGAATGTCCTGAATGAACAGATCCGGGAGGCCCTCGGGGGTCACGACGTTGACCGGGCTCATGGTGAGTCCGTATCCGTGGGTGTACTGCATGTGCTCGTTGAACCACGATTGGGCGTTCTGGGGCACATTGGCGTAGTTGAGTTCGCGAGCCGACAACATCACTTGGCGCGACTTGCCGTCGATCGTGTAGCGGTCAACATCCACGTCGGCGAAATCATAGTACAGCCGAATCTCCTGCATTTGCCGCAGGGTGGTCAGCAACGGACGGTCATCCCACACGCGAATGTTGTCGATCGTCTGCGGGTTGGCGTTCAAGTCATCCATCGTCAGGTCAGTCGACGCATCAAACGGTTTCACGTCGATGCGGTCGAGGGCAAACGCCGACCGAGTGGACTCAATGTTTCGCTCCAAGTACTCGGTTTCCATGCCAAGCTCGTTGGGCTTCACGCTGTATTCTTGAACGACTCCCGGCCATGCATTGGCGATCAGCATTCGGGCGATGAAGTACGCGCCCAACACGGTGACTGGGCGCTTCAGCGCGCCGTCGCGGGTGCTCGAAAACATGGCACCCGCAGCGACGACGGAAATCACCGCCATGGCGGCGAATGCGGGGAGCCGAGCATGCTCGTCGGTGTACCCCACGCCCCAGACCGCGCCAGAGCGCTGAAACAACAGGTCGAAGCGGTCCAACCACCAGCCGAAACCGACGAGCAGGAAGAGCAAGCCTCCCAAGAAAAACAGGTGCTTTCGCGCCTTTTCGGAGAGCGGCTCAGGCCCCGTGCCCATCGTCGATTGGTGAAACAAATAGTACACGCCGCTCGCCAGCAAGCTGATGACCACCATGCCCGTCAAGATGCTGCGGGCTGAGGTCAGCATCGGCAGTTCGAACACGTAAAACGAGACGTCGCGGCCAAACACCGGCTCGGTCGTTCCAAACGGCACACGCTCGACGAAGCTCAGCACATCCAGCCACAGCGACGACGCGATGAGCCCGAACACCAACGCGGGCAGGAGCGTCACCACCCACCCAAGCAATCCGAGCAGACCGGCCACCCGATTGGGGTCGATCATCAGCTCGCCGCTCACCAACCGAAAGGCGTTGGGCTGGATGGGGTGGCTCGTCAATGCGTGGCGGATGTTCAGCCGGAGAAACATCGCGGCGAGCACAAAACCCGCAGCAAACAACCCCACTCGAGCGATCAGGCTGGTTTTGAATACGCCGATATACCCAGCGGCGTCGAACCACATCCAGTCGATGGACATTTCGATCAACGGGCGATGGGTGAACCAGATCACGACGGCCGCGATGAGGGCGATCCGCACAGGGGCTGGAAGTTGTGAGAACATCAGTCGTTGTCCTTTTGAAGGGCCGCGTAGGCCTCATTGATTTCTGCAGTGTTTCGCCGCGCGAGCGCCTGAATGTCTTCGCTCATGCCAGCCACGGCTTCCGGACTATTTTTCGCAAGGAGCGCCAGATAAGCCGCCTCGATCGCCGACATGGAGGCACCCTTTTCGACACCCAAGATGTCGTGAGGGCCCCGCTTAAAGTCGAGGGTCGTCAACTTCGGCTTGGTGTCCGTCGTTTGTCTCTTCTGCCCATCCCACCACGGTTTCCCGCTTGGCGAAGACTTTCCCGTTTGCTTACTCAGTGCCTTCCGCAGCCAGCGAGTGACCACAAAAACCAGTGCCGCAACAGCCAAAACACGCAACAGAGCCAAGACCTTTTCTCCTTCGTAGACGGCAGTAACCGATTGCAACTAAGAGGTCGGCGAAGACGCCCCAATCCCATACAATTGGGAAGCAGCACCATTCCATCACGGAGACCCCATGAAGGTGAACACCCATACGTTGCTTTTGATTGCATTCGCATCCGCCTGTAATGCCGCCGACGAGGACGAACTGGCTCCCGCCCACGCCACCTGCCGCACGCTCGACGAACGCGGCGTCGAAAATCGGATCGACGCCACCAGCTCAAACCGCCAGGACGTCTTCGCGCTTGACGGACACTGCTTGGAAGCAACGAGTGTGATTCCGTACGGGGACGTGGTTGGCGTTCGCTTTTCACCGGAGGCCAGCACGGACCAAGCTCCGTTCTACATCGAACTCTTCTTCGTGCCGCCGACAAGTCCTGCCACCCTGCCGGTGTTCGAGCCCCAGCGCCTCTCGAACGCAAAATGCGTCGATGTTGAACCCGGGTTCTTCTGCGGGCACGTCAATGACGTGGTCAACACCCCAAACATCGAGGTCGATCTGCGTGGCAAGGGAGGAACGTTGACGTTCGACCGGGTTCGAAACGCCGGCAACGGC
>JAYZVA010000062.1:0-10304 GCA_036156175.1 Myxococcota bacterium
TCAGGCGGGGGCTTCGATTGTTCGGTACTCCGACGATGACCTCGGTGTGCGGCATGCGCCCGAGCTGAACTTGATGCTCGTGATGATGGATGTGGTGAACTACAACGACACGGTCGAAGACGTCTCGGTGTTTGACCCGTCTCCCAACTTTCTCGAAGACATCGCAGGGGCGATGCCCGTTTCAACCGCCCGGCTCGGCCGGCACGCCGTTCGGCTTCCGCTGCCCACGATCGTGGTCGGCAGCACCGCTGTGGAAGAAGGGGCGCCCGCAGTGGTGCTCGAGCAGCGGCTCTGCCGGGACGACGAAGATCCGGACTTCGATGAGTGCGACGGCACCACGCCGGTCAGCCCCGGCGACGTGAATGCGGCGGCGCTGCGGTACATCGACGCGCTGCAGCACGCAAACGGGCACTGGGGCAGCCACTACTACTATGGGCACACCGGTGCGTTGTTTCCAGGCGGTTGGGGCGGCGGCAAGACCTTTGTGTCGGGCGACTACACTTGGGTCACCATTCACGAGCTGGGGCATGCGGCATCGTTGCCCCATTGGGGTGACGCCTTTTTGGTGAATGAGGCCGACGATGAGGCCTACGAATACCCTTGGGGTGGCGTCGGGTTTGATGGCGGCGGTCGGGGTCCGACCTGGAGTTACATCCAGCAACGCGATCTCCATGTGTCGCCGACCTGTGAAGTGGAAGACAACGAGGCCTTCGGAACCGAGCGGTCGGACGCCATGCAGCGCAACAACAGCTGCGCGGAGTGGTGGGACGATGCGGTCGGCCCGTGGGATGGCTTTTCCGATTTCTCCGCGTATGCCATGTTTCGCTACATGACCGGGGCGGCCACCAATCAACGGGGCTGGGTCGATGATCCGCTGCACGGCGATTCGGAATACAACTTGCCTGCTCGAGCGGGTTTTCCGGTTGTTGACGTCACGGAAGCTGCGCCCGAGTACGTTCGGGAAGACGGCGACTTGCCGCGGCAAGCGTGGGAGGTGCACGATTTTCTGAAGCCTGCGGAACACAACAGGCCCGTGTTCACCATCTACGGCACGTACCACCCCGGCGATGCCGCATCGAATGTCTTGCATGAACCGATTCGCTACATCGGCGACCTGCCAAGGCTTCTCGATCCCACGGACCCGGAGACCTTCGAGGCCCTTGCACGGGGAATGGATGGCGGGATCTACGGCGACTATTTTTGGTGGCCCAAAGACTTGACGTTCAAGGTCACCTACCGCGATGGAACGACCCTCACGGCGCTGTACCCCTATGGCAGCGTGGACCGCGACTGGAGCCCCGGGTTTGGGCCGTGGCGCTGGGATTTGTTGTACTTCGGCATCAATGTTCCCGCCGACGTCGATATCGAGCGAATCGAAGTCTACGAGCGTCCCTTCTTGGTCCGCTATCCAGACTGGACCGATGCCGGGAACATCGCCAATCCGGACCTGGGAATCACCGCCGACGCATTCATGGACGATGCGGTCTTGGTGATGGAGCTCGAACGCTAAAAGCTCTCGGCGGAGCGGATGCGGTTGCCCTCGGGAACGATGAGACCCGCTGCCCGGCACGTTTCGGCATGGAGCGCGTCGGATGCTGCCTGATCGCCGGTGTTGAGGGGTCGGAAGTAAATGGCATCCCGAGCGTCGCTTGGCCAATCCCAGCACAGTGCCGGGTCGCGGAGCCGCGGCTGCCAGTGCGCGACAAATGCCGGCGCTTCGTGGGCGTTACCGGGTTGGACGACAAACCCCAGCGTGACCTTGGGCCAGTCGAGCCCAAGTTCGGTGCGCAAGCGCAAGAATCGCTCGATGTTTTTCTGGACCAGCGGGCCGCGGTCGGCCCCTTTTACGTCGGCATAGACCTCGGGCGACAGGGCGTCGAGGCTGAAGTGCAAGAACCGAAAAGTGTCGTCGAATTGGCCGCTGGCATTGGCCAATCGCAGCAACAGCCGGGCTCTGTCTTCGCCCAGCACCACCCCATTGGTGTGCAGCTTGAATTCCCGGAACAGCCGATTGTTGAGGTTGATGGCAAAGGCGTATTCGACAAACTTGTCGAACTCGGGGTGGATGGTGGGTTCGCCCAGCCAGTGGGGGCAGAGGTGAACGTCATCCTCGAGTCCAGCCAACCCGTGGAGGCTGGTCACCCAGGTGTCCCACTCCATGAACTGCTTCGGACCACCATGCGCGTCGTCCCGCATGGACTGGCTGCACATGGTGCACTTGATGTTGCAGTGGTCGGTCAGCTCGAGGTTGATGTGGATGGACATGTCACAGATGCCGACGGATTTCCGCTTCGTGCGCCAGAATGTTCATCGAGCATTCGGTGCATCGCGGGTGGGGTTGTTGGTTCAGCATGCCCTCGCGGATGGTGCCGAGGAAAGGGTCCGTCAGCCAGACATCCTTCACAGACGCCTCGGCAACGCTGCCGCCGCTTCCGGCCAACACGCAGCAGGGGCTGGTGCGGCCATCGGCGGCAACCACCAAGTAGTGCCACGCCTTCAGGCACGGCGCGCCCTTGAAGCCCGTGCCCTCCGGTACCGGTACGGGCGCCGAGCCGCGGTCAAGCGTTGGCGTTGACAGAAAGTGCTCCAAGGTGGTGGCGATTCCGAGTTCTCGCGCCCGTTCGAGGGCCCGTGCGGCCAGTCTGGGAACCTCCTGCCGTTGGTCCGGCGACAACTCCAGTGCTTTTTGCTCGGGCGTGTAGGCGATCAGTGCATCGAAGTCGACCCGAAACGCGCCCATGGCGGCGGCCAGCTCCACCACCCCGGTGAGGCAACGGTAGTTGAGGTTGGTGAGCACAAAATGCAGGGCGAGGCGTGGGGTTGCCGCGCCCCCGCGTCGGCGAAGCACGGCGAGCCGACAGGCGTTTTGAACCGTGCGCTGGAATGCCCCGGTTTTGCCGCGGAGTTCATCGTGGATGCGCGCCGAATCGCCATCGATTGATACGTGAACCTCGTCCCACCCCATGTCCACCATCTGGTGGGCGAGCGCTTTGTTCATCAGCGTGCCATTCGTCGTCAAGATCCCCTCCATGCCGTGGGCTTTCGCCCGCGCCATCACCGCGGGCGTGGCCCGCTTGCGCAGCAGCGGTTCGCCCCCGCCCAGCAGGAAGAGTCGCTCCACACCCATGTCGGCGGCTTCATCGACAATGGCCAACATGCGTTCGGCGCTCAGTTCATCGACGGGTGCGCGGTGTCGGTCGGTGGTGTCGCAGAACTGGCAGTTGAGGTTGCACGTCAGCGTGGGGTACAGCTCCAACGTCATCGGCCCTTGCGGCCCGCTTTGGTCCCAAGCCGAAACCCGGGCTGCAACGTGTGAGGGATCGGGCATACAATCAACGTACCACCCGAGGCAGTGGGCGGCATCAATGCTACGTTGAATATGTGAACGCCCCGCCGCGACTCCCTGGAAGCTATCTGGTCATGGAATTGGCCAACCGGTGTTCGTTGGCTTGCGTGCACTGTGCCGTTGCCGACGAGTCGCACCCCCACTTTGACGCCACCGGGTACTTCGACGTGCCCATGGCGGAAGCGCTGTTCCGCGACCTCATCGATGCCGGCATCTCGTTCGATACGCTGATCCTGTTCTGGTTGGGTGACCCGTTGATTCACCCAGAGTTTGCTCGAATCTGGGCCGGGGCTGTGCGCGCTTCGGCGGAACATGGGGTGTTCGGCAAGGTCGAGGTCCACACCAACGCGACCCACCTCACGGACACCAACATCGCCGCGCTCTTGAATGAGGCCACGGTCCCCCAGGTGATCCATTTTTCGCTCGATGCCACCGACCGAGACCGCTACCTCGCGATCAAGGGCCGAGACCGTTTCGACTTGGTTGTCGGCAACATCAAGCGGTTCCTCGCTGAGAAATCCCGACTCCGGGCGCCATGGCCCCGTCCCGTGTTTCAGTTCATCGTCGGGTCGAACAACGCCGACCAAGTGGCGTCGTTTCGACGAGAGTGGGTTCAGGCGTGCACCGATGCGGGCATTCCGGTTCGGGTGGCCGCCGGTCACGTGCCGAGCGGGGATGACGCCGTGATTTTCTTTCGGCAGCTGGATTGCCCGACCGCCGAAATGCAGCAACGGGAGAATGCCGTCTTTCAAGAAGCCATGGCCGCCCAGGGGCTCACCGTACCCGCGCCCGTCGCGTTGAGTGTCGTTGACTCGACCGAGAACGCGGCGGTGTGTGCGGGGTTTTGGAAGAGCCCGGTGGTGGGTTGGGACGGAACGGTCACGACATGCACCCGCGACGCCCACATGCACAACCGCGTCGGTCGGCTCTCCGAGGCTCGTTTCTCGCAGCTGTGGTGGTCGGAAACCATGCGCCGCCGCCGCCAGTTGGTCGCGGCGGGGGATTACGGTGAATTGCCGCAATGCCAGCAGTGTTTCATTCCGAAGAGCCTCAACTACACGGGCATCACACCGGACGAAATTCGGCGGTGGCGAGAGGTGTCCTGATGGGGGCCGTCGACCGCGTCTTGGACCGGATGCAACTTCGCCGCGCGCCCCAGCGACCCGCGCAGGTGCACATGGCCGTGACCGATCGGTGCTTTCTGCCTTGTCTGCATTGCGACATTTGGAAGAACAAAACGCCCGACTTGGAGGGCGCGGTCTGGTCCAAGCTCATCGATGAGCTCGGCCGGTGGTGCGCCCCGGCTGGCATGAACTTTGTGGGCGGCGAACCGCTGCTGCGAAAAGATCTCGAAGCGTTGATGGGTCAAGCGGTTCGCGCGGGGTTTGAGGTGAGCTTCAACACAAACGGCTGGCTGGTATCCGAAGCACGGGCCCGCGCGGTATCGGATGCGGGCGTTTCGGTCGCCTATGTGTCGCTCGACGGCATGAACCGCGCGACCGTGGACCACAGTCGCGGACGGGAGGGCAGCTTCGACAAGGCCATGGAGGCCATCGACCGTTTCGATGCGTTGCCGAATCCGCGGGTGGTGATCGCGGCCATTCTTCATGCGGAGAACGCGGCGGAGATGGTCCCCTTGCTGCAGTTTGTTCGCGACCGAGGGATGCAGCTGGTGGTTCAGCCGCTTTATCAGAACTTTGGGGAGAACACCTACGATCCGAACTGGCACCAGCATGCGGAGCTGTTCCCGCGCACCGATGCGGCGTTGCAAGCCATCGATGCCGCCGTTGATGTGCTGGTGGCGGAGCGCATGCGGGGCGGCGCGGTCTGCAATCCGGTGGGTCAGTTGTTGGCGTACAAGAATCACTTCCGCAACCCTTCGGTGGACAACGGCCATCAGTGCCGAGCCGGCCACACGGATCTCTCGATTGATGCGCACGGAAACATCCGCATGTGCTATTTCCTCGAGCCGGTTGGCAGCATTCTTAATGAGCGGCCCATGCCGCTGATTTGGGACGGGTATCGGACGCTGCGGCGCCGCTGGGAAGTCAGTCGCTGCAATCGCAGCTGCAACCTATTGAACTGCAACTTTGAGCGTGTGGATTCGTGAGCGACAGGTTTTCGGACCAACTCCCCACGTTCAAGGGCGAACGCGACGAAGGCGCCGTCGACTACGAACGGTTTGCACCATGGGTTCGCGATGGGTTCTCGCAGTCGGGCCGGCGAGAGTCGCGCCCATTTCTGCAGATGGCGGCATTCCTGACCATGATCATTTGCCTGGGCTACGGTCTGTCGCGGCCCATGGAGGTCAAGCGCGCGTTGGTTGGCCGCGAGCACCCTCGGGTGGCGCTTCCAGTCTTGGTCTCCGCCACGGCTGATTTGCCGTGGAGCGAAGCGAGTGTCCGCGGCGTCATCGAGCGGGTGCGAAGCCCGGCCGCCGCCTGCCTGGAGGGGTGGAGTGGCTTGGCAACCAATGAAGAGGGGGCCGTGATCGCCGAAGTCGTGTTGACGCCGGATGGACCCGAAGAAGCCGCGCTGTATGACCAAACCGAATCCGTGCCGCAGGCGGTTGGAGATTGTCTGGGCAATGCGCTGGGTGGGGTGGGGTGGCCCCTCCCCAGCAGCGAGCAAGCGGTCACCTTTCCGATTGTTGGCGGCGGTCGATAACCGAACTTGCACCGAGTCGGCCGCGGGCGTTCTTCGGAGCCAAACGGTGCACGCGGAGCCCATGGCTGGGTGGTGCGTATGATTTTACGCACCCCATGCTATGCTCCGGTGGCTCGGAGAGCAGGGGTCATTGGGGAATGGCTCTCGCGGTAGACTCCGGGCACATCTGGCCGGTGTGGCCAGGGGCGGAGGGGTTATGCAAGGACCGATGGAAGCAGCATCTTCGCGCGAACTGAAGCGCGAAATGCGCGTGAGCATTCGACAAGCGGGAGACAGCACCACGCTGCCAGAGAGCAACCTCTGGCGGATGTATCTGGAGCTGCGCAACCGCGGGGAGCTGGATGCTGACGACCTGTTCATTCGCGGGCTGAAGGGCATCCTGGACCGGCGCGGCTACATTGCCTCGTCGATTCCAGTGATCGACCCGGATCCCCACGAACACAAGCTGGTGGACGACCCGTATTTGGGAGAGTTGTTCAAGGCGTACAAGCGGTGCATCTGCACCCATCGAACGCAACCGGCCGGGCAGTTGCTGCGGGAAATCGAGACTCAGCTTCAAGGCCACTGAGGGGTTCGTCGTCACGGACGGCGCCTCAGTGGTCCTCCCCGCCTAGGTGGACCGACCCAGTACGTCGGCCACCGCGCACCCCACCGCCTGGCCCAGGGCGTCGATTTCGAGCTCCGTCATGCTCAATGGCGGCATGAAGATGATGGCGTCGCCGAGCGGCCGGACGATCACGCCGTAGTTTCGCGCCGTCATCGCGACTCGGTGGCCGATCCGTGCGTTGGCACCCAGTGTGTGGCGAAGGATCGCGGCCCCCATGAGGCCTCGGTGACGGATCTCCTTGATGTGGGCGTGGGGAAGCGCCGCGAGAGCGGCCCCCAGCGCGTCGACCTTCGGCGGCAGGGATGCGATTGTTTGCTCCTCTTCAAACACGTCGAGTGAGCCAAGGGCGCTGGCGCAGGCGAGTGCGTTTCCCGTGTATGTGTGGCCGTGAAACAGGGTCTTGTACTCGCCATACGGACCCCGGAAGGCGTCGTAGATGCGATCGGATACGACCGTTGCGGCCAGCGGAAGGTAGCCGCCCGAGATTCCCTTTGCGAGGCACATGATGTCGGGCCGGCACCCCACCTGTTCCATGGCAAACATGGTTCCGGTTCGTCCAAACCCGACCGCAACCTCGTCGCAAATCACCAACGCACCGGCGGCGCGGGCCATGCGGATGATGGTCTGCAGGTAGTTCGGTGAGTGCATCCGCATTCCCGCTGCGCCTTGGACGAGCGGTTCCACCACCAACGCTGCGATCGCTTCGCCGTGGGCATCGAACAGGGCACGAGCCCGTTGGATGCAGTCGTCTTCTTCATTGGGATCGGCGCGGTCGGGCGCCGGAACGCGAACGGCGTCAAACAGCATCGGGCGGTACATTTTGTGAAACAGGTCGATCCCCCCCACGCTGACGGAGCCCATCGTGTCGCCGTGGTACGCCTCCGTGAGCGCGGCGAATCGGGTCCGGTTCTTCTCGCCGGTCTGCTGATGGAACTGAAACGCCATCTTGAGGGCAACCTCGACAGCCGTCGAACCCGAGTCGGAATAAAACGTGCGCGTCAGTGCCGGTTCGGGTCCGTCGATGCGGGACAGCAAGACGGCCAACCGTCGGGCCAGCTCGATGCTGGGTCGTCCCGCCTGGCCCAACAGCGTGCTGTGGGCCACCCGTTGCAGTTGCGATTCGATGGCGCGGTTGATGGTTGGATGGTTGTGGCCATGAACGTTGGTCCACAGGCTGCTGATGCCGTCCAAGTATTGGTTTCCGTGGACGTCCATGAGCGTGCAGCCCACCGCCGCTTCGATGATCAGCGGCTCCCCGTCGTCTTCCCACTCCATGGCTTGCGTGAAGGGGTGCCAAACGTGGTCGAAGTCCCACCGGTGAAGGGTCTCAGGCGTGGTCATGGCGAATCTCCTTGAGGACGGCAGCCAGATCGCTGAGCAGGCGATCAATCTGTTCAGCGGTGTGGGCCGCGGACACTGTGAATCGGACCCGTTCTGAACCGGGCGCCACCGTGGGGGCGCGAATCCCCGCAGCCCAGTGCCCCCGATCCATCAAGCGCTCCGCCACCGCCATGGTCGCCCTGCCCATGAGTACAGGCACAATGTGGGTGCTGCCCAAGGCATCAATGCCGAGGTCCTGGAGGCCCGTACGGAAGCGCGCGACGTTGGCCTGGAGCGCCGCCCGGCGCTCGTCTGTGGCGAGCGTCAACGCCACGAGGGAGGCCCGCACGACCGGCTCGGGAAGCCCGGTGGTGAACATAAACGAGCGTCCCTGGCTGATCAGCAGCGCCTTGAGTTCAGGCGGCCCAACAACGAAAGCCCCGTATGTTCCGATCGCTTTCCCGAGGGTGCCGATGATGAAGTCCGGTTCAACGCCCATCGACGCGGCCGCTCCCAGACCGTGCGGGCCGACCACGCCAAATGCGTGTGCCTCATCGACGGCGAGCCAGTGGTCCCCCTCATACGCTGGCAAGTCCAAGACATCTCCATCCATCGAATACACCCCTTCCACAACCACCATTCGTGACCCGGAAGGAATTGCGGATGGCGAACCGTGCGGGACAATCTGGCGGGTCGCTTTTGATAGACGCAATCCGTCGATGATGCTCGCGTGGTTCAACGCGTCAGAAGCCACGCGGTCTTCCTCCGTGACAACGGTGCTCATCAGCGCCAAGTTGGCGTGGTAGCCGCTGCTGAACAGCGTGGCGGGGCGGCCATACAGGCGCTCAAGATGGGCTTCGAGGTCCTCATGTGCCGGCCGATTTCCGCTGATCAGCCGGCTCGCTCCGGCACCGGAACCCTGAAACGCATTGACGACGTCGGGATGATGGGCAAGACCCAGGTAGTCGTTGGAGCAAAACACGGTCACCGAGCGCCCATCGAGGGTTCCCGTGACCGGATCCGTCATGGTGAGCCGCATCAACTTCCGCTGCAGTCCCGCTGCAGCTACGGCATCGACGCGGTCTTGCAGCGCTTGGTAGCGGCTCACGGGGATGGCACCGCCAGGTTCTTCTCACTCAGCCCAGCGAGGTCGGTGCCTTCCGCGCGCACGGTTGGAGGAACCGAGGGCGGGTGCGGGGCATGCGGAGGGGGGCGGATGGCCATGCCCAGCGACTCGATCAGGTCAAAGTCGTGGTCGCGGTCGACCCCCTCCGTGGTGAGGTAGTTCCCCATCATGAGGCCGTTGGCACCGGCCCTAAACATGTTGCTTTGCTCGTTGAGGAGGTTCATCTCGCGCCCACCGCACACCAGGCTGTCTTTTGTGGGCAGGATCAACCGGTACAACGCGATGATCTTCAAGCAGTCGACCGGCGTCAGGTCGTGCTGGTCGGCCAGCGGCGTCCCCGGTCGGGGGTTCAGGAAGTTGATGGGCACCGAGTCCACATCGATCTCGCGGAGGTCGAGCGCCATTTCGACGCGATGGGCCCAGGTCTCGCCCATTCCAAAGATTCCACCGGAACACACGTACATGCCCAGGGACTTCGCGTGGCGCAGGGTCTCGACCTCGTCGTCGTACGTGTGGGTCTCGACAATGTTGTCGTGGTAACTGCGGGCGGTCTCGAGGTTGTGGTGCATCGACTGCATCCCGGCTTTCTGCAGCCGCTGGAGGTCCGGTTTGGTCATCAAGCCAAGGCTTGCGCAGGTCTGCATTCCAGTGGACGCGCGAATCCTTCGGAAGGACTCCTCGAGCGTCGACAGGTCCGCCTCTGAACTGATTCGTCGACCGGCCATCACAATGGAAAACTCGCGCACACCCCCGGCAAATGCAGCCTCTGCCTCGCGCACGATGGTGTCGGCGGCTTTGGTGGTGAACGTCGGCGCGGCGGTTTCGAAGTGCGCCGATTGGCTGCAGAAGTTGCACCGCTCGGGGCAGCGACCGGACTTTGCATTGGTGATTCCGCAGGTGTTGACGTAGTTGGCCTTGTGATGAAACCGAACGGCTTCTGCGGCAGCCATCATTGCCTGGAGGTCCGCCGTCTCGCGGAGCTCGGTGACCGCGAGTGCCTCGGATTCGGATAGTCCGATGCCGCGTTTGCCGCGGGCCACGATGTCGTGCCAGTCGAGCGTCATGAGGCCTCCAGTGGCGGTCACGTAGCCCAGTCAATGGGCCTGTCAACCGCGGTGGAAATGCCAGTTTACAGCACTTTCGCGCTCGATTGCGCCGCTTCGTGCGGGTCCCGCGCAAGGGTCGGAGGCCCGGGTGTCCGATCCACTGCGAGGCAGTGGGCGATCGGAATGGATTTT
>JAYZVA010000063.1:0-8191 GCA_036156175.1 Myxococcota bacterium
TCGGCATCGGCATCGGCATCGGCGTCGGCGTCGGCGTCGGCGTCGGCATCGGCGTCGGCATCGGCGTCGGCGTCGGCATCGGCGTCGGCGTCGGCGTCGGCGTCGGCGTCTGCATCGGCGTCGGCGTCGGCATCGGATTCGACTTCGATGGGGTAGCAGTTCCCGTCATCGGCGCGCGCGTAGCGCACGCCGGAGTCGTCACCGCAGTCGTCTTCTTTTGTGCAACCGGTCAACAATCCAAACAGGACAATGTAGCGAACCATGGTTCCTCCAATGCCCTCAGCTTGACGTGTCGCCCCCGCCTTGGCAACACAAAACCAGGGTGAAGTTGGCGCGGATCGAAGACGCAGCGGATGACGTGTGGGCGAAATCGCCGGGCATGGATCCCAAACGAGATTCGCCCCGACGGGTGTCGGGGCGAATCGATGGGCTCGGGGAATCACATGCCGCCGGGAGGACCGCCTCCCATCCCCGGTGTGCAGATTCCGGACCGTCCGGACGCAGACACCGCGCTGGTGTCACAGGTGAAGGGCTCGGGACACTCGCTGGCCGCGTTGCAGGCGGGCACGCAGGCCTGTGGTGCCGGGTCGCACACGCAATCGTAGCCTTCGTCGAAACACCGGTCGGTGCAGTCTTCGTCGGCTTCGCAGGATCCGGGACCCCCGCCATCGTCCGGCGGTGCGCCACCGTCGAAGTCGCCGCCCTCATCGGGTGGGGGGCCGCCGTCGAAGTCGCCGCCGTCATCGGGAGGAGGGCCGCCGTCGAAATCACCGCCGTCATCGGGAGGGGGACCGCCGTCCGTGTCGGTGCCCGCACCATCGTCGGGCGGGGGTCCGCCGTCATCACCGCCATCATCGGGCGGGGGTCCGCCGTCATCACCGCCATCATCGGGTGGCGGTCCGCCGTCGTCGCCCCCGTCGTCGGGTGGCGGTCCGCCGTCATTGTCAGCGTCGGCATCGGCGTCGGAGTCGGGCAGTTGGTTGTTGGACTGGTTGTTGGTTCCCGTATCGTCGGCAGCGCCGCTGAGGGGATAACAGTTGCCGTCATCGGCTCGGGCCATGCCGTCGCCGCACGGGTCGGTCTTGGTGGCGCAGCCGACCAGCAAGAGGGCGGTCAATGGGATCAAGAAGCGCTGTTTCATGTGTGGAAATCCTCCGGATACACAGCATGCCTGCTGCGTTGCCGGTTCGCAACCGAACGTTGGATCAACCGGCCAACTCTTGGTCGATGATGGCCGTGAATTGCTCTGCGGGAACGGCGCCGTTCAAGAAAATTCCATTGATGAAGAACGCCGGTGTTCCTTGCACCCCCGCCTTGGTGCCGTCTTCAAAATCGCCCTGAACCTCGGCTTCTTGCTTGGGATCGGCGCGGCATTCGTTCCATTTGTCGAGGTCCAGCTTGATGTCGGTGGCGTATCGAACGAGATCGGCCTCCTGCAGCGCGCGCTGGTTCGACATCATCACCTCGTACATGGGCCAGTATTGGTCCTGCTCACCCGCGCAGTTCGCCGCAATTGCCGCGGGAATGGCGCGATCGTGAAAGCTCAATGGGAAGTCCCGGTAGACCATCTTGATTTTGCCGGGGTACTTGTCCATGACTTCGTCGATGACGTCCTTGGCGCGCCCGCAGTACGTGCACTGGAATTCCGCAAACTGCACGATGGTGACGGGCGCATCTTCGGGTCCCAAGAACGGGTCGTCATCGGCGCTTACGGGGATGCGGGGAACCGCTGGAGCCGGGAGGTTGACCTCGACCGCGTACTTGGCATTCATCTCGGCCATGAATGCCTCGAAGCGTCCGGCGAAGGCCCGCCGCTTGATCTCACCCACAATGCTCGGACGCACCTCTTCGAGGCTGCGGCCGCCCATCCGCCGCGCCATCACGGTGTAGAAGGCCTGCACCTCTTCATCGGTTGGTTCGGCAACCTTGTCGTTGACTTCGACGGTCAGCAGGGCCTCCACCGTCTCGATGCCTCGGCTCTTTGCTTCGGCTTCCAGCACGCGCTCGCCCAGCAGCGCATCGAGGCCTTGCTGACGGGCTTCGTGTTGCCCCTTCAGGAAGTCCGCCTCCAGCTTGATCAGGGTGACTCCAATGGAGTCGTCGAGGTCAGAGCTGGTGATGGTCCCGCCGCTCCAGGTCGCCACGGGTGTGGCATCGGACGCAGTCGCCGCGCCGTCGGTGGATGCCGATTGCGCGGGGGTGGTTGAGCCGCAAGCGGCAACGGTCAGGGCGAGAATAGCGAGTTTCATGGCGTTCCTTGATGGTTAGGCGGATGAGCTTTCACCGCCATCGATGCGGATGACGTTGCTGTTGATCCAGTGGGTTCCCGGTCGTGCCAGTTCAACGATGGCGCTTGCGACATCGTTGGGCGTGGTCAATCGGTTGTAGGGGTTTTTGGAAACGGCTTTGGCGATGAGGCTGTCGGCGCCCGGGATCTTCGCCAACGCCGGCGTTTCGGTGACGCCGGCCAAGATGGCGTTCACGGTGATCTGCCGATGGGCGAGTTCCCGACCGAGCTGGCGGACGTAGCACTCCATCGCGGCTTTCGCGGCGGCAACGGGCCCGTACATCGGCCACGCCTTTTCGCTTCCCTCCGAGGTCATGGCAAACACCCTTCCCGGACCCATCGTGCCCGATGCAACAACGTCTTGTGTCCAATAGACGAGGCTGTTGGCCATCACGTCCATCGTCATCTCCAGTTGCTTTCGGTTGACCGACTTTCCATCGTCCAGAGGGACAAGGTCAATCAAGGTGCCGAACGCCAGCGAGTGCATCAGCAACGCAATGCGTCCGCCCTCGGTCGTCAGGACCGATCCGATTGCGTCGATGGTCTCTCGGCGGAACTCATCCGAGGCGGCATTGCCGTTGAAGAACACCGCCTCCCGGCCGTGCGCCGCGATTTCGCTTCGCAGTGCGTCGACCGCGGGCATGGTGCTCCGGCGGTCGAGGTGGACCCCGAAGATGTCCCATCCCGCTGAGGCCAGCTTTCGAGCGGTGGCGGCGCCAAACCCAGAGGAGACCCCCAGGATGAGCGCCCACTTCCGCGGTTCGGTCATTGCTTGGCCGCGTCCTCAGTGGCTTCCGCCTTTTCCGGTGCGTCCGCCTTTTCCGGTGCGTCCGCCTTGGGGGCGTCGGCCGACACGATGGTGGCGCCGGCTTTCAGCTCTTGGAGGTAGGCCTGCGCCAACTCATTGCCAAGCTGGCCTTCGATCTGGTCCCGAACTTCCTCGAGCGGGATCTCGGCGCGGGTGTCTTCCACCTTGATGATGTGGAATCCAAACCGGGTCTGCACGGGGTCGGTGACGGTTCCCTTGTCGGCGGCGAAGGCGGCTTCAGCAAAGGGTCCGACCATGTCGGTCTTCTTGAACCAGCCGAGCGAACCGCCGTCGTTTTTGGAGCCGGGGTCGGCGCTGTGTTCTTTGGCGAGCGCAGCGAAATCACCGCCGGCATCCAGCTTTGCCTTGATCTCCTTGATCAGGGCCTCGTCTTTCACAAGAATGTGGGACGCCTTGACCTGAGGGCTGGCGAACTGCACCTTGTGGTCGTCGTAGTACCCCTGGACCGACTCTTCGGTGGTCCGCTCCTTGACCACGGCTTCGATCAGGCCTTGAGCGAGCGCGGAGCGGGTGGCGAGGGCGATGGTGGTCTTCACTTTGGGGTCGGTGTGCAGGTTGCGCTTGAGCGCCTCTCGGTAGAGCAGTTCGCCCATGACCAGTTGTTCCTGAAGCTGGCCCATCTGGCCTGTCATTTCCATCTGCTTGCGCATCTGGGCAGGCATTTGCTCGAGCATGGCGTCGAGCATGTCTTGGGTGATGGCGTTTCCGTTGACCGTCACGACGGTCGCGCCGGTGCCGTCGAGCTCGCCGGGAACCGAAGTCGAAGCGGTGCCGTTGGCACAACCCACAGAGAAGAGACTGAGAAACAAGAATGAGCGCATGGGGTCCTCGAATGAAGTTGGAACCGCGCTTTAACGCGCGGGCAGGCGGTGGCAATGACCGATGCCGCCGCCGACCAACGCGCGACCGCCGCAACGGCGGACGGACGGGTTCCGCCTTGCCGGCCGTCGCGGATCAGTTGTACGGGTATTCGGTGGGGTCGTGGGGCGCGGATTCCGAGGGGTTCGCCTCGGAAAACACCCGTTCCATGGTTCGGTACAGGGCGTCTTCCAGCAGTTCTTCCCGACTCCAGCGCTCGAGCTTCTTGCGATTCCGTCGGCGGACCGCAAACCAAGCGACGGGCACCAAAAAGGCCCCCAGCCCCCACCACACCCCCTCGCTGAACAGCGGCGAGAGGCCGAGGGGAGAGGACTGCAATCGGGCGCGCCAGGCGAGGTCGAGGTCGTCCACCGTCTCGCCCGTCGCGACGCGGAGCGCGGGAGCGAACCGCTCGCCGTTGGCCATTTCTCGGATGATGGTGTTGATGGCTTGGTCGCCGTGGGTGTTCTGAATGTAAGCCACAAAATCGGCGGATTGGGCATAGGCGAGCTGCGCGCGCAGCGCATTCTTTGGGAAGCCCCTGGACAGTTCGTACAGGCTCATCAGACTGTCGCCGAGGATGCCGCGGGCCAACGTGGCGGTGGTCTCGGCGCTGTACTCGCCGCTCTTCAGTTGGGCCACGCCCTCCTGGAGCCATCGCGGCACGGGTGCCTTCCCAAACGCGCGGCCCAGCAACACGTGAACGATCTCGTGCTCCAGGACAGTCTCGAGCGAATCCGCGGCGTTTCCGCGAAGCC
Source organism: Myxococcota bacterium (assembly GCA_036156175.1). Taxonomy (GTDB): domain Bacteria; phylum Myxococcota_A; class UBA796; order UBA796; family UBA796; genus UBA796. The sequence goes on from JAYZVA010000063.1 coordinate 4,733, forward strand.
GCGGGGCGCGCAGGTAGATCTGACCTCGGTGCGGCCAGGCCGTTCCGTCGGCCCAGTTCGGCAGCCGACCGGGTTGCAGGTCGTGAAACAGCTGCTGCGTTGGGGCAACCACAACGTGCATGCGATTGCCGACCGGAAGGTCGAGTTCCGCAGCCAGCTGCGGCAGCCGCTGGGCCAAGTGCCGCGACAGACGCAAGGCGGTGCCGCGGTCCCGCGGGGCCGCGTACACATCGGCCAAGGGAGAAGGGACAACGACCCAGTCCTCGGGCACCGCGGGCATCTCGGCCTGGGGCAGTTCGACGGAATCCGGCAAAGCGCTCATGCTCGGGGCGGCATGGACCGGCGAGGCAATCAAGCCAAGCAAAAAAATCACCGCGGCAATCATGGCCTGGAAACCCGAGCGCTTCTGTTTCCATTCCCCTGGGAACGGGCCCACGAGCCGGTTACGGCGCTCGCCATGCCCAATCCGAAGCCATGGTGGTCCGACAAATCGCTGCTGTCTGCAGTGGTGGTGGGCATCATGGTCCGGGTCCTTCCCCTCGTGATTTGGGCGGACAGGGTGTGCGTGCGGGACGAGTGCACGTATTCGAAAATCTCGCGCCGGATTGTCGACGGCGAAGGGATGGTGGGCAGCGCCGGATGGCTCTGGGCGCCAGGATACCCCATGATCGTCGCGGCGCACCGCTGGGTGACCGACCTGTCTGGAAGCACCAAGGTCACCCAGATCGTGGCCGCAGCGGTCTGCACGGTTCTGCTGTACCGCATTGTGCAGCGCGCATTCGGCGATTGGGGTGAGCGGGAGCGCACGAAAACGGCGCGGATCGCCGCCTGGATGTACGCGCTGAGCCCGCACATGGTGTTCTTCTCGATCAGCCTGTGGTCGGAGGTGCTGTACGGCACCTTGCTGCTGGCCCTGCTGTTGACCCTCGACCGGGCGCGCGACGCGCTCCCAACGGCGTCGCCGGGGTGGCTGCGACGGGCCGCCTTGGTGGGATTTATGGCTGGAATCTGCGTGTTGTTTCGCGGTGTGGCCACGTACATGGTGCCCATATTTGCCGTGACGCTGTTGTGGGGCCGGATGCGCAACGTTGGTGCCCACAAGCAGGTGGCCGTCATGGTGCTGGGCGCGGCAGTGACCGTGGCGCCCTACAGCATGCACATCTCGAAAAAGTTCGATGCGACCATCATCTCGGACCGCACCTTGGGCCAGATGATGTGGCTGGGCAACAACGACTTCAGTCCCATCACGTTCGATTATGGCAACGGGTATTTGTCCCAGCGTGCCTTCAAGCGCCACACCGCTCCCGGGCGGAAGCAATGCGCGGGCCGAAAGCAGGTCATCAAGCGGGACACGTGCAACACCGAGAACGGGAAAGAATGGATTGCCAACAATCTGCCCGAGTTTGTGATGCGCATGCCGCTGCGGGTTGCCCAGATGCTCAACCCCAACTCGCTGATGACCCGTCACCTGAGGTGGGGCGGTTGGCGGGGGCTGCCGCAGTGGGTCGACGAACTGTTGATTGCGCTGCAGGCCATTGGTTCCGGGTTTGTGCTCATCGGCGGTTCGTTTGCGCTGGTTGCGCGGGGCCGGGGCGGCCACGGCCTGGTGACCGGACTGATCCTGCTCTACCACTGCGCGGCCATTGCGGCGCTGGCGGGTCTGACGCGGTATCGCGTGCCCCTGGAGCCGTTGTTGATGGTGTACGGAGCGGGACTGCTCAGCGACCCGCGGCGGATGTGGGCGGACTTTTTGTCCGATAAATGGCGAATTGCTTTGGGCGTGGTGGTGATGGCATGGGTTATCCCTCTGGTTCTTTGGTTTCTTCCAGCGGGGTGGCCATGGTGGCGTTCCTGGTAAGTTTGCTGGCCTGCACAAGCGGTGGGTCCGAGATCGCGGTGGGCAACCCCGCGCAACCCGATGTCATTTTGGTGAGCATCGACACCCTCCGGGCGGACCACTTGTCCTCGTACGGGCACGACCGAAAGACGAGTCCGTTCCTGGACGACCTCGCTGCGAACGGCACGCGCTTCGACCACGCCCGCTCCAACAGTCCGTGGACGCTGCCGGCGCACCTCACGATGCTCACGGGCCAGCTGCCGGTGACCCACCAGGTCACCGACGACCATCTGGCCCTCGATCCGAGCGTTCGGGTGTTGCCCGAAGCCATGCGCGAGGCGGGGTACGCCACGGGCGCCTCGGTGGCCACGCTGTACGTGAGCCGGAAGTTTGGGTTCGATCGCGGGTTCGACTTTTTCGATGACCACGGCATCCAAACCGAGAAACAAAACCTGAAGGGCACCGTGGTCGCGAGCGATGTCATCGGCAGCGCGGTGGACTGGATCGAGGACCTCCCAGAGGGCAAACCGTTTTTCCTGTTCCTGCACTTTTACGACGTGCACTACCACTACGACCCGCCGCCCCCCTTCGACACCATGTTCGATCGGGCGCCCGCCAAGGGCGACCGCAAGTTCAAGAACTACTACGCCCACTTCAAGAAACCGCTCACGGACACCCAAAAAGCGCATCAACTGGCGCAGTATGATGAGTCAATTGCCTACGTCGACGCGCAGCTCAAGGCGCTGTACGAGCAGCTGGAGTCGGCCGGACGCAAGCAGCGGTGGGTGGTCACATCGGACCACGGCGAAGAGTTTGGTGAGCGGGGCAGCTGGGGGCACGCGCACAGCCTGTATGCCGAACAGCTTCGGGTTCCGTTGATCGTCTCGGGCGCCGGGTTGCCCGAGAACAAAGTCATTGCCGAAGCCGTGGGCATTCACGACATCGCGAAGACCGTTGCGTCTTGGGTGGACCAGCCAATGGCCGCATCCGACGGTCTCGACCTCAATCCGGCGATGGCGGGAGCCCCGGTTCCCAGCCGCCCATTTCCGGCCGAAACCTTCCGGTTCAAGACCCGCCGCATCAGCCTGTACGAAAATGGCAAGCGGATCGAGTGGGACCTCCGCAAGAACAACATCGAGTTGTTCAACGCCGATGAAGACCGACTCGAGCTCAACGACCTCGCGGCGACGGATCCGGCGTCGGTTGCCGCGTTGTCGTCTCGGGCAGAAGAAGTCTGGGCCCGCCCCTGGGAGGCGTCTGCGGACGGGTTGGTCAAGGTGAAGAAGGGCGTGGTCCTTCGCGATGGTGCGCGCAGGAGTCAGCGGGTCTCGGCCGGCGACACATTTCAGGTGCTTCCGTACGATGCCCAGACCACGTTCACGCCGCTGGGAGCAACGGAACCCGAGGGGCCTTGGCAGAGCACATCGCCGCCCCCCGAGGGAGCCTCGGTGGCGTACAACGCGGAGGCCCGGACCGCGGGGATCGAGCTGGACGCCGACACCCGCAAGATGTTGGAACAGCTGGGCTACATGCAGGCCGACGACGAGTAGCGCTACTCGGCGCCAACGGCGTAGTTGGGCCACACCGCCGGTTGGACGTGTTCGTACATCACCGCCGTCTCC
>JAYZVA010000064.1:0-16675 GCA_036156175.1 Myxococcota bacterium
CCGCTGGTGTCAATGATCCAGATCAGTTCTCGAGGAACAATGGCCGCCGATGGCGCCGCATCGGGGGCCTCGAAGCGCAGCAGCATGTGCGCGTCCTGTTCCATGGCCATCGCCGTGGGCTCAGAGGGATCGACCGACCACCGAAGAACAAAATCACTGTTGGGTCGAACCCCATCCAAGGTCACCCGGCTTCGCCCTGGGTGCACCGCCATGCCCTCGCTGTGCGTTGGGCTTTCCACGGACGCGATGCTCATCCCCGCGTTGATCTCCACGTCGATCGATACCATGACTCCCGGATCGTCGATGGCGACTGGGGGATTGACGATGGATTTGTCGCCGCGGTCGGCCTGGGGTGTGAATCGCGGCCCAACCACCAAGGGAATCGCGAGCTCGTAGGCTCCGTCCACGCGACGGATCGGTTGCACCACGTGAAGTCGGACGCGAATCGCCTCACCCGGGGGAATGTTTGCAATGGACTGTGTGAAGACATTTGCCCGCTCTTGCTCCGACAATCCAGCGGCCTGCCCCTTGGCCCGTGCCTGCTCGTAGTCTTTGCGCGCCTGGTCCCGTTCCTTGATGATTCCGACAATCTCGCGTTGCCCAATCTCAATGACCATGTCGTCAATGGCCGCGCCGCCATCAAGCGGAAACGTGTACACGGCCTCTATGAATTCTGAAGAGCTGTTGGAGAACACCTGCTCCAGCTCGATCTCGGCAACCCCGCCCACCACTCGCACATCGTACCGACTCGACTCCAGCGGAATGGTCGACGCTTGAGCGACGCCCATGGCAAAAGCCAGCTTCATCACACTTGCAATCATGAACAACCTCCTGTGTTGCTCATCAAGAACGCAAGTTCGATGCCAGCAAATGCGGGTCCCCGGGCGATGATTCGAATCCATTCATCGCAACAAACATGCGATTCGTAGAATTGAGTGTCCCGGCAAACAAATCGGGACCGCCACCGACTGGAGTCGCGGTCCCGATTGAGCCTGGTGTTCGCGTTGCGCTAGATTCCCGGAACCACAATGACCAGCTCTTGGGTTCCCAAGAGCGTGGTCCCATCACCAATGATGTTGAGGTCCATCGTGAAGATTTGGTCGTCCGCCATGGCCGGCACGACGCCCTCGATGTTTACGGTGAAGTCGAGGGTGAGGCCAGCCGAGCCCACCGTGACGTCGGTGTAGGACTCCGGGTCCACTGATTGGACAAACCCGTACGTGTCCCCTTCCACTTGCAGCACCACTTCGCCGAAGGTCACCGAGTCGAGCATGCCTTCAATGGCGCCGACGATGGTCGAACGGAAGGCCGTCGATGAGCTCGACCAGGAGAACGAAAGCGGGTCGTCGACGGCCCCGCTGCCGTCGGCATCGTACAGCGAACCCGTTGCCTCTGCCAACGCCTCAATCTGGGGTGTTGCCGTGGAGCCCGACACTGCGACGCCGATGAGGCGTGCCCCAATGTCAACGGCCGCGCTGACCACGTCACCGGATGCGGCATCCAGTGGGCAACCACCTGGCGTGCCGTAGGTGTCGGCATCGCGAAGGTAGTTGTCCGTGGCGTAAATCACAACCGGCAATGAGTCTTCTCGAAACCCAACGCCACCGCGCGCACCGCCCCCGGAAATCTCGCTACTGAAGCCCTCGCCGGCTGCACCCCCAAACGGGTCAGTGGCAGATGCAAGGAACGGCAACACATCCGTGGCCGAATCAAATGCTCCGTCGCAGTTTTGGTCGTAGCCCACGCCGGCGAGCGTCTGGTACAGGCCTTCCATTCCCGATTCGGGAGAGTCGCCGCCATAGTGCAGATCAAAGCTGCTGAGAGCGGCTTGTACCGATTCAATGTCATCGCTGACCTGATGTTGCAATTTGAATGGGATGTCACCTGAACTTGAGTAGCCGAAACTTCCGTATGCGTAGTCGTCGTACGTCGCGTAGGCGTATTGGCCATCTTCGACCGACGATGCCTCGAGTTCCGATACGATTGAGGAAAACTCGGCGGCCATGGCGGTCGCGGTCGAGCCCATGGAGCCTGTGGTGTCGATCAAGAACGCGACATCCACCTCCTGCACCTCGACTTCGAGGGGGAACTCAACCTCCACTTCTTCCCCAAACTCCAGCAACACCACGTCGATGTCCCCCGGGAAGTCCTCCGAGTCGAGCGGACTGGTTCCGACCACCACCTCAACGCCGTCACTGGCGCCATCGCCATCGGTGTCGGCATCGTAGGGGTCGGTCCCCAACTCGCTGGATTCGTCTGCGTCCGACAACGAATCCCCGTCTGAATCCGTGTCCTCGAAATCCGGAATCCCATCGCCATCCGTGTCGGCGATCTCGCCATCGTCATCAAACCCTTCGTCCGCATCGCCGATCCCGTCGCCATCGGTGTCGGTGTCGGTTGCGTCGCTGAGCCCGTCGCCATCGGTGTCCTCTCCGCCTTCAACCGCATCGGGAATGCCATCGTCGTCGGAGTCGGTGTCTTCGACGTCTGGAATGCCATCGCCATCCGAATCGGCAATGGCCCCATCGTCGTCCAATCCTTCGTCCGCATCGTCGATTCCATCGCCGTCGGAATCGGTGTCGGTCGCATCCGAGAGGCCGTCGCCATCGGTGTCTTCTGAGCCTTCGTCCGCATCGCTCAAGCCATCGCCATCCGAGTCGGTGTCGACCCAGTCCCCGGCCCCATCGCCGTCGGTATCGCCGCTGCCCTCTTCCGCATCACCGATGCCATCACCATCGGAGTCGTCGTCTTCCGAGTCGGGGATGCCGTCCCCATCCGTGTCGACGGCACCGTCGCCTTCTTGCGAATCGGAAATGCCGTCGCCATCTCCATCCGGGGGCAACGGCTCGCCCGTATCCTCGGCCACCGGCTCACCCGTATCCTCGCCCACCGGCTCGCCCGTATCCCCGGCCACCGGTTCGCCCGTATCCTCGGCCACCGGCTCGCCGGTGTCCGAAGCCAATGACGCGCCTGCACCATTGGCTTCAGGCTTTTCAAGATTGGTGCTGCAGCCGAACGTCGCAGCGGCGAAGAGTGTTGCGTTGAACCAAGCAAAAGTGCGCATGGTGTGATCCTCCAGAATCGAGCGCCAAGTTTACATCACCCGCCGGGCACTTCAAGCGCTAATTCTCCTGCATCGCGGCGGGCCCGCATCGCGATGCAGAGGGTCGCCAACCACACCCATGCCACTGACCGGGAACCGGGGAGCCCTGCGCACCCACAACCGGTCAGCTCAACACCGCCTTCGGCGCCCACCGCCCGATCCACACGCTCGAGGGACACCGCAACATCGGCCGTTTGCAGCGCATCATCCGCGTCAAAGGTCGCGGGTCCGAGGTTCACCACGCCGACCATCGCCCTGGACGCGTCGGCGGTAAACTCAACCCGACTGTCCTCGCGCCAATCCGACTGGCCTGAGGTGTGGAAAAACGCGGCCCACCGCACCCCCGGGTCGCCATTGATGTCGATGCGAATTCGTTCCCCTGGAGTGAGACCCACCAGCTGGATGTAGACCGCACCGGTCTGATAGGGCAAGGCGTCTGGAATCACCGACGCGGGAAGCTCGTCCGCCCGCACCGTGCGTTCCACGCCGATGGCGAATCGTGCATCGCTGTAGGACGCCGCCCAGCCCGGAGTGTCGGCGGTACCCACACCAATTCGCGCCAAGGAAAAGCTCATCCAGGCATCGGACCAAGAGCCCGTGAGCGCGTCCAATGAATCCACAAAGTCCGGCTCGTTTTCCCAGCCGGGGTTTGCGCCCTCCATCCACAGGTCCAGTCCCGCCTGTCCGACGGCGCCACCCAACATCGCATCGGCGTGAAACAACCACAGCGCCGCTCCATACTCGTACAGGGAATCCACCCCATGTTCGTCCCAGAGCATCCATCCGTCACCCAACAAGCCGACCCATGGCGTGGCTTGAAAGTCGACGATGTAGTCGTCCATCGGCAACAGCGTGGGATCCGACCAGAACTCCATGGCGGTGGCGGTGCTCTCCCACGCCAAGGTACGGGTTTCGGTGACGTCGATGGAGTACTGCAACACATGGGCAAATTCGTGGAGCATGGTCCAGTAGAACCAGGTGTCGAACTCCGGGTCGATGACGATGTGCGCCGGGGCTCCAAACCGGCCATCAATGAGGACCGCATTCTCCCATGGCGCGTATGCGTAGGCGCCGCCCTCCCCTTCCGATGAGACGTACACATCCAAGATGCCATCGTCGTCCATGATGGGCTCGGGCCACCCCAAGCCATCGACCTGCAGTCGCCATGCGGCTTCCAAGCCATCAATGGCTTCATCGCAGAGCCCCGCGTGTTGGCTCTGCTCCCAATGGCACCGAATGGGTCGATCGATCGAATCGACCGAGCCCACCGAGGAGGGGCGCTCGGCCAGGGCAGTCAGCGGGAGCGCCCAGAGCGCAAGGGTGGTGAAGCTCATCGCCGTTTCCTCCGCGGCACCCCGCAATCCCCACCCGACCATGCCGGCCAAGGCGTGCAACCTACTCTCGCTCGAACACCACGCTCTGGCTCTGCCAGTCCCAGTCAAAATCCATCACCAATCGGGTGGCAGTAGCGCCGTGGGAGCCCGACAATGTGCCGGTGAACGAACCCCAGACACCCGCGTCGACGAACACGTCGCCGGCGATTGCCCCATCCGCCGACACCGTCCCGCTGGGGTAAAACGCGGTGGTGTCGGTTCCATAGCCAAGAGCGCTGAGGTCCCAGTCGCAGCTGCCATCGCCGTCAACGTTGCCGGACGCGTCGACCGTCACGTCCATCGTTCCTTCGCACCAGGCACCCCATGTGTCGCCCGTCATGATGAGCCCGCCGGAATACGCGCCCGCAAACGGCCAGTCGCCTGCAGAATCGGAGTCCGCATCCCCATCGGCGTCGGCGTCGGCGTCGGCGTCGGCGTCGGCATCCGCGTCGGCATCGGCATCCGCGTCGGCATCGGCATCCGTGTCGGCATCCGCGTCGGCATCGGCCTCGGCGCCCGTGTCTCCGCTTTCGTCTGCCGGAGGAGTCAGAAAGTCGCTTGTATCGGCCTTCTCGGAGGAATCATCCCAGGACGGCGCGCACGCCATCGCCATCATCAATACCGTCGTTCGCATCGGTCACCCCTTCGGTTCCGGATCAGCGTACCTGCAGTCGAGCGGCCGCGCTGTCCGAATCTTGTCATGGCCCGCTCCCGAGAGCGGCGTCAATCTTCAAAGCAATACAGTCTGCAGCCCCCGCAGCGGTTCCATCCCCGGTCGACCCAATCGTCGTTGGTGTAGCCGGTGTGCCCCACAGTGACGTACCAATGGTTGCCAAAACACACCCCGCAACCCCGCGTCCACCCTGCACAGTTTCCACCCGATGCAGTCGAACCGCCCGTGGCCGATCCGCTGGGCGACGAACCGGTGCACACGAATCCCGTGTACCCGCCGCCCAGTTCCGTGACGTTGATGGGCACCCGGATGCTTCCTCCCGCCAACTCGGCGCGATCCTCCGCAATGAGTTCGCCATCGAGTCTGACGTAGGGACCGTCCGCAATGCGACCGATCGCCGTCGCCCCACCGCCCGACACAAACGCGGTCCAGGACCCCGGAAGGCCCGCCGCTTCCGCTGCACCCGTGCAGGCATCGTCCGCCCCAAATGGGCCTCCAAAATCCGAGGAGTACGCTTCTGAGGTAACGAATACGCGAGTTTGGGCCGACTCGACCACCACCGAGTCCTCCCCGGATGGACCGTCATCGATCCCGTCCGTCGGAACGGCCTCGCACACCCATAATTCCCCCGCGGATGTCGACGCACCGGGCACCGTGTCGCCTGCGATGGTCGTGGTGTCGGTGCCCATGAACACCCCACCATCACGTGTCCACACCACCGTGTAGCCGACGGCATCCCCGTCCACATCCGGAATGCCCGCCGGGCTCACGACGCACAGCAGCGGGTCGGTGCCCTCGGTGGGCTCACCGGGTTCGATCGCCACCGTCGGCGCTTCGGGGGGGGTGTTCTGCACAATCGTTGGCCCAACGGCGAAGGGAGGCCCGGCGTCCGTTCCATCGTGGGGCACTCCGACCGCTTCAACCGAATCCGAACGCGCAAAATGGGACGAATCCAATGCGTCGCCGGTGACGCCCGTTGGAATCCCATTGACCACCCAGTCCCACGATATGGTGACAGGGTCGCCGTCGGGATCCGTTGTGACAGCGGTGACGCTGATGTCGGTCGCCGTTGTGGGTGCGGCGGGCATCAAGGTGGCCGAATCGATCGATGGGAGCCCGTTGCCAATCGTGACAGAAGCTGTCTGCGGCACCCCCGAATCAACGCCATCGTGGGGCGTCGCTGTGCAGGTCACCTCGTCCCCCCGCACGGCCGCACCGGACCACGTGGCGCCCGTGCCAACCTCCGCGTCACCGACCCTCCAAGCATAGTGCGATGCATCGGCATCGCCGTCGGCATCGCTGAACCCCGAGAGGCTGCAGGTCAGCGCATCGCCCACCCTGGGGAGCGTTGGCGAAATGACTGCGGCACTCGCTACCGGAGCGGTATTGGAGACGCTGATGGTGGCCGACACCGCCGTCCCCTCAAACACGCCGTCAAAGGGCGTCACTGTGCACGTCACGGAGTCCCCACGCACCCAAGGGCCCGCCATGGTCGGGCCCGTTCCCAGCGTTGCCCCAGCCATGGACCACTCCGCGGTCGAGGCATCGCTGCCGGTCGCATCGCTGAACGCCCACTCGCACCGGAGCACGTCGCCCGCGAAGGCGGGGACTGGAACGATGGCCACATCCGTGACCGTTGGCACATCGTCGACCATGACCGCGACCGCTGCGCTCGCCGTCATGCCGTGAGCGTCCGTGGTGGTGGCCGAGAGCACGTGTGCGCCAAGACCGAGTTCTGCCTCAACCACAGCCACGCCCGACGGATCGGCTCCAGCAGTCCCCACTGGTCCGTCCACATCCGAGTTCCAACTGACGGAGAGCGTCGACAAGGCGTCTTCTGCATCAAACACCGACGCTTGGAGCGTGACCGAGTCGCCAAGTGGAAGCACGGTGCCGTCCAGAGGGGCGTCGACCCGAACCGTCGGGGCCGTGCCCACCTGAATCACCACCGACGCCGTGCAGCCTGCACCGCGTTCGTCGGTCACTGCAAGGGTGAGTATGTGCGGACCCGGCGACAGGCCGGTGACCACAGCCAAGGCGTCGCCATCCGTCGTGGCGGCATCGGTCGCGAGCATCCCATCGGTGTCCGAACGCCACTCGATGGCCAAGGTATCTGACGGCTGGTCGGCATCCCGCGCTTCCCCGCGCAGCGTGATGGGAGCCATCGGGGAAACGACGTCGCCATCGAGGGGCGCCTGGATGCTGCATTCCGGCGCTGTGTTTGGAGGCCCAACCTCCACCACAACGCCGTCGGAAGACGTTTTTCCATCGGAATCGACCACCCGCAACACCAAGGCATGCTCGCCTTCATCCAGATACCCAAACCCGGAGACGGTGCCGTCCGAGTCCACGGTCAACGGCACGTCGAGGTCCGGTTGCAGGTCGGACTCCATGCGAACGTCCAGCGTCACAGCCTCGTCTTCTTCATCCCCCACGACCCCTTCAAACGTCACCTTCGCATCGGTGTACAGACGCATGGCGTCATGGGGTGACACCAGACGCGCGTGCGGCGGACTCGTGGGGGCAATCGCCAGTGTGAGACGGTCTGTGCCGACCGCATTCAACGGGTCTTTCACCAGCAGCTGCACATCCATTGAGCCGTCGACGGCCGAAACGGTGCACTGCGAGATTCCGCCGTCGTCGGGTGGACGGGCGGGACAAGCTTCCACACCGTTCACCAGCCAATGCGCGACCAGCGTTTCGGGAGGGTCATCCACATCGGACACCGTTCCCACCAAGGAGACATCGCCATCCGGGACCAAATCGCCGTCGGAATGCGACGTGATCAACGCAATGGGAAACTCGTTTCGCGCACTGACCTTTTGTTCTCCACAGCCCACAATCGCGGCCGTGATGGCCAGGGGAACCGAGCGGGTCATTGCGGATCACCGCCTTCGGTACCGACCGCCAGCTGTGCGTTCCCCGAACCCGCTCGGCGGCGCGTCAAGGCCAGCAAGAACAGCGCCATCGCACCGCCCGACCACGGCGTCCCGACGTGACTGCAGCCCGAGGACTTTGAGTCGTCGTCATTCGAAGCATCGGCCGAAAGTTCGGCGGGTCCCCCATGGTCGGGTTCGGGCTCATACACGGTGAACGCGAGGGCCAAGACCGCCACATCCGAACCGTCGTCGTTCGTCCGCAGCACCTGCACATCGTGGGTCCCGAGTGGAAGTGCCGAAGGCGAACGAGCCGTGACGGTCTCGCCATTCACCACGTCCAATCCGGCGACCACCAGACCCCCAATGGTTGCTTGCATGGAGTCATCGAAGCCCGTTCCGATGAGCACGACATCGACTGGAGTCCCGCGACCCGCGGATGCCGGTGTAATCGAGTCAAGGGTCAGCTCCACTGCGCCCGTGTCGGCATCGGCGTCGGCGTCCGCATCCGCGTCGGCGTCCGCATCCGCATCGGCGTCCGCATCCGCGTCGGCGTCGGCATCGGCATCCGCGTCGGCGTCGGCATCCGCGTCGGCGTCGGCATCGGCATCCGCGTCGGCGTCGGCATCTGCATCCGCATCCGCGTCGGCATCCACATCCGCATCCGCGTCGGCATCCGCATCCGCGTCGGCATCCGCATCCGCATCCGCGTCGGCGTCCGCATCCGCGTCGGCGTCCGCATCCGCGTCGGCGTCCGCATCCGAGTCAAACGCACAATCGCCGTCCAGGTCTGGGCCTTCGATGCACGCCCGCATCACCCAATCCCCAAAGACGCCAAAGGCGATGCTCCCGTACCAATCCCACGGAATCAATTCAGGAAAGTCCAATGACACCGCATAGAGCCAGTTGCGATCGCTGAAGTCCATCCACGCGTCCCGCGCAATCGACGGGTACCCCTCGTGCTCGTCATGGCAGACGGAAACCATGGGGTAGGTGCCCGAGAACACGTGGTCCTCAATCCCGGCCTCGAGGTCCGAAAAAACAATTCGATTGAACGCCACATCCGAGCCGGTCATGGTCACGGCGCCAGCACCGACCAGTGAGCGGTCCGACAAGTCGGTGTCCGACACCTCATAGACCTCCACAATGAACAACTGCGTGGCTGCAGACCCCCCGACCAAGGCGTCGACGTGCTTCAACGTGTACGGACCCGACGCGTCGTCGGCGACAAAGACGGATGCCCAGCATTCGTTCAGGATGAATCCGCCCATGAAATAGGCCGCGTCGCCCGACTCGTAGTCGTCGTTTTTGAGCTGAACTTCGCCGGCATGGGCCGCGTGCCCGGAGAGCATCATCGCGCCCAGAACTGTCGCCGTTGTCCTCATGAATCACTCTCCTGATGGCGGGCACACCGCCCACCGTGTCGCACCACTACCCCTCGGTGAAGACCAGCGCGAGGTTGTCAAGATACCCGTCGTTTCCACCGCTCGAACGCAGAAAGTCCACCGTCACCCTCGCAGACCGAACGAAGGGAGGAACCATGCCAAAACGGGTTTGAAGCCAAAGACCCGTCGCATCATCGCGATCGTCCGCTGTGATTGGCGGCAGGGTCTCGGTCGCCACGGCCGTGCCGGACCCGTCGAAAAAGGTCACCGTGACACGAGTGCGGTCGTTGTGATCGTCGTACCCCCCGAGCCAGCCCGACAGGCGATACCCAATGCCCCCTCCGTCAATCGCCGTCGCCAGGCCACTGACATCGATGTCCTGCCAAATCATGGAGTCTGCGGGCTCGCTGCCACCGCACAGGAAGTTCTCGCCCCGGTCGTCGGGCCCGGGGTCGGACAGCGACGGAAACCCATCGCTGCCGTATTGCGTGGCTGTGGCGTAGCCGTCGTCCACCCATCCAGGAAGTGCGGCATCGGGCAGAAATCCGTCAAAGCCCCGCTCCATTTCGGCGTCGCCATTGACGATCGCATTGCGCTCGAGCTCAACCACCGGGGGTGCCGTGGCCGACAACCCAATCACCTCACCATCCAACCCCCACGCTGGATCGACGGTCACACCGAGGTGCGCCAAGGCCGTGGGCACGATGCTGACGGTGTTTGGCGACGGCCACATGGGGCCCGGCACCGCGTCTCCGCCGTGAATGAACAGGGGCACCAGCCGGTGTTCTGAAATGTTGTCTCCGTGGCCCCGGTCGGAACCGGCGTGATCGGATGACACAATCACCATCCAGTTTTCAGTGTCCCGAGTCGCCCGGTCATCGATCGCCGCCAGTGCGAGCCCAATCTGGGTGTCGATCAACTCCATGGCGTCCACGTATTCGCCCACGGTTGGCGAAAACCCATGCCGATGGCCGTTGGTATCCAGGTCGGACAACATCCAGACGATGGCGTCCGGGTCTTCCGTCAACAAATCGAGTTGAATCTGCGTGGTCGTGCGCGCATCGCCGTCGTCGTCGCCGTAGTCCCAGAAGTAGGCAAAGTCGCCGCCAGACTCCCCACCCAGAGCAGTCTCGTACATTGGTCGCCAGGTGTGGTACGCGGCCGTGACCAGCGATGGTGCGGCATCATCCAACAACCGAAAGAAGTAGGGGTGAGCCTCGAAGTTGGCGCCCGAGAAGCTGTTGTCATCAACGCCGTGCTTGTCTCGATGAACACCGGTCACAAACGTGGACTGACCCGACCCGCTGATCGTGGTGTCTTCCACCCGCGCCTCCAAACTGTAGGCCGACTCCAGCCACAACCCATCCAGCGTGGGCGTGTCGGCGGCGGCGATCACGTCGGGTCGCCAGCCGTCCACCATGATGAGCAGCACTTTGTTCCGAAGCGGTGGGACGTCCGCATCCGCGTCGGCGTCCGCATCCGCATCAGCGTCCGCATCCGCGTCGGCGTCCGCATCCGCGTCGGTGTCCGCGTCGGCATCCGCATCCGCGTCCGCGTCCGTGCTCGCCGTATCGGCGACCCGGTCCCGTTCGGTTTTTGGAAACGACGGCGCACACCCGACGATGCACAACAATGGCAGATGCAGCTTCATGAAAACCCCACTGCCAAATCATACTCGAATGTGCCGTCGAGGGATCGGTTCTGCCCATCGGGTTACCGTTTTCCGCGGAATCGGAGACCCTTTGCGACGCGTCCATGCCATTGTTTCATTGCTGACCTTGAGCCTGTTCGGGTGCGCAGACCGCGCCCCAGCACTGCCCGACGTCATCATCGTGACCTGGGACACCGTGCGCGCCGATCATGTGGGCACGTCAACCACCCCAACCTGGAACCGGCTCGCGGCAAGCGGCCGCGTGTTCTCCATGGCACGCACACCGGTGCCCATCACCCTCCCCGCCCATGCGTCGCTCATGACCGGGGAGAACCCGCCGACCCACGGAGCGCGAGACAACGGCACCTGGCCGGTGGTTGACGGATTGCCGACGATGGCCGAGCGGTTCCGAGCCGGCGGATGGGCCACGGCAGCGTTTGTGTCCGCCTCGGTCCTGGACAGCCGCTACGGAATCGCTCGGGGATTTTCCACCTACAACGACCACATCCGTCCCGGTAAAAATCGCGTGGTTGCGCATCGACCGGGCACCGAAACGGTTGATCAAGCCATCGCATGGCTGGGCGACCGCAGCGAAGATCAGCCGGTGTTTCTTTGGGTCCACCTCTTCGACCCGCATCGACCCTGGGACGCGAGTACGGACCCGGACGTCACCGACTACGCAGCGGCCATCGGCAAAGCGGATGCGGCCACGGCGCGGATCCTGGACGTCATGGAGGCCCGGGGGCGGCTGAACTCGTCCATCATCGCCCTCACCGCCGACCACGGCGAAGGACTGGGTGAGCACGGTGAGGAAACGCACGGTTACTTTGCTTACGACAGCACGCTGCATGTGCCCATGATGCTCTGGGTGGGGCCTGAGGTCGGCACGGCGCGCGCCACGGAGGGTCGAGAGGTCGGTGGCCCGGCATCACTCGTCGACCTCGCGCCCACCTTGACGGTGGCGGCTGGACTGGAGCCCATCGGCAGCGCTGGCATCAACCTCCTCGATCCGCAGCATGCCGAGCGACTCCCGTCGCGAGCGTTGAGTTTTGAAACGGTGACCCCAGCCCTCGACTTCGATACGGCGCCGATATTTGGCGTCATCGACGCGACGGAGCGCGCGATGTTCGATCTGCCCACCCCCGAGAAGTACCACCTCGACTCGGATCCCAAGCAGCTGGTCAACCGCTACCGAGACGCGGACCGCGAGGCCATGATCCAAGCTTTGGCGGCGTTCAATCGGCATTGGCCTCCCTCCACCGACCCAATGACGCTGTCCGATCAAGAACGCGAGGCCCTCGAATCCCTGGGCTACATCACCCGGTCGATCACCACATTCGAGCCCAGCACGGTGGACCCGAAGGACCGCATCGACTTGTTCAACCTGCTCACCAACGCTCCGACCGAACCGGCGACGCAGCTGCTCGCGCGCGCTGACGCCATGATCGAACGGCACGGAATGGTCCCGGCCCTGATGCTGTTCAAGGCCGATCTGCTCGACGCGCTTGCACGGCCCCTCGACGCGCTGAACACGGTTCGGCAGGCCGCGACGGCCCACCCCAGTGACCGAGACCTCAACGGTGAATACCTGAACCGCCAACGGGCCTTGATGGATTTGCAGAGGCTGGCCGAGGCGATTGAAGAGGAGCGCGAGGCCAAACCAAACGACCCCACCATTGAACGCGACTTGGCCATCACCTACCACCGCCTGCAACGATTCGATGAGGCCGAAACCGTCTACCGAGCCGTCTTGCGCCGCCAACCCGAAAACGACGAGGTGCGCGTGGACCTCGCACGAATGTTTGCGTCCCAACAGCGGTATGATGCCGCGCTTGGAACGCTCGCGCCCGCACTGAGACGCCCGTCTCACTCGCCGGCCATCGACTGCATGGCCGGGCGACTCATGAGCCGTGGCAAGCAGCGGCAGGCGGAAGCCGAGCGGCTCCTCAGCTACTGCGAATCGTCAGACAGTCGCTGAACATCGGCAGCCCAGCATCGCGCTCGGACACCACCGGCGCCACCAGAGGCCAATCGATGCCCAGGGTCCGATCATCCCATCGGATGCCCGCCTGATGCTCGGGCTCGTACACCGTCGTGCAGCGGTAATGGACCGTGGCTGGACCGCCCGTCACAGCAAACCCATGCGCAAACCCTGGAGGAACCCACAGCTGCCGACCATCGCCCGCCTCCAGCGAGACGCCGACCCAATGCCCGAACGTGGGCGAATCATCGCGGAGGTCCACCGCCACATCGTAGATGGCGCCCTGAAGGACGCTCAGCAACTTCCCTTGGGGGCGCACCGTCTGCACGTGCAACCCGCGAAGCACACCCGAGTGCGATGTTGAGACGTTGTCTTCGACGAATGGACCAAGTCCAGCGGCCAACCAGCGATCGCGATTCCAGTACCGGACAAACGTCCCCCGCCGATCCGGAAATGCCTCCAGTTCGATGACCTTGACGTCAGGAATCCGAGTCTCAACCAGCCTCACGGCACCTCCTGCCCAAAAAGTACCACTCTCGGCCTCCAACATTTGAAAAACCGTTCGAAGAGCTTTGCAGGAGGTCCTGTGAAGATCCGCATTCAAACCACCGTTGGAATCCAATGCCATCACGGTGTGCACTTCGGTACCACCGACTGGATCAAAGGTCGGACGGTGCAACTGCGCAGCCCAACGCCGCTGTGCGCCAACGACGAGGTCACCCTCAAGCTCGAGCTGCCCGACGGGGGTGAATGGATCCTTGCAGAGGCCCGTGTACTCAAGACAGCCCCCGGTGGGTTTGATGAGACAACCCGCGCCATCGTGCGGATTTCATCCATGACCGAACAGCACCGCAGCCGACTTCACCGGTTTCTGAAGCGCAGTTCGGAGCGCCGCCGCCCGCTCCCCAAGCCGGTCGACCGCCCGATTCCCCTGCATGAGCCGACCGTGGACATGTCGTCCGACGGCCGGAACTTGGTGGTCAAGTGGTCCGACCCCCGCGCATTTCGACGAGACTGGGCACTTCATCTCAGCAGAGGCAGACTGCCCGCCAACGGCACTCCCCCGCACCGGCGCGCATTCATGATGTGCGTGAAAATGCCCGACGGGTACATCACCAAATTCCCCGCCGAGATTGGTGAAACCCTGAACAATGGGTGGCTCGTACGGTTTTTGGTGCCCCACGCGGCGTTCAGTCGAATGCGGAGCTACGCCGAAGACCACAAACGACAGGTGGTCTGACACGAAATCTTGGTTAGCATGGCTCCTCGAACCGATGAGGGCCCCATGTCTGACACACCGACGATCATTTACACCATGACGGACGAAGCGCCTGCGCTCGCCACTCACTCGTTTTTGCCGATCATCAAGGCGTTCACGGGAAGTTCTGGCGTTGCAGTCGAGATCCGCGACATCTCGCTGGCCGGACGAATCTTGGCTGGGATGAGCGATCGCTTGCCCGCCGATCAACGCGTCAACGACGCCCTCTCCGAGTTGGGCGAGCTGGCGAAGCGCCCCGAAGCCAACATCATCAAGCTGCCAAACATCTCGGCTTCGGTGCCGCAGCTCAAGGCCGCCATCGCAGAACTTCAAGCAAAGGGGTACGCCCTGCCGGACTACCCGGAGGAGCCCCAAACCGAGGACGAGAAAGCGATTTTGGCGCTGTACAACAAGGTCAAAGGGTCTGCTGTGAACCCCGTCTTGCGTGAGGGGAATTCGGATCGACGGGCCCCCAAAGCGGTGAAAGAGTACGCCCGCGCCAATCCACATTCGATGGGAAAATGGACGTCTGCGAGCAAGAGCCACGTGTCCACCATGTCTGCTGGCGACTTTCGGTCCAATGAGCAATCCGTCACGCTGCCCGCCGACACAACGCTCCGCATTGAGCACATCAACGGCGACGGCACCACGGTGGTGCTGAAGGATGGCATTGCGGGATTGGCTGGGGAGGTGATTGACGGCACCTTCATGAGCAAGTCCGCGTTGTTGGCATTTCTCGCGTCGGAAGTTTCCGATGCACGCGACACGGGAGTGCTCTTCAGCCTTCACATGAAGGCCACCATGATGAAGGTCAGCGACCCAATCATCTTTGGTCACGCAGTCCGCGTGTTCTTCCAAGACGTATTCGCCAAACACGGTGATGCCATCGAGGCCGCCGGCGTCGACGTGAACAATGGCCTCGGGGACTTGCTGAGCAAGCTCGATGGCATGGACCCGGCCACCCGTGCGGCCATTGAAGCCGACATGGCCGCCGTATACAAAAATGGACCGGACCTGGCCATGGTGAACTCGGACAAAGGCATCACAAACCTGCATGTCCCATCGGATGTGATCATTGATGCATCGATGCCCGCCATGCTGCGAACAAGCGGGTGCATGTGGAATGCCGAAGGAAACACCCAAGACACCAAGGCGGTCATCCCGGACTCGAGCTACGCCGGCATCTACCAAGCCGTCATCGATGACTGCAAGACCAACGGTGCGCTCAACCCGGTCACCATGGGCAGCGTGTCGAACGTGGGCTTGATGGCCCAAAAAGCCGAGGAGTACGGCAGCCACGACAAGACCTTCGAGGTCGCCGAAGCGGGAACAATCCGGGTGATCGACGCAGACGGCACCGAGTTGATGCGTCACCAAGTCGACGCGGGCGACATTTGGCGGATGTGCACGGTGAAGGATGCGCCGATTCAAGACTGGGTCAAGCTGGCCGTCTCGCGGGCCCGGGCGACGGGAGTTCCGGCCGTATTCTGGCTGGACGCAACCCGTGCGCACGATGCGCAGCTGATTCGCAAAGTCAACCAGTACCTTCCAAACCACGACACCGATGGCCTGGAGTTTCCGATCTTGGCGCCGGTCGATGCAACCCGGTTCTCGCTGGACCGCATCCGTCAGGGCCTCGACACCGTCTCGGTCACCGGCAATGTCTTGCGCGACTACCTGACCGACCTGTTTCCGATCCTCGAGGTGGGCACAAGCGCGAAAATGTTGTCGATCGTACCCCTGATGAACGGCGGGGGCCTTTTTGAGACGGGCGCCGGCGGCTCGGCCCCGAAGCACGTCCAACAGTTCGAATCCGAAGGCCACCTGCGCTGGGATTCGCTGGGCGAATTCCTCGCTTTGGCCGTTTCCCTCGATCACCTGGGCGCTCGCTACGGCAACGAGCGGGCAAAAGTCCTGGGCGCCACCCTCGATGAGGCCACGACGCAATACCTGCTCTCAAACAAGTCGCCGTCGCGCCGCGTTGGGGAGCTGGACAATCGTGGCTCGCATTTTTACTTGGCGCTGTACTGGGCTCAAGCGATTGCGCAGCAGACCCACGACGCCGCGCTTGCCGAGCAGTTCGCCGGCATTGCCAACGCACTGGCAGCCAACGAAGCCACCATTGTGGAAGAACTCAACGCCGCTCAGGGCGAAGCAGTCGACATCGCGGGCTACTACGCGCCCGACGAAGCACTTGCGTCGAAAGCCATGCGCCCCAGCGATACCCTCAACCGCATCATCAACGGGATGACCTAAGTCCGCTTGTGGTCCACCTCAAGGTACGCCCCGAGGCGTGCCACCAGGATGTACAACGGAACCGTGTCCAGTGCGGCGCACGCCAGCTTGAACACGTAGCCGGCAACGATGAAGGTCCA
>JAYZVA010000065.1:0-15932 GCA_036156175.1 Myxococcota bacterium
GGAGTCGCCATGCGATTGATTTTATTTGCCTCATTGTTTTGCTCCAACGACGCCGACGCAGCCGGTGGATTCCTGTTGAACGACGTCACCGCTGAGCAACTGTCCAGCATCGACGAAGTGGATGCGTCGGAGGCGGAGCGAATCGTATCGTTGCGCGAACAACGGAGTGGACTGTCCTCGGTTGAGGAACTCCGGATTCTGCAACTGGATGCAGCGACGCTCGATGCGCTTCGGGGTCAGCTTGCGGCGGACCTCACCATCCGGAAGGTGGCCAAGGGGTCGTACTCCAGCGTGGACGAGGTGCTCGCCCAGTTCTCCAACGAGCCCGAAGTGGCCGCGGTCCAGGCCATGGCGATGAACTACACGAAAACGAACCCGTCTTTGGTCGAGGGTTGGTTGCGCGCCTCACGGTCCGCGTACGCCCTTCCTGCGGTAACCATCAGCTACGATCGGGATGCCGACAACTACACAACGTGGAACTACCTGGACCTGAACGGCGATGGGTCGGTCGACAACGAAGAGTACGAATACAACACCGCCCGCTCGGATAACGACGACGGCATTGGCGTCCGCTTGGCTTGGCGCCTCGACAAGTTGGTGATGAGTTCGGAACGGATTCGAGTCATCAATGAAGCACAAGACATCGTGAAGCTGCGGGACAAAGTTCTGGATGAGGTGACGCGGGTGTACTTTGACCGCCGGAGGCTTCAAGTTGAGCAGTTGCTCAGCCCGGCGGGCGGTCTCAAGGGACAGATCAAGAACGAGCTCCGTCTCCAAGAGTTGACCGCGAGCATCGATGCGCTCACCGGTGGCGCATTCTCCGCGGCTTTGAAGCGGTAAGGTTCGCGTCGGAGGGTTACGGGGGCCTCCAAACCGGAGGGCCTCGTGCAGCCTGGACATGACACCATCCTCATCCTCGATTTCGGATCGCAGTACACGCAGTTGATCGCCCGCCGCATCCGGGAACAAGGCGTGTATTGCGAGATTCGTCCGTGCACCGACGGTCCGTCCATGGACCTCGGGTCGGTCAAGGGGCTCGTCCTTTCTGGGGGTCCGTCGTCGGTCTATGACGATGATGCCCCACCGTTCGATTCGGCTTGGTTGGACCTCGACATCCCAATTCTGGGCGTCTGCTACGGGATGCAGTTGTTGGCTCGGAGCGCGGGTGGTGAGGTGAGCAAAGCCGAGCGCCGCGAATATGGTTTTGCGTCCGTGAACATCGTCGAGCACCCCTTGTTTGCCGGTATCGACGACACCACGGATGTGTGGATGAGTCACGGAGACCACGTGGCGGATGCACCGACCGGCTGGGGCATCATTGGAAGCTCCGACAACTGCCCCGTCGCAGCCATGGCTCGAAACGATGGTCGTCGCTTTGGCCTGCAGTTCCACCCCGAGGTGACGCACTCGCGCCAAGGGACCGTGATTATCCGGAACTTCCTGTTTTCCATTTGCGGCGTGCGTGGCGACTGGACGATGGGGTCGTTCATCGAAGAGCAGCTGCGCATCATTCGCGAGCGGGTGGGAGACGATCACGTCATTTGTGGCATGTCGGGGGGCGTTGATTCAGCGGTGACAGCTCGATTGCTGCACGAAGCGATTGGCGACCAACTGCATTGCATCTTTGTCGACAACGGCGTGCTGCGAAAGGACGAGCGCGACAGCGTTGCTGCGGAGTTCTCCGAGCTGAACCTCACGGTTGTCGACGCTCGAGACCAATTTTTGAACGGGCTCGCTGGCGTTGTTGACCCGGAACAAAAACGGAAGGTAATTGGGAACCTGTTCATCGACGTATTCGAACAGGAAGCAAACCGGCTCGTTGACACGGTGGGTGAGATTCGATGGCTGGCTCAGGGAACGCTCTATCCGGATGTGATCGAGAGCGTGTCCTTCAAGGGCCCGTCCGCCACGATCAAGAGTCACCACAATGTTGGGGGACTTCCCGATCGCATGCGCATGAAGCTGATCGAGCCGATGCGGGAGTTGTTCAAGGACGAGGTGCGCCAACTTGGCTTAGAGCTGGGCATGTCAGAGGACCGGGTCTACCGGCAGCCTTTCCCAGGTCCGGGACTCGCGGTGAGAATCTTGGGCGAAGTCACCCCCGAGCGAGTGGCGCTGCTGCAAGAAGCCGACGCCATCGTGGATCAAGAGATTCGTGGTGCGGGGCTCTACCGAGACATCTGGCAGAGCTTTGTCGCGTTGTTGCCGATCCGAAGCGTCGGCGTCATGGGCGATTCGCGCACCTACGAACAAACCGCTGTGGTTCGCTGCGTTCATTCTACCGATGGGATGACCGCGAGCATCGTGCGTCTGCCGTGGGAGTTGCTCGAACGAATGTCGAATCGAATCATCAACGAAGTTCGCGGCATCAATCGGGTCTGCTACGACATCAGCAGCAAGCCGCCAGCCACCATCGAGTGGGAGTGACCCATCGCCCGACTTCAAGCGGGCAACTTGGTCATGCCAAGCCAGTGCATGGCCTCGTGCACCAGCGCCTCTTCGATCCGGGTCACGAGGTCTTCTGATTCGCTGGAAGGCCGGGTCAGGTTGGCCGTGAAGAGGGTGATCCGTGTCGGGCGGCTTGTCCAAGGGTCCGCGCCGTTGCTCGGCGGAGTGCCCCGATACAGGGCATCGGTGAATGGACTCAGCGGCGGGTAGTTTTCCAAAAGGTCGGCAACAGCGGGGAAGGGGGCAAAGGCGATCGGCACGTCGACCACAAAGTCGCGAATTCGGTCTGGAAGTCTCTTCGTGGCGTTCTCCAACAACGCGTCCCAGTCAATGGTCGGATCCTGCTCTGGAACCGGGAACTGGTCGGGGTCGAGCGCACAAGCCCGCTCAAATCGCTCCCGCGCTTTCTCGGGATTTTCCATCCGCTCGAGTGCCAGACCTTGGTAGTGCCACGCTGCGACAAGGCCCGGTTCTTTTGCGGTGGCTTGCTCCGCGGCGACCAGGCAACCCGGGTAGTCTACGGCTTCGAACCGTGCCACTGCGAGCGAATGCAGAATGGTGGCACTGGGGGTGTGGAGTTCCACGAACCGATTGAGCGCCTCGAGCGCCATGACGACATCGCCCATGCGCAAGGCAGCGATCCCAGCAATCGCGAGTCCGTGCTGATTCGAGGGGTCGTCATCCAGAAGTTCTTCGGCTTCAATGAGCGCATCGTCAAGCCGACCCTCGGTCAGGGCGCGCTGGGCTTCTCGTTGGCGAAGGCCTGTCAGTGTGGTCGAATCAACGCTCCAAGTGCCGGCCAAAACGCTACCCCCTCAAGATGAACACGACGACCATGGCGATCAGCACGACCATGGCGATCACCGTGGCGACAGTGACCATTGTGGCCCGCAACGCGCCGGTCTGGATCACGGCTTTTGGCGCGTCATCCGGTGGGTTTCGTTGCGCATCCGCTGCCGCGGATTGCTCCAGTTCGTCGTCCGCTTGTTGCGGGGCGGCGGCCGGCTCGTCAGCGGTGGCGCCGTCAGGAATCGTTGCCGGTTCAAGCGGGGCATTGACTGGGGGCGGTGGGGCCTCGGCGGCGGCGACCGGCTCCTCGGGTGGTGCTACTGCATGCGCATTCAAGGCCCCGCCACGGAGGGCGTGCACAAAGGCTGAAAACTCGGCGATGTCTTTGCACAAGTCGATGTCGCTCAGCAACCACTTTTCGAGCTCGGCAACCTCCTTGCCCGAGGCCAACCGGTTGGCTTCGTACAGCGAGATCGGGCCTCGGTCCATGTCGGCTTCATCCGGCGCCACAGCAAAGGGTACATCCTGGGTAGCCTTGAGCGCTCGCTTCAACGCGTAGCGCGCCTGCAGCATTGCGAAAGGGGTTCCGCCGAGGGGCTCCGCCGCCCGGTCGACGTCCCGCAACGGTGTGCGTGGGTCGTACGCCAGGGCCAAGACTTGCAGAAGGTCTGAGTCAACGCCTGGAGCGACGGCCTGCAGCAACTCTGTCGGTGAACGATTGCGGGTCATCGCGTTGGGGTTGTCGGACCCCGTCGGCGTGCCGGCATCCAAACCGTATCCGGCCGAGCTCAGCTCACGCTCGAGCAAATCGTGCGCCCAATCCACCAAAGCCCGAGGCCTCGTCACGGTCACGATGCCTTGGGCGAAGTTTTGGCATGCGGCTTCCATCGGGGGGCGGCCAATCGTGCCCGGCACGCGAATGGTGGAGATCGCGTAATACCAATCGCTGAACCGCTGGGCCATCTCTTGACCCGACGATTCGTCCCCGCTGCGCCACTTGCGGAACAGCTGAATCACCGTCGTGCTGGATAAAGAATCGCTCATGCATCCCTCGTTTCAGAACTCATAATTCCCAAAGCCGTCACTCCCAACGAACCCGTGCCGTGGCGACGAGTCCATCCGCAATCCATTCATACTTGACTTCTGCATGGGCAGGGTTTTCGCCCTCTTTGAGGGTCAATTCGACCCGCGCAGAACCGTTGGCGAGGCTCGACACTTGCGCTTCCTCAAATCCAATGTAGCGCTGCAAGCGCGGGGCCAGTGCCTTGTACAGGGCCTCCTTGATGGAAAAGCGCAACAGGACGGCTGTCCACCGACGTTCGTCGACCAGGCCGTTCACCTCCGCCAACTCGAATGGGTTGAGGACCTTCGATGCGATCTCGCTTCGATCGCGGCCCAGGACCTCGAAATCGATTCCGACAAGCCCGTGCACTTTGCGCGCCACGAGGGCCATCGCAAGGCCCGCCTTGTGCGAAATCGAAATGGTCAGAGACGGGGGAGAAACCGGTGCCCCGTAGCCGTCCGGCAGCAATGGTGGAAGGTCAACTCCAAGCGTCTGAGCGGCGTTCCGGGCAGCGATTCTACCGCCCACCCACTCGATCTGGCGCTTTCCGCTCAGCTGCCGGGCGTGATGTTGCTCATCGACGTGCAGTTGCTGAAGGAAAGCGTCCGGATGTTCGTCAGAGGGTTCTGGGAGATGAACTGCCGCAACGATCCCGTGGGCCATGCCCCGAGTAAATGCGGTTGAAAATGGATTCACGGGGAAAGCGTAACGAATGGCATCCATTTTTGCCCGCAGGATTCGGAGCAATGGTAGGGTTACGCACCCGTTGGATTGTCGAACTATGTCATTTGTGGTCGCCCTCGCACTCGTTTTTGCGTCGCCGGTGTTTGCCGGCGAATCCGGTACGCTGTCGGCGACGGAGCAGGAAGCCGCGCGCGGGGAGATGGAGCGGCTCTCCGGTGAAATTCGCACGCTTGGGCGGCGCCAAATCTGGGCTGGTGTCGAGCGCAAGTACAACCAACTGATGCAGGTTTCGGCCAGCGCACCCTCCGATGTGCATCTGATGGCCGCCTACTCGGCACGCGAACGGGGCGATCTGTTGGCGGTGCATGGCAGACTGCTTCGCGCTTCCGTTGGAAAGCCGAGTGAGGTTGTGGTGGACTGGCTCTACGACTTGGACCACAATTTCGGCCGGGTGGAGCTGCGGGCGGATCGAAAACGAACAGCGGAACTTGTGGCCCGAGAGATTCCGCTCGATCCGAATCGTCGAAAGGCGGTCGAGGCGGCGATTTCGACCTGCTCTGAGACGGGTGGATTTGATGGGTTGTTGCCGCGGGGTGAATACCAGTTTGCCGGTCAAGATTTTCGAGTGGAGCCCGGCATTGCAGTCCGCGTCGAGGTTTCGCCAAAAGCGCGGCGACAAGGAATGAACAAACCGACCATTGTGTACCGTGAGTTGCCGCAGGCTGCGGTGAAGGAGAAGAAGTAATGATGCTGATGTTGATGGGCCTGTTGGCCAACCCCGTGCACGCCTCGTCGGGCCCATACATGTGGGGAGTCGGACCGGTTCTGAACACCATTGTTTTGCCCGGCTCCCATCCGGTGTCGTTTCCCAAGGACACGCGCGAAGAAAACGAGGAGGGCAACATGGTGTCCATTCTCGACAAAACCAATAGCGACATCGGTTTTGGGGTCCGCGGCGTGCTGTACATGAAGAAGACGCAGCGCGTGGGGGCCCACGCGTGGCTTCAACGGGGATCCGGTGATTTTCGAGGTTCAAACATTACCTTCGAGTACGACTTTGAGGGCTCGTCCTCGAACGCCGTCACCGTCCTTGCGGGTCTCGGCGCGGGCTTCGGTACCCAGCGCTGGGACACAAAGGGTGCCGGCGAGCTGAAGGCGAATACCTACATTTTGCGCGGTCAAGCGGGTGCGAACTATCGGACGAGGCGGAACTGCTACGAGGTTGCCGCGTACCTGAATTGGAACATTCCAGGGCGACAACTCTGGGACACGCCCGATGCCGACGAGACCGAGGTCAGCGGCGGGTTCTACCCAACGGTGGGCATCGAAGCGACGGCCTTCTTCGGCGATTTTCGGCCACCCAAGAGTGGCAAGAGGGGCGGCAAGGCTCGTCGCGGAAAGAAAAGTGGTCGCCGATAGACGGTGAACGCCAGCCTGTTCATCGCCGTGATGGGGGCCCACGCTGGAGCGATGGATTGTCCAGCAGGGATGGTCTTGGTCGGCGGGGAGGGCACCATCGGCTTGGAATCGAGTCCATATGGGATTGTTCCGACCGCCCACCTTGAGCGGGTGGATGCACCGGAACGGGGGTGCGCGGCAGCCGTTGCGTCGACACCCGGTGCGTCTGCTTGCTGGGTGCAAACGGATACCGTGGACCCGATGGTCTCTGCGCGACACGTTGCCGTTGACTCATTCTGCATCGAAAGCCACCCGTTTCCAGGGCGTGGTCAGACGTACAGCAGCGACGGCCTGAGCGTGTGGGATGCCCACAAACTGGATGGGATGCTCAAGACTGGACGGTTTGGAAAGCGAAGGCTGTGCACATTTACCGAGTTTCAAGCCGCTGTGGCGGGCCTCCAAGAGAATCGACCGTTCATATTCGGGCGGAATCCGACCGAAGGGGTGTGTGAACCATCGACAATCGGCAGCGATCCGCGATGCCGGAACGCAACCACCGGGGTTGCGGAGTACGCCGCAGTTCACAGCCACTGGGTGGTCGCCGACGCCGGGTTTGTTGCCGGTGCGTGCAATGCGCCACCGTGCCGCGGCGCGGGTGCGCGTACTCTAAAGGCAGGTGCACTGGTGGTGGCAGGGGGAACAAACCGGGTTCAAACGCGACAAGCACCCTTCACCCCGCATACGTGGCATGACCATGGTGAGCCCACCGTCGATGCATGCGGGTTTCACGGCTGGGACGACCAGCCCGTCATTTGCGCCGACCCGGGCAGAGATGAACCGGCAGCGGCGTTGGCCTGGTCGAAGTTCCGGCAGTTTGCAATCGAAACCGGGTCCATGCGCCGCGCCATCTCCGACGCCCTCGGCGCGCCGATCTGTCCTTAGGGTTGTCGGAGCACGACGTGCGATTGAGAGCGGTGAACCACATGCCACTCCGACAGCCGTTCCACCAACGCATGGTCATGAGGGGCCACCACCACATCGACCATTTCGCCGGTCAACGGCCAGTCATTGGTCCAGTGGCGCGGGCGTTCTTCCACGTACAACTGGTCGATGTTCCACAGAACCGCGCGGCCTGAGAAACGGTGAATGGTGTCGTAGTCGGCGGCGACTCGTGCGTCGGATGGGACTGCTTGAATTAGCCGCTCGAGGTCGGGCCGTTCGGGAGCGAGCGTCGGATGCGGGAACGCCAACCACCCGAGAACCAACAACAAGGGGCCGCCGAATCGTTTCGGTACGCGCGCAGCAGCGACGGTGGCAGCCACGACCACGAACGGCAGCCAAAAGGCATGATGATGGGCTCCAGGGCCGGTGAGGATGTGCCATTCTCGTCCGGTGGTCATCATTCCCCACAAGACGGGCATGGCTGCAAGCAACGGGGCGGGTGTGAGCACGCCAACCCACCATCCGCTGAGCAAGAACGCAAGCCCAAATGACGCGCGATTGGCCCACAGTTCGGCGCCAGTCGGAAGGGTCGACTGGCCGGTCAGATTGATGTGGAAGAACATCTCCGGCTTGAGGAGGGCAAAGGCGACGAAACCAGCGACACCGATGGAAGCGACCGACATGCCCACCCGTCGGGTGTTTGCGCCCCACGGCAGAACGGTCAAGACGGCACCGCTGGCGCCCACCAGATACACCGCGTCCTGTCGGGCAAGCAGGGCAAGAATGCTGAATGCTACCGCCCCCTTTGCGCAGCCCTTGTGGGCAGCGAGCCAGATTCCGGTCACTGCTGGTATGACCAGTCCGATGGGCCGAAAGTCAGCAACCGCCACGGCTTGGAACGGCCCAAACGCCAAGAGCGCCAAAGAAACAAACAGGGCGTGTCGGCACCCACCGGCGCGCTCGGCCAGTCGGAATGCTGGCCAGACGGTGCACGCCACAACAAAGCTGTGCAGCGCAAGAAGCAGGCTTTGGGATGGGATGACCGTGTACAGTCCGACCACCAGCGGCAGAATCAGGTGGGTGTGGACTTGCTGGAAGAACCCTTGTGGCTCCAAGATCAAGGGGCTCGCCCACGGGCCACCGTTGGCTGCTGAATGGACCCATTGATGAAAGAATGCGAGATCCTGACTCCACTGGGGCGAACAGTGTGCGGCGTTGGTGATGCTCACCCACGAAAATACCGCTCCGCCGGCGAGTACCAGCGCGAGGGGCACGGCCGTCGGGGCTTGGTCAGTAGGCGCGCGCAAAGATCGCCATGTGCGTTGCCGGCCGACCCGAGTAAAAACATGCTTTGCCGGCCTGTTCACCCTGGTATGCGAGCGGGAAACAGCGAATTGTCGCCTTGCAATCGTCCTTGATTTGTCGTTCGGTCTCTGCGTCATCGTGCCACGGAACCAAGAAAAATCCGGGCTCGGTGTCCATCTGATCCTTCATCTGCTGGTACGTATCGACACGGTGAGTCCGTGCGTCACGATGGGCCGTAGCGGCTTGCAAGAGGCCGTCCTGGATCGCTGTGAGTTCCGCGTGGACAGCAGCGACAAACCCGTCGTCGACGGGGATGCCGAACTTCTTGCCTCCGGTCCGGCGTGCGCAGAAAACCGAGTTGGCGTCCACGTCGCGCGGACCAATCTCGAGCCGGATGGGCACGCCCTTTCGTTCCCACTCGAAATATTTCGCGCCGGGCTTCATCTTTTCTCGGTCGTCGAGGTGCACCCGGGTCGACGGCCCGAGGGTGTCGCGCACCGAATTGGCGAACTGCAGGACTCGATTTTTGTCCTCGTCTTTCCGCCAAATGGGCACCAATACAACCTGGACCGGTGCAACCTTAGGTGGCAAAACAAGCCCTGTGTCGTCCGAATGAGCCATGATGACGGCCCCAACCAGCCGGGTGGAGACCCCCCAGCTGGTGGCCCAAACGTGCTCAAGTTGTCCCTCAGAGTTTTGAAACGTCACGTCGAACGCTTTGGCAAAGTTCTGCCCCAAGAAGTGGCTGGTCCCGGCCTGAAGTGCCCAGCCGTTCTGCATCATCGCTTCGATGGTGTATGTCTCCTCGGCACCAGCGAACCGCTCGGTGGCGGACTTGACACCGGGAATGACGGGGATCGCAAGCGTCTCATGCGCAAAGTCGCTGTACACCCCCAGCATTTTGGTTGCTTCCTCGACGGCTTCGTCGCGGGTCGCATGCGCAGTGTGGCCTTCCTGCCAAAGGAATTCAGCGGTTCGCAAGAAGGGGCGTGTCCGCATCTCCCACCGAACGACGTTCGCCCACTGATTGATCAGGAGGGGCAGGTCGCGGTGAGAGTTGATCCACTTTCCGTACATGTGCCAGATGATGGTCTCGGAGGTCGGCCGAACAACGAGCGGCTCCTCCAGTGTGGCTGCGGGGTCCGGCTCCACCCCTCCGTCTTCTGCGGACCGAAGGCGATGATGGGTGACCAGCGCGCACTCTTTGGCGAATCCCTCCACGTGCTCGGCCTCCTTTGACAAGAAGGATTGCGGGATGAACATGGGGAAGTAGGCGTTGACGTGCCCCGTCGCCTTGAACCGCGCATCGAGGTCGGACTGCACCGCCTCCCAGATGCCGTAACCATGGGGCTTGATGACCATGCAGCCGCGAACGGGCGACTTGTCGACGAGTTCACCGGCGGCAATGACATCGAGATACCATTGAGAGTAATCTTTTTCGCGCGGGGTAATGCCTTGCTGTGACACGGTTGTCCTCCGGAATCGTGGGCCGGTTTTGTAACACGGGAGATAAGGTGCTGGGGACGCGCTGCCGCGATACGGGGCCGCACAATCCTGGAGGGTGTGATGGACCTGGGCACGCTGAGCGCGAACACGATTAAGGGACTGGCGATGGATGCGGTCCAGAAAGCCAACTCGGGCCACCCCGGCGCACCGATGGGCATGGCCGACATCGCCACTGTTCTGTGGTCTCGGTTTGTAAAATACGACCCGAGCATGCCGGATTGGCCCGATCGCGACCGCGTGATTTTGTCCAACGGGCACGGTTCGATGCTGTTGTACAGCATGCTTCACTTGACCGGCACATCGCTGACGCTGGATGACATCAAGGACTTCCGACAGTGGGGTTCGCGAACGGCGGGTCATCCGGAGTTTGGAGAAGCCCCGGGCATTGAGACCACCACCGGTCCGCTCGGTCAAGGGTTCGCAAATGGGCTGGGCATGGCCTTCGCTGAGCGGTGGTTGAACGCCCGGTTCGGCGATGACCTGGTGGACCACTACACCTGGGTGTTGTGCGGCGATGGCTGTCTGATGGAAGGAGTGAGTCACGAAGCGGCATCGCTCGCAGGTCACCTTGGTCTTGGGCGCTTGGTGGTCTTGTACGACGACAACAAGATCACGATCGATGGAAGCACGGACAAGGCGTTCACAGAAGACGTTGGCGCGCGGTTCACGGCGTACGGATGGCAGGTGTTGCGCTGCGACGGGCACGACCAAGAAGCGATTGCGAGCGCCATTCAGGCGGCCAAAGAAGATGCAAAACGGCCCACGTTGATTTGTTGTCGAACGATCATCGGACAAGGGGCACCCACCCTCGAAGGCACCGCAAAGACCCACGGCGCTCCGCTGGGTGTTGAGGAGATCCGAGCTGCAAAGGTCGGCATGGGGTTTGATCCGGACGTGGATTTTGCGGTTCCGCCTCAGGTGGTCGAATATTTCCGCGCCAACGATGCCGAACGACAAGCCGAACGCGTGCACTGGGAACGACGGCTGGCGGAGAGCGAGCAGAGGGCGGAGTGGGAGCGGTTTCATGGGGGCGTCGATGTGGAATCGATTCCCTTGCCGGTGTTCGAGCCCGGCTCGATCGCCACCCGCAAGTCAAACCAGAAAATACTCGACGCCATCGCCCCCGGGCTGCCGCAGCTGGTGGGCGGGAGCGCGGATCTGACCGGCAGCAATGGGAGCTACCAGACAGGTGCGGGCGATGTCGATCGCCACGACTTTGAAGGGCGCAATCTGTTTTTCGGCGTCCGGGAACACGGCATGGCTGCCATGTGCAATGGGATGGCCCTTCACGGGGGCACCATCCCATACTGCGCGACATTCCTGACCTTCCACGACTACATGCGCCCGTCGGTCCGGCTGAGCGCGCTCATGAGTCAGCAAGTGTTGTACGTGTACACCCACGATAGCGTCTGGCTTGGTGAAGACGGTCCAACCCATCAGCCCATTGAACACTTTGCAGCCATGCGGTCCATGATCAACGTCTGGGTAGTCAGGCCCGCCGATGCCAACGAATGCGCGGAAGCTTGGCGCATCGCGTTGGCCCGCACCGACGGTCCCACAGCCCTGTGCTTGACCAGGCAGGGCCTTCCGACCCTGGACCGAACCACGTACGGGGCTGCATCGGGCACCCGGTATGGCGGGTACGTCTTGAGTGAGGGCAGCGGCGCTGCCCAGGCGGTGTTGATCGCCACCGGAAGTGAGGTGGAGCTGGCCCTTGAGGCGCAGTGTGCGTTGGCGGGCGAAGGCATCGATGTCCGCGTTGTGAGCATGCCGTGTGTGGAACTGTTTTACGAACAGACCGAGGAGTACCAAGCCTCGGTGTTGGGCGACAATTTGCCGCGGATCAGCATTGAGGCTGGCGTAACCTACGGCTGGGCCGCCATGGTTGGTTCCGCAGGGGCGAGCGTTGGCATCGACCGTTACGGAGCATCGGCCCCGGGCAGCGTGGTTGCAAAAAAACTCGGCATGAACGTCGAAAACGTCGTTGGAACCGTCAAGCGGGTGATCTGAGACTTTGGCTGGGCGCGACCGGAACAAGAAACCCGCAAGAGGTGGGTCAAAAACGCGTGGCAAGTCATCTTCACGTCGGACGCCGGCCCCAAAAAGCCGCAAGCAAACCGCTCGGCGGGGTTCGAGGCGGCGTTCGGCACCCCACCGAAGGTGGCGAGGGATTCGCGCCTTAACGCTGGCTGCGCTGGCGACACTTGCCGGCACAGGAACGGTCGCCGGTGTCGCCTATGTGCAGGCCTTGGAGGTGGTGGATCGGGTGTTGAGTCGGCCAATGTGGGCCACTCCCGGAACCGTACTCGGCGTGCTCGAGGTCCGAAGAGGAATCAAGGTCGATGTGGCCACCGTTGTCCGCGAGCTGGGTGCCGCGGGGTACTCGAAGGTGAACCGGCTGGAGACGGACGGCGACTTCGTGGCGACGGACGACATGGTGTTGGTTCGAGACGGAGCGTCAGAGGTATTGTTGACGTTCGACGACGGGATGATTTCCTCCGTGTCGCCAACCCCGACGCACCGATTCGAACCTCCCAAAATTGCCGGTGTATACGGCGACGCCGAACGCCGAACGGTGGTCGAACGCTCGACGTTGCCCGAACACGTCTCGTTGTCCGTCCTCGCCATGGAAGACGCTCGTTTCTTTGAACACCCTGGAGTGGACGCCATTGGCCTCGCACGGGCCCTCGTTGTGAATGCGTTGGCCGGTGAGCGGCGGCAGGGCGGTTCCACCTTGACCCAACAGTTGGCGAAGAACCTGTTCCTGACTCCGACAAAGACGATTGAGCGAAAGATCCGGGAGGTCGCGCTGGCAGTCGCGCTGGAGCAACGACTCACCAAAGACGAAATCCTCGACCTGTATCTCAACCAAATCTACCTTGGGCAGGTCAACGGGCTGGCGATCTGCGGCGTCGAGCAGGCGGCAAGGACCTACTTCAATACGACCGCTGCGCGTCTGACGCTTGCTCAATCGGCCACCCTCGCCGGCATCATATCCGCCCCAAACCGGTACTCGCCGACCCGCAACCCGGAACGGGCGCAGGCGCGGCGGGACTTGGCGCTCGACAGGATGGTCTCGGTGGGCTGGCTGGACGGTGCTGCTGCCGATGCCGCCAAGAGGTCGCCAATGACGGTGGCGCGGGTTGGGCAGAACCGCCGGGCGCCATGGGCCGTCGATTGGGCCATTGATGCAGCCGAAGGTGCACTCGGCGAAGGCGTTGTTGGCGACAAGGGTCTCACCGTCCAGACCACCATCGACGCGCTGCTTCAGGCGGTGGCGGAGGAGGCCGTTGCCACCGGGATGCAAGAAGTGGTCGCACGCAACGCCGATGCGGCATCCGCTGAGGTTGCCCTCGTCGCGCTGGATCCCTCCAACGGGAACATTCTGGCGATCATTGGCGGCCGGTCCCACACGGAGAGCGCGTTCAATCGCGCCTCCCTTGGCGCGCGCCACGTCGGTTCCACCATCAAGCCGTTGACCTGGATGTTTGCGTACGATGCCGACCCATCCCTTGGGCCGACCAGCACCGTATCGAATCGTCGGCTGGAGCGGCGGGTGAGCAACGGCACGTGGAGTCCCCGCAACCATGACGGAAGCGAGTCCGATGACATCAGCCTGGACCATGCGTTGGCCATGAGCCTGAACATCCCGGCAGTGCACGTATCGGAGTTGGTGGGGGTCGAGCAGCTCGCGGTCCAGCTGAGCACCATGGGATTGTCCCCACAAGCCTTGCCATCGTTGGCACTGGGCGCCTTCGAGGCCAGTCCGCTCGACATGGCTTCCGCGTACACCGTGTTTCCTGGGCAGGGAAAACAAACATTCGGTCGAATCATTGACTCGATACGGCTGCCGAATGGAGACGAAATGGACCCAGAACCCGTTAAAAAACATAGGGTTAGCAAGCATAGGGCGTCATTTTTCGCCGAGTCAAGTTTGGTGCGATCGGTCGAATGGGGAACGGCTCGGAGCGCGAAACGATACGGGGTCGGGGGGTACGCAGGTGGCAAGACGGGAACGACCGATGGCGGTCGAGACGCGTGGTTTGTTGGGTTCACCCCATCGTTGGTGGTGGCCGTTTGGGTTGGTCATGACAAAGGTCGGAACTTGGGCCAGACGGGCGCACAGGCGGCGCTTCCAATCTGGGCCCGGTTTGTGGCCGGGTCCGGCCGGATGAGAGACGAACCCACCGAGGTGCCCGATGACGCAATTGCAGTACCGGTATGCGAGGAGACGGGGCACTTCGCCGTGCCGGAGTGTCCGACTTCAGCCGAACAGTGGTTTGTCGAAGGGACGGCTGCCGGCAAGACGTGCACGGTTCATGGCGCCGCACCAAAGGGCGCCGCAGCCATCATTGAGTCGCTGCGCAGACGTGTGCAGTCTGCGGATTCAGAGTCGAGACCGCGCCGGGGGTGGAACTGGTTTAAGCGTCGGGGCGATTGAAGCGGCGCCGTCCGAACAAGGCGAGGGGAACGGTCCACCACCACATGCTTCCGCCGCTTGACCCTGCCTGACTGCATCCGCCACCTTTGTACACGCCGGATTCGTCGAGGAACGGGTTGCAGCCATCCAGTCCGGGTGCATTGGGAAACAGCTCGGGGTCGGCATCGTCGCAATCGTCGGCGAGCACGTAGTTGTCGCCATCTTGATCCATGTCTCGGGTGTCCGGAGAGCAGTCTTGGTCGATTTCGTCGTAGTAGATCTCCGCAGCTCCGGGGTTGATTCCGGGGTCGTAATCGTCGCAGTCACCGCCCGGCAGCAGGCCCGACCCTTCCACTCCGGGGGTTTCGAGGCCCACGTAAGCGTCGGGAACGTACCCATCTCCGTCTTGGTCGTAGTCGGACGTCAGGGAGCAGTCTTCGTCCACGCCGCTGTACCAGCGTTCAATTGCGCTCGGGCTAATGAACGGATTCTCGTCGTCGCAATCGTCGCCGTCGCCGAGGATGCTGTCGTGTCCGTCTTGATCGCTGTCGTAATCGGACTGCCCGTCGCAGTCGGCATCGATGCCGTCGTACCAAGTTTCGGTTGCGCCGACGAAAGCATCGGGGTTGGTGTCGTCGCAGTCTGTGCCCCCAAACTCGACTGCCGCCTGCCCATCCCCGTCCTGATCGGCGTCGTTTCCATCGCAGTTTTGGTCAATGCCATCGTACCAGACCTCATCAGCCTCCGGATTGAGGGTCGGATCATCGTCGTCGCAGTCGTCCCCGCCGTCTACGGCCGAGGAGACGTAGCCATCGCCATCGCGGTCGGCGTCATTACCATCGCAGTCCTGGTCCACGCCGTCGTACCAGACTTCGCTCGCGCCCGGCAGCGCCAGCGGGTCGTCGTCGTTGCAGTCGCCACCGATCGGGTCGCCGGCAGCGTCGGTGTCAAAGCATCGGCGCAAGTCGCAGGCAAGGTCGCCGAGCGCATCGACGTAATAATCGGCGTGTGGGCACGCATCGCCATCCGCGTCGTAGTCGCAGTCGTCGTTGCAATCTTGGTCGACGCCGTCGTACCAAATCTCCGCGGCCCCGGGGTAAGTGAGGGGGTCTGAGTCGTCGCAGTCGTCGCCAAAGAAGAGGATCCAGTCGGACCCGTCGCCGTCGGCGTCATAGTCGGAGTCGCCTGCGCAATCTTGATCGACGCCGTCGTACCAAACTTCGACGGCACCGGGGTACACCGAGGGGTCGGAGTCGTCGCAGTCGCCGCCGTCGCAGACCGCTTCCGCCGCAGTCGGCGCGCCAAACCCGTCGCCGTCGGCATCGGTGCAGTCATCGCAGGCATCGCCGACCCCGTCGCCATCGCTATCGGTCTGAT
>JAYZVA010000066.1:0-13905 GCA_036156175.1 Myxococcota bacterium
TCCAGACGACTCGCGCGCCTCGGTTGGAACAGATCAAGCAAGAGGTGGGCCCCCATGGTGGTGTGGGTGCCTGTCTTGGAACCTTGAACTTTGTTGCCACCCGTCCAGCTCTCCTGCCACAGCCAATAATCGTAGCCAATGCCCACGAATGGGACGATCAGCTGCTCCGGCAGCACGTCGAGGCGGAAAGTTGCATCCACCGTGAGCGGGATGGCCAGCATCGTGTCGTCTTCTGCCGATCGGTTGCCTTCGGCATCAACACGGGACCCGGTTTCAGCGTAGTAGCCGAGAGCCCCGGTCAACTCGACCAACTCGAAGAACGTGGGACCCATCTCAAGCCAAAGCGCGTTGTGACCCTTTGACCCAAAGACCTGGGTGAGGTTCTCATCGGAGAACTCCAAGCTGGAGTAGCGCGCTTCAAAGGAACCGCCGACAAAATCCGCGATGCTGGTACCGCTCTGCGGCCACTCTGAGTCCGAAGCATGCGCAGGAGCGCCCACCGCGGTGACCGCGAGCGCGGCCGCAAGCGGTGCAGCGCGCCGCGAACGTGCCACCAACAACCCACAAAACGCCAACAGGCCCACAGCTGTGCCTCGCGCCGAAGCTGTGCTGCAGGCAAATCCGCCGGCGTCGCCCGCCAAGTCCGATGCGCCAAATGTTTCTCGGGGCTGTTCGCTGACCACATTGCTCATGGGTCCCTCCTGTCCTGCAGCATCATA
This sequence comes from Myxococcota bacterium, assembly GCA_036156175.1. Taxonomy (GTDB): domain Bacteria; phylum Myxococcota_A; class UBA796; order UBA796; family UBA796; genus UBA796. The sequence goes on from JAYZVA010000066.1 coordinate 720, forward strand.
CGCCCTAACCGCGGCATAGTAGGTCGTCCCATTGGAAAGGGACCGCACCGTAACGGTTTTGTTTTCGCCGGGATCCGCTGCAACCCGGCGCGGAAGATTGTTCTGGCTTCCCGACGGGTCGCCAACGGCCCCCTCGAACTCGGGACCACCCGACGCAAAGTCGCCGGGTTCAAACGGCTGGGCGGTGACGTAGACCATGTAGTGACTCAAATCGGCGTCGGACACAGCATTGAGATCGAGAATCACCCGTCCATCACCAAATCCGATGTCGGCGGCCGTCAAGCGCACCCTCGAGGGCGGGTTGTCCACCGACACAGCGGCTTCATCGTGGCCTCGGCGGCCATCAGCATCCTCCACGACGATCCGGAGTCGATTCACTCCCACCTCGAAATCATCGTCAACCACCACAACTGCGGTCGTCGTGGTTCCCGCTTCCACCGTGCCCTGGGCAACAACGACGCCGTCGTCATTCGATGACGCGTTTCGCCGCACGCGCCATTCGCCTGATGCGTCGGATTGAAACGTCACCGTGACTTCATCTCCACGGACCGCACTCGCCGGCAAGGCACGAATGACCTCCACCCATGGGCGATCGCTCAACACATGGACCTGGCCGTTGTCGGTGCCCGCGATCAGATACCCATCGACCCAACCGAACTCGCGCACATCGCCACCGTCAGTGGGCATGGCAACGGTGCGATCCCGCCCCGAACGGGGTGAAGCGGAGGCGGCATCAATCGTGAATACTGCGACTTCGTTGGCGAACGCATCCGCCACAGCCAACATCGTGTTCTCCGGATCGACGCCAATCGCCGAGACGTCAGAGAGGCCATCGCTGCCGTCCAACAGCACCGTCCAGCCGTTGAACTCCGCTTGGAACTCAAGGACCCCGGCCTGTGCGCCGGCCACCAAGAACCGCCGGCGATTGAGCACTTCCACGTCCGATGTCTCCGCGTCCAAAATCGCACCCATTGCTTGCGTCGCCACACCGGTCCCGACGGCGATCTTGGTCGCGTTCTGCCCCCCGTGGCTGACAACCACGTACTGGTCGGAAGCCGCCAAATCGTGAACGGTCTGATGCCACACAAACGCGGGAAATCCCGCGGACACCACAACGCCGGATTCAAGGCTGTACGCCTCGACCAGCGGCTTCCCGCTGGGCACTGGATTCTCGACAAGGGCGAAGACGGTCGCGTCGTTGACCGCGAGTCCAAGCACGGCGTCGTCACCGAAGTCGATCGCACGCTCCGCGATGGAGACGCGATCCTCGGACCACTCCAGCGCAGCGACAGACCCGTCACCGCATCCCACCAAAAACCCAGAAGGCGTACGGGGGTCGCGGGCAATGCCGCCCACCTCCGCACACGGCTGGGTGTCCGAAAACGACCAGTCACTGATGCGCATGAGGGTGACGCCTTCGCTGCGGAGCAGTGCAATGGATTGGCCATCGTCACTGGCCACGACATCCTCAACGGCTGACCCCACCTCGCGCGTGTGAACGACTCGCTCCGGAGAGGCCCATGCGCTGCTGACCAGCGCCATCAGCACAACCATTAGAGGTACCCCTCGGACCACAACGCCGTCGCAATCGCCAGCGCGTTCGCACTGGCTCCCACGCGCAGATTGTCCGCCGTCACCCAAAGATGCAGCCGGCTGTTGTCCGGATCGAGCCGGATTCGGCCGACGTAGATGGCGCTGTCGCCGGCCACCCGGCGGGGACCCGGCACCGGGTCCCCGATGCGAACGCCGGGGGTGTCTTCCAACAATGCTCTGACCGCGTCAAGGTCAATGCCGTGGTCAAAATCCACGGTCAGGCTCGCCGCAACGCCCGCAAACATCGGCGCCAGCACGGCTGACATCAAGGCCTGTTCGGGGCGCCATCCGAGCAGGTCCGCAACCTCGACTGCAATGCGCCGCTCCACAGACGTCCACCCTTCAACGTCGTCGCCCACCTGGGAGTGAAGGTCGAAGGCCAGTCCCTGCGGAAAGACCACGCGTGGAGGGGTCTTTCCGTTGAACAACGAAACAACCTGTCCCGACAACTCCTCGGCACCCGCTTTCCCGGCGCTGCTTGCCGACATCATCACCGTGCCGCGGACTTGGGTGACGCCCCGCAAGGCGAGTTGACTGAGAACGGTCGCAATCACCACAGCCGGTGCGCTCGGCGAACACATCACCCGGGTATCCGGAAAGTCCGCAATGGGCTCGATGCTCACGCTGGGCACCATCATCGGCGAAGCGTTTGCGTGCGTTCCACCAATGTCGACGACGGGAATGTCCTCGTCTTGCAAGACCGGGACAAGCCCACGACTGACGTTTGCCGGTGCGGCCAAAAACACCAAGTCAACCCCTTCGAAGACCGCCGGAATGCCGTCTGAGGATGGAAGCGCTTGGACACGGTGCGAACGCTCCCGGACTTCAATGGTCACCCCGTTGGATGCGGGCGATGCAAACAGACGAAATGCCGCAATGGGCAAATTTGCGCGCTCGAGAACAGTCAACAGGTCCTTGCCAACGGCTCCAGTGGCACCCACCACAGCAACCGTCAGGCCATCGGCTTGGGTCATGGCCCACCTCCCGGAAGCCCCCTATCGCATCGACGACCAACCGGCCCGGCGGCCCCCATTCCGCGACCGCTCAACGCGATGCATGGCGCGCTCGGCATGCATCGTCTGGGCGATTCCGGAGGCTTTGGTTTACCGACGTTCCGATCGCTTCTTCGCGTCCGCGGGCCGGAGGTACTGCAACGCCACATCGCGAGGGGGCTGCGCGGCCGCGATGCGTGCCTGACCCAACGTCGCCACCGCCCATGCCGGTGATTCGTCCGGACCATCCACAAGCTCGCCACCCGCAGCGCGGATTGCGTCAGAATCCAACAGCGCTCCCTCGCCGATGGCGACGAACGGCGCCGAGGCATGGCGGCCGCTCAAGACGGTCGCCAGCGGCTGGTCCATGGGTTCGGAGAGTGGTTCAACCATCCCGTCTGCGCAACGAAACCACTGGCCATACACCCGATCTTTCCGCGCATCGAGCAGCGCGAGCACTCGCCCGGCATCGCACATCGCAGCCCGCGCTTCCAGGCTGCTGACGCAGACGACGGGCACCCCCCGTGAAACCGCAATTCCGAGCGCCGTTGCCACGCCCACCCTCAGCCCGGTGAACGCACCGGGTCCAACCGAGACCGCCACCGCCGCCAGCGGTGTCGAAGGCGAAACCAAGTCGGCGATTGCCGGAAGCAACACCCCATCTGCACCGCGAACGATCCGGCACGACCACTGCCGAGGCGAACCGCTTCCCACGATGGCCGCACCGACCACCGGACCGGCCGTGTCAATGCCCAAGATGGCGCTCATTCGAAGAGCCACCGTCTCAAGTCGAAGAACAGCACACTCATCATGACCATCACGAGAAACAACACGCCAATCTGCTGCGCCTTCTCCCGCACCGCAAGACTCAGCGGCCGACCCCGCAGCCCTTCCATCGCGTAGAACACCAGTTGGCCACCATCCAATACCGGAATCGGCAGCAAGTTGATGATGCCCAGGCTGATGGACAACATGCCCATGAACCGGGCCCATACGAACAGGCCCTGTTCCGCGGCGCTGGACGCTTGCCGGACCATTTCGACGGGCCCTCCAAGCGTGCGCTGCATCGCAGCATCTCCGGTGAACAGCTTTCCGACTTGCTCCACGATCAATCCGCCGATCCGCGTGGTCTCGAACCAAGCCCGAGACCACGCGGCGTCAAACCCGTAGTACACCCGAGTCTGGGGACCATCCGCCAACGAGCCCATCCGCATCACGCCGAGGATGGGCCGGTAGTAGTAGGTGCCAAATCGGTTGGTGTCGCGTATCACCTGAGGCTGGAGCTCTATGTCGACGATCGTTCCCGCCCGAACCACCTCGATTCGAACGCTTCGCGCCGTCGCCCCTTCGCCTTCGCCATCCATGGTGGCGGCGACCCCGGACAAGACATCGGACCAGCCTCGAACGAGCTGACCATCCAATCGGAGGAAGCGATCGCCTTCGCGCAAACCGGCCTCGAACGCCGGCCCGACGCTCGACGTGACCGTGGGCCTGCACCCTGCGAACAAGTCGGTGCTGTCCCTCTCCACCGTCTCGCCCACATCTCCCACGAAGATCGTGGTGGGCGTCAGCCCCCATTTGGCCGACGGGGAGACGGCCAACGCCGCATCCACCGGCCGCCAGTCGCTCGCCTGCAGCTCGAGCGCGCGCCCGTCTTCCAACGTCAAAGCAACCTTCGGCCCTGCATCGTAGAGCGCCCGGTCGACATCCAACCAGTCGCTGATCTCCAGCCCATTGAGGCGCGCGATGCGGTCGCCCGTCACCACGCCAGCCACGCCCGCCGGGGAATTCGGATCGTCCACTCCGGCTTCGGAACTGGGGCGATAAAACGACAACCCTATTCCCACGAGACCATCAGCGTCGTACGGGATGTCGATCACCCGGGTGACGCCGTCCCGTTTCACCGTCACGGTGTGCGGTCCGGACTCCCACTCGGAGAGTTGCTTGGCCACCGCATTCCACGTGTCCGTGGGTTGTCCATCCACCGCGACAATGTTGTCGCCCACCCGGACGCCTGCGGCAGCCGCCAGGCCATCGCGCTCCACGGTTCCGAGTTGATTGCTGGGCTGGGGCTCCCCCGCCATCAACAACCCAGTGAAGACCACCAGTGGCAACAACAGGTTGAACGCCGGTCCGGCGGAGACGACGAGCAGCCGCTGCCAGATGGGCCGGCGCAAAAAGGCCCGGGCGGGGTCGTCCAACCAATCGTCGTCTTCTTCGCCGGTCCCGAATGGATCGGCTCCCGCCATCTGCACATACCCGCCAAACGGCACCGCGCTGAACCGATAGTCGGTTCCGTTGTGCTCGAACCCAACGACACGACGCCCAAAGCCGATGGAAAACACCTTCACGTGCACACCGCACGCCTTCGCCACAATGAAATGACCAAACTCGTGGATGAACACCAACAGGGCGACCGTGCCGATGGCAACAAAAATGTTCATGGACGCTCCAAGCCCAGTTGCCTAACCCCAGTCGGGGTCACGAGCATCCATCGCGTCACTGGGACTGGCGGACTTTTTCGAACATCAGAATCCCAGCCGTGACGCTCACGTTCAAGGAATCCAACCCGAATGCAAGGGGAACGCTGACGATCGCGTCGCACCGGTCCCTCACCGTGTGGGTGACGCCCTTGTCTTCACCGCCCAAGACGATGGCAAGGGGACCGTCCATCGGCACATCCCAGCAGGGTTTGCCGTCCATGTCAGCGCCCACGATCCGCACACCGGCACGCCGGAGCAGCTTGAGGCTCGCCGGTATCCCTTCCCGAATCACGGGCACTTCCTCTGCCCCTCCCATGGCCACGCGCTGAACGACGGGCGTGACGCCCTTGCCGCGCCTGGTGGGAATCACAATGGCGTGCACACCTGCACCCATCGCTGACCGGAGAATGGCTCCAAGGTTGTGCTCGTAGTTGACCTCGTCCACCAACACGAAAAAGGGGTGCACACCGGCATTGATGCAGTGGTTCAACCGCGCCGTCACCGTCCATTCAGGCAAGGGCTCGGCTTCCGCCAGAACCCCGTTGTGGACGCCGGTGATGCTGGCCTGGTCGATCGCCTCTCGAGATGCCTGAAACACTGGGATGCCGCGCTTGTTGGCCAAGTCAACGATGCGCTTGATCTTGACGTTCGGCTTCGTCCGCTCGTCCATGACGATGCGCAAGACCGGCCTGGTTTCCCGCTCCAAGGCCTCCAAGACGACATTGCGGCCTTCCAGCTGGTCATGCCCTTTTCGGGCCCACGGTTTCGGGCTTCGGTGTCGCGAGTTTTTGGCCATGGTGCTCTATAGCAAGGTTGCCGCCAACTCCGCGAGTTGACTGCGCTCGCCCTTCCGCAACGTCACGTGTCCGGCTGCCGTGCTGTTCTTGAATCGCTCCACGACGTAGGTCAGACCATTCGAGGTGGAATCCACGTACGGGTTGTCGATCTGGTAGGGGTCGCCCGTCAGAATGATTTTGGTCCCCTCACCGGCTCGGGTCAAGACCGTCTTCACTTCATGCGGAGTGAGGTTCTGCGCCTCGTCGACGACCAACCACTGCCGTGGCATGGACCGCCCCCGAATGTACGTCAACGGCTCCACCTCCAAGATCCCCTGATCCAGGAGCGCTTGGTACGACGGCTGACCGCGCGCACGACTGCGGGTTTCGTCCTCCTGGCCACCCAAGAGCAAGTCGAGGTTGTCAAAGATTGGCTTCATCCATGGATTGAGTTTCTCGCTGACATCCCCCGGCAGGAACCCCATGTCCTTGCCCAAAGGAAAGATCGGCCGACTCACCACAAGGCGACGGAACGAACGGTCATCCGCTACCCGCTTCAGGCCGCACGCAATCGCCATCAACGTCTTGCCGGTGCCGGCCATGCCATCAATGGTCACCAGATCGATGGAATCATCGAGCAGCATGTCCAGTGCAAACAGCTGCTCCTTGTTGCGGGCAAAGATGCCCCACACGCCTTCTCGATGCTTGCCGACCGGCTTCAGCCGCTTTTGTTTGGCGTCATACCGGGCCATCCCGGTCTGACTCGGGTTGTCTTCGGCTTTCAAAATCAGGAACTCATTGGGGTGGACCCCGCCTTCTTCCCAAGGCAGCCACCCTTGGCTGTACAACGCACTGACTTGTTCGCTCGAACACGTCGCCTCGCGGACTCCGGTGAAGGACTCATCAATGTGGATGTGTGCGTGCTCGTAGTCTTCCGCCTTGATCCCCAGCGAGTCGGCTTTGATGCGCATGTTCGTGTCGCGGGTCACCAAGATGACGTGCCCGGGCTCCGCCTTTTGCGCCAGCTTGTGGGCCACCGCGATGATCTTGTTGTCGTTGCTGTGGTTCATCAACACGCTGGGCGCATGGGGTTCTGACCCATCCGGGATCTCAACACGAATCTGACCGCCGGAGTCCAGCGGGACGCCCCGACTGAGCCGTCCGCGATGCCGGAGCTCGTCCAAGCGACGAGACACCAGGCGAGCGTTCCGCCCCGTCTCATTGAGATCTTTCTTGAATCGGTCGACTTCTTCGATGACCGTGATCGGGATCACCAGCTCGTTGTCCTCAAACACCTCGATGGCATTCGGGTCATACAGGAGAACATTGGTGTCGAGAACATACGTTCGGCGTTGATTGTTTGGCGTTTCAAGTGAGCGTACAGCAGCCATATTTCCTACGGAGAAGAGCAAGGATGGGAGGACAATGGGAAGAGCGGAGCGGGGTGCTCGGGGAGACACAAATCGGAGGGAGGGTGCGACCAAACTGAGGAACGGCCGCCAAAGTGACTTGTCACGTCAACACCTTAGCGTGGATCCGAACCGACGCAAAAACCCGCCTGCAGCCCAGTGCGGGACGGGCCGCTCCATGGGGTGCCAATCGGTACACTGCGGAGCAAACACACGCAGAAGCACCCGATCTCGGAGTGCACACTCGAAACGATCACCCCTTCGCGCACGCGGGTCTTCAGGAACCCTTGGGCCGGCGTGCAGGGTTGATTGCTGAGGTGCTATTCGACGGTGATGGTGGCCGAAGACGTCTCGACACGCGCGCTCTCTGCATTGCGCTTGAACTCGATCTCGGGCTTGTTCAACGACACCCGACCGCCATCGATGGAGCCGGTCCCGACGTACAGGAACATGGCCCCGCCACCAAGACGCTCGCTCCGGCTCGTGAAGGTGACGGCGTTCTCACCCGTGTTCATGTAGGGCCCCAGGTCGAAGATGATCTGACCACCGCCGGAACGAAACGTCTTGACCGTCGTTCCGTTCACCGCGATGTCCACGACCTGACCCTCAGTCTGGTTGTCCTCGGAGAACAGCCACCACCGGTTGCTGGGTACGGTGCCATCGCCGGTGGGATCGGGCGGTCGCGTGACGTCTTTTTTGGCCTTTCGTTTCTTTTTGGTCTGCGCATCATCGCCCACGGCCACGTTGTACTGCGGAGCGATGATGAAGACATCGCCGTTCTGGTCGACTTGAACGGTGACGTTCTTGAATTCGAAGTCTCGCAGGCCTTCGACAGGGGTGCCGTTGACGTACAGCGTTGCCGCCTCCGCACTGAGTGCGAGGGCCAAGAGTGCAGGAATCATGACTACTCCAGATCTTTGTTGATGCGGTCCCGCATCAACTTGCTCACCTTGAAGATGGGCAACACCTTGGGTTTGACCAAGATTTCAGCGCCCGTCTTTGGATTGCGCCCGGTCCGACCCTTGTATTGCCGTACCTTGAACGAGCCGAACCCTCGGATTTCAATCCGTCCACCCGTCTTGAGGACATCCCGCATGCCGTCGAAGATCACGTTCACGACTTCCTCAGCGGTCCGCCGAGAAAGGCCACGCGACTCGGCCAAGGCTTCCATCAACTCTGATTTGGTCATCGCATTGTCCTCGTTCCCCTCGACCCGGGCCGCCATTGTAAGGCGAACACCGGGGGTCGGGTCAACCTACAATTCTGGTTGCCCCGACTCACGGGCTTGACGCCGTTCTTCCGTGGCGGATACCGGGCCTTCTTCGGCCTCGGCATCAAGCCGCGCCTGAACCGGCGTAAAGACCTTCGAGAGCACGGGCTGCAGGTCTTCCATCACCAGAATCGTGGGGCTCGCCACCCACACGGTCGAATACGTTCCGAAAATGACGCCGAGCAAGATCGCGAGGGCAAAGGTCTCAATCACCGGACCGCCGAGCGTCAAGAACGCCATCATCGCACACCCTGTCGTGATCGACGTGGCAAGCGTCCGACCGAGCGTCTCGTTGATCGAGGTGTTGATCAAGGCCGAAGTGTCCTTGCGGCGGTACCGCGACATGTTCTCCCGAATGCGGTCGTAGATGACAATCGTGTCATTGAGCGAGTAGCCGATGATGGTCAGCAATGCCCCAATCATGGGCAAGTTGAACTCGTGGCCCGTGAGCGTGAAGATGCCGACAACCACACTGACGTCGTGAAACAAGGCCAAGACCGCACCGGGGGCGAACGCCAAGTCAAACCGAAATCCCACGTAGACCAAAATCAACGCCAAGGTGGCCACAATGGCAATGAATCCTTGGCGACGCAACTCACCACCCACTTTCGGACCCACTGAATCGACCTGGAGCACCTTAAAGTCTCGGTCTGGCAACGACCCTCGGAGCTTGCCGCCGATCTGGGTCGCCAAACCCGGGAGGTTGATGTACAGCACGTTCTCGTCCAAGGCTGGTGCGGCCTTGGCGCCCGGAATGTCGTCTACGGCGGCCTGGACGTCATCCAGCGTCACCTTTTCGCCGTTGTACCGGACGGTCAAGCGCGCACCCACCTCCGCGGTGAAGTCGGTCTCGTTGATCCAGTTTTCGCCAAAGCGATCCTTCAACGCCGCTTCCACCGTCGCCCGCGTCTCGGCGGTTCCAAACTCGGGGTCCTGAATTCGAATGACGTACTCGCCTTCCTCATCGGCACCGATCTGCTGAACGGCATCGCTGCCCAGCTCGAGTTGCGTGAGGGCGCTTCGCACCTCGCCGATCTGAACCGCCTCGTTGAACTTCAGGTGCACCTCTGTACCACCGGTGAAATCGATTCCCCAGTTCGGACCCTTGACGAAGAACAGAGCCAAGCTGGCCGTCACCATGATCACCGAAGCAATCGCGGCAATCCGCCGGCCAGCGACGAAGTCAATGTTGGTTCCTGGTTTGATTAAGTACATTTCAACCTCAGATGGACAACCGCGAGTGGGCTTTGCGCGTGACAAAGTTCATCATTGTGCGGCTGACAAAGATGCCTGTGAACAGGGTGGTGATGATGCCGATCATCAGCGTCACGCTGAAGCCCTTGATGGGACCGGTGCCGTAGGTGTACAGCACAACTCCTGCGATGAATGTGGTGATGTTGGCATCCAACACCGCGGTGAGGGCGTTGGAGAATCCAGCGTCGACAGCCGCACGGGTGTTCTTGCCGAGCCTCAGTTCCTCGCGGATCCGCTCGTACACGATGATGTTGCAGTCCACCGCCATACCGACGGTCAGCGCAATTCCAGCGATTCCTGGCAGCGTCAACGTCGCCCCGGCAGCTGCCAAGAGCGACATCACCAGCAAGATGTTGGTGATGAGCGCGACGCAGCTGACCACGCCAGCGCGCTTGTAAAACGCCAACATAAACACCAGCACCAGCGTACCGCCCGCAGACGTCGCCACCTTTCCAGCTTCGATGGCATCTGCACCAAGGCTGGCTCCGACGGTTCGGACGTCGCCAATGCTGACGGGAGCCGGCAACGCACCAGTCCGAAGCACCAAGGCCAACACTGAGGCTTCTTTGAGCCCCTGCTGGTAATCCTGCACGCCCATCTCAATGCTGGCTCGACCGCCGCAGATGGCTTCCCGAATCACGGGTGCACTGCGCGTCTTGTCGTCCAAAACAATCGCAAAGCGACGCCCCACGTTTTCGGAGGTGATGTCGCAGAACACCTTTCCACCCCGGGGCTTGAACTCCAGCGCAACGTACGGTTCGTTGTATTGGTTCATGGCGACGGAGGCGTCGTTGACGTCGTCTCCTGTCAAGATGATCCGGTCACGGACGACCACGGCCCGCGTCCGCACCTGACCCAGCTCGCCCTGGTCTTCGTACTCGAACATCACCTTCGACTTGGAGTCGATCCGACCTTGACGAGCCAGCCAGTCGCTGAGGTAGACATCGTCGGCAAACTGCTCTGCCGTCAGCGTGGCTTCTGCATCCAACAGCCCGCGGTCGAGGGCGACCTCATCGGCTTCTTCGTCCACCAGCATGAACTCGAGAACAGCCGTCGTCCCAATGGCGGCAACGGCTTCCTCGATGTTTTCAATGCCCGGAAGCTGAACGTTGATTCGATTGCCTCCCTTCAACACAATGGAGGGCTCTTTCACGCCGGTTTCGTCAATGCGAGACCGCAGGGTCTCAAGGGCCTGCTCAACGGCCCGGTCGCCGATGTATTTGGCTTGGTCCGGCAACAAGCCGAACGCCATGTACTCAGCCCCATCCAGCGTGCGACGCTCGAGGAACTCGTAGGTGTCGAAGCGCTTCGTCATGAACCGACGCACGGCATCGTCTTCAACGCCATCGCCTGCGCGAAGAAGAAGGATGGGTTCGCCCCGGGCCCGGCGCGCATCGCTCAGCTTCAACCCTTCATCGTCTGCCAAGGTTTTCAGCGGACCCACGTCTCGGTGAACCGCTGACACAACCGCCTCATCGACTTCGACCTGCAAGGTCATGTCAATGCCGCCTTGAAGGTCGAGGCCCAGATTGATCCGCCCTTCGGGCAAGAAGTCGGCCCACCACGGGCCTTCGGCCACCTCCGCTTCCTCGTCGCCGGTCGCCGAGTCAGCAGCGGATGTTGCCGCCGCGGCTTGCGCTTCCAGCATCGCTTGCGTTGATTCCCCGACGAACGTCGGCGTCAACATCCAGATCCCCCATCCGAGGGTCACGATGATGACGAAGACTCGGGTCCACCATGTTCCAGGCATTTAGTCGTCTCCCTTGCGCTGAACCGACGTCTTGTCGATGGTGATCACCACCTTGTCAGCAATTTCCAAGTCGATTGTTCCCTCACTCACCGCGTGCACCCGCCCGTGAATACCGGACCGATTGATGACGCGGTCGCCCTTCTGCAGGCCAGCCACCAGCGCGTCGTGCGCCTTGCGTTCTTTTTGTTGGGGTCGAATGAGGACAAAATAGAAGATGCCGATCATGATCATGATGAACGGCAGGCCACCGAGCGGGCTCTGAGCCGCAGGCGCGGCCTGCCAGTGCACGGTTGTGTGCGGCGCTTCGGTGATGGTGTGAGTCTCAGCCATGATGGTCTGCTCCGGGGGGACGCTATCGAATTGGGTCGGTGGCGATCTGCGCCTCAGCCCTCACGGCCGCCACGGATTCCTGACCGGACCGGATGGCGGCTCGCAAGCGGGCCATGAGCGATTGATAGAACGCCACGTTGTGCAATGAGATGAGTCTTGGGGCTAAAATTTCGTTGGATTGAAAGAGGTGCCGGAGGTACGCCCGGCTGAAAGACCGGCACGTGTAACACGTACAGGCCGGATCGAGTGGCTCTTGGTCCATTCCGTAACGAGCATGCTTGATCGAGAGCTTGCCCTGCGAGGTGAAGGCGTATCCAAAACGACCGCTGCGCGTCGGGATCACGCAGTCGAAAATATCCACGCCGCGCATCACCGCGTCCACCAGATTGACGGGGTATCCGACCCCCATCAGGTACCGCACTTTGTCGTTGGGAAGGTGCGGAGTGGTCGTCTCGACCATGCCCAACAGCTCGTCTGTGGGTTCGCCGACGCTGAGGCCGCCGATCGCGTAGCCATCAAGGTCAAGTTCCACGATTTCATGGGCGTGGGCCTCGCGCAGGTCATCGTAGAACCCGCCCTGCACGATGCCCAACAGCGCAGTCCGATCCGGGTGACGACGCGCAGCGATGCACCGCTTGAGCCACCGGGTTGTCCGCTCCGTTGACCGGGCAACCCGATCCCGTTCGGCCGGCCACTCGATGCATTCATCGAATGCCATCGCGATGTCCACGCCCAACGTCTCCTGGATCTCCACCGACACCTCGGGCGTGAGCGTCCGGTACTGACCATCGTGCGGCGAACGGAACTTCACGCCCTGCTCGGAGACCTTGGCCAGGTGCCGAAGCGAGAACACTTGGTAGCCCCCCGAGTCGGTCAGGATCGGACCCGACCAGTTCATGAACCGATGGAGTCCACCGAGCTCGCCGATCCGGCCGTGTCCAGGCCGTACCCACAAGTGGTAGGCGTTGCACAGCACCATCTCCACCCCGACCTCCCGAAGCTCCTCGGGGACGATGCCCTTGACGGTGCCCTTGGTCCCCACGGGCATGAACGCAGGGGTTTGAACTGGACCATGAGGCGTCTGCAAGGTCCCGGTTCGGGCAGCGCCGGCCGTCGCCTCCACGGTGAATGGCAAGACGGTGCTCACACTGCCTCCGCTGCGGGACTCAACAACATCGCATCCCCGTAACTGTAAAAACGGAACCCGTTCCGAATCGCCACGTCGTACCCATTGAGCACATGCTCGCGACCCCCAAATGCGCAGACAAGCATGAGCAGCGAAGACCGCGGCAAGTGAAAGTTCGTCATCAGACGGTCCACCACTCGAAA